>JBHLKC010000226.1:0-5713 GCA_048887065.1 Candidatus Hodarchaeota archaeon
TCTTCTAAAGAAACCTTTGCGTTTCTTCTGATAATTCCGTCCATGCGTACAATTCCAGCCCCTTGATCCTCGATATAGGCTGGCCATGCTATAGCTCCTGTTTTCTGTCTTCCACGAATTTCAACAACGTCACCAGTCGTGATTCCAATTTCACGCATATTAATATCATCCATTCGGATCTTGCCACGGCCGACATCACGTTGTCTGGCTTCTGCGACTTTCAAAACAACTTCTTTTGCCAAATTTCTCAACCTAATTTTTAAATCGAAGAATTATTTGAATTCATTTCAACTATTAACGTCTCATTTAAAATTGATTCCTTTTTAACAAATAGCTTTTCATTAAGATCTAAAATTTTTGAGACTAAAAGATTATATCTTTCTCCTCCCAAAGATATGTGCCATTATCTTAAAAATATGAAATATTCAATAGTCTATAATAGTTTGCAGTTCAATTTCGCAGTTATCAACTTCCTTTAATGCAATAAGACGATCCTCAAAAGTCTGTAATGTTTCTGTTCCTTCGTCTGAGTCGGCTGTCTTTATAAAAAGTTTGATTGCATAAAGGCCAAAGAAAAGGGGTTCTTCTTCTTTCTTTAGTATTTCTAGATTTAAATCCTTTCTTAGCTCGTTTTGAGCACGAGATACGATTTCCTCACGATCAACTTCTGGAGAAGTCGGAATTACTTTCATTACTGATAGGACATTCGACATAATTATTCCTCAACAGTCACTTTTTAGATGACAAAAAGTAGAAGGCATTTTGCTCTTCAAAATAATATTATGGCCCCGTAAATCCACAATTAGGACAAGTATATCGGTTTCCCAGTTTTCGACACCGCTCACATCGAATAATCGGGATCATTCCACATGATGGACAAGGAAAACGTGTTGTTCCATGTTCACTAGGCATGACTGCAACTTGACATGGATTACATCTTTGCATTCGGATGTTTTCGCTCAAACCGGTAACCTCACTGGTTATCTGCCTTCCTTGAAAAACGAATAATAAATTCTTCTCTTAATCTTGGCCAATCTTTGCTCTATTTCCATGATATTTTGGTGCTTAAATATCACTTGAAATATCCTTTTTTGGTTTAAATAAGAAATTGTGAAAATGTGATTTAAATGGCTACATTTGGTCAGATTACATCTGAAGCGGATGAGGAATCTACTTCAACAGAGAAGATACAGAAAATTCTAGATGGGCTAGGTGCTGTTCAAGGGGTGAAGCAGGCACTTTTAGTTAGTGAAGAGGGTTTTCCGATAATGTCAGCACGAACAGCTCCCATTACGGATGAAGCGGAAACATTAGTTTCAGCAATGGTGGCTGGTATTGTAAGTACTTTTTCAGGAGCTTGCATTCAATTGAACTTAGGAAATCAAATAGGTTACATTCATGTTCAAACCCCCCAAGGACTAGGCTTGATCACAAAAGTGGGAAGTACAATTCTTGTTCTAATCACAGACCCGAAGGTAAAACTTGGTTTGATGCACTATCTCATTTCTTCCACTAGAACTAAAATGCTTAAAGTTAGAGATTTTTGATATTAGAAAAAAGACTCGTTTAATATTCTATTTTGCATTTCTATCTAAATAGAGGCTTCTTCTATATTATAATTCGTTTTTATGAGAAGACAATCCATTATATATTGGCATTGAATTTAAGCTTATTGACAAAAAATAAGCCTTGGAGAGTCTTCATTGCCACTAGTAGAATCTGATTTGGAATTACGTCCTTTAGATTGTAAGATTGGAGGAGAGGAACCAATTTGCATACTTGATCCCGATCATCCATGTTGCGAAAAAGTTCCTCGCAAAGAAATTATGTTTGAGGATGGCCAGCTAATTAAACAGGGAAATTCAGCTATTGTCTCTATAAAAATTAAATTTAATGACCCTGTAGAAGAATTTATTTTTGACAGAATACGAAATGAATTATGGCGAAACCCAGGAAATCGGGTGAAAGTTATTCGAGAACCCGAGGAAGGATATGAGATTTCATTCTTTCTAAATACTGAGATGGTTAAAACCAAAGATCAACGACTGAGATTAATAGAGTATTGGGCCGAATTCGAAAGGAATATGCGTCGAATCTTGACTGATGGGAAAATGGTCATCAATAAATATGTTCGAAGTCGGGCTGAAGCTTCTCGTCTTAAAAAATAGCTTGCACAAAAAAATTAGGGATTTATGTAGGTAGAAACTATTCAGCTAAAAAAAAAAGAAAAGTATTGGTCTGATTGTTTTATATTAAACAGCAGCGTCATATTCACTACTATATAATGGATCTTGAATCTCATCCCCAATTTTATACTCTGCTTTTATCCGTAAATCTGTAGCAGTTCCAGGGTCAAATGTATATGTTATATCAATTTCTGATTCACTTGTTCCGATATTGAACGGGAATGTTCTTGTCGTGTTATCGTCATTAGTGAGATCAACCCAAGTAGTACCAATTTTTCCTTGAATTGTGACATTTGTTACTGTTACTGATTTTGTCAGTTCGTTTGTCAAAGTGAATACTACTTTGTCATTATTACCATCAGTATCAATATCAGAAAATTTAACAGAACTAAAACTAAACTCTCCAGATGATTGAATCATTGGCAGCACAATAACGAATAAAACCGCGCCTGCAGCTACTGCAAGACCAATCAAAAGAATTGCAGCTAAAATCGGACTAACTGCTCTTCGTTTTCTCCAAATTTTTGCGATTTTCAAATTAGCATCTTCTCCTTGTACATGTTTAAGCATATTATTTGTCAATTGCTGACTTAGACACATATGCTTAATATATTACTTAAGCATTTCATTTCATAATCCTTCTTATTTATAAATAACTGCTAATTAGTTTATGTTTTATTTTCAAAAATTTTGATTTATATTAAGCTATTTGAAGAATATTTAGCATGTATGCATATATCTTGGTAATTTGGTTTTAAATATGAAACAATCATGTTTTCGAGACAAGAATATTAGTATGTGTCCGTAATTTAGTCAAAGTTTGTTCTAGTGTTTCAATCAACACTCTAGTTTTAAGAATTTCCATGAAGTTTAGATCTCCTAGATAACGTGGAACTATATGCCAGTGTAAATGCTTTATACTCCCTCCAGCAATATTTCCAAGATTTAAACCAATATTAAACCCCATTGGGGAATGAGTGGTATTTAGTAACTTGATTGCCTGTTGTAACATTAAAGTAAGATGGACTACGAGTTTATTTGGAAGTTCTTCAAATTTTTCATAATGCTCTAACGGGGCGATCAAGAGATGACCAGGGTTATAGGGGAAGCGATTGAGCAAAATCATAATCAAATCATCACGAAAAACCTCCCAAGTTATTACACCTGAAATTTTCTGGGAAATTGCACAAAAAATGCATTGATGGGGATCTTTTTTTTGTTTCACATAATCCATTTTCCAAGGAGCTGTGAGATACGTATTAAAAAATGAGTCTGCCATTAAAGTTCTCCTCTAAGATAATTCTCATATATTATAGTTTATAATGTGTATTCAAGATTTTTTTTTACAGATTGCGGGAAATCGATTCAGAAATCTTTTTTTTATCGAAAAAAGTTAGTAAGCCTGTGGGTGCAAGAAACGCATGGAGTGGCAACTAAGAAAATTACATGCACGTATTGTAATAATAATGTTACTAGTGGGGAGTATGATATTAACAACCTCATTATTGCCACTAATAGGTCTAAAAGCTAATGAAAATGCCAACGAAGACACAATAGCAATTTTTTATGGTTCAGTAAGGGATAAACACCTAAGTGAACTACTGGTGAGTGAGACAGAACGAAAAGCAGCATATTACAACATCTCTGCAATCCAAACAAATCTATCATTTGTTTTCTCAAATGAAAGCGTTGCTGCAATTTGGTGGATCAGTGAATTAAAGCTTCCAATTGATTTGACATTTGTAGGGGACATAAATCAATGGAAGGAAAGAGGAAGAGGCTTATTTGTACTGAATCGTTTCTTTCAACAAACACCACTCCAAGATTTGAATCATTTAGGGATAACAACTTATGCTCCAGTAGTATATCCACTTAATGAATCAAACAAAATTCAAGAAATAAGCTTGATAACAGCCAATCTACCTGAATTAAACTTAACACAAACTACATTCAATTTTAATGGGAGTTCAGCTTGGATAGAAGTAGATAAAAGGGTTCAAATGTTAGCAAAGGTTGCACCACCCAGTACTGAACCTGTTTTAGAAAATTTAACTTCAG
This sequence comes from Candidatus Hodarchaeota archaeon, assembly GCA_048887065.1. Taxonomy (GTDB): domain Archaea; phylum Asgardarchaeota; class Heimdallarchaeia; order Hodarchaeales; family Hodarchaeaceae; genus Hodarchaeum. The sequence continues at coordinate 4,245 of JBHLKC010000226.1, forward strand.
GAATTTGGAAAGAAGACAATCGAGTAATAGTAGGAAGTTTTTCCCTTAATATAGAAACTAGATCATCTGAATCTGGTTTTAGACTCCTAAGTGAAAGTTTAAAACCCCTAAATAACATAATTGATGTGCTAGGGCAAATTGTTCAATTGACAATAGGAGATCATCCTTCAAACATTGGGTTGTTACAGTTTGAAGGATTTGAGCAAATAGCTGTTATGGGTTTTGTCGTTATTGCCTCTCTTCTCTCCTTTTTTGTATTGATGAAAGTTGGTTTCATTTCTAAGATCAGGGATATATTGATCGGAGCTTTTATGGGGTTATTTCTTTTCATAGCTCATGTAGCTTACTCACCACAGAGAAGACGGATAAGTGAGGTAGAACTGCTTGAGAATGAATTAAGATCTCAAATTCTTGAATATTTAGGAGACAAAGGAGAACAAGGAGCTCATTTGCGAGAAATTCAACGTGAAATAGGATGTGGGATCTCATCATTACTGTGGCATTTGCAGGCATTGGATGACTTTAATTTGGTAACACATGAGAAAATAGGAAAATATCATATTTTTTACTTAATGGGAGAGAAATCTATTCAAACATCAGAAATATCCTTAGCATTGAAAAGTGATGTAGCAAAAGATCTCTGTCGTGTATTAATTAAAAGAAATAAGCCTATTCCTTTATCGAAGATATCTCAGGAAATTGAGGTACACCATTCAAGTGTTCAACATCATATTAAAAAATTAGCAGAATTAGGGGTCATCCTCATAATCAAAGATAAGAATCGTGCGATGTATACAATAGCTCCAAAGCGAACGTTATGGCTAAAAGACATGTTAGAGGTGGCTTAAACGAAAAAACACAGAGTTACTCATTTTAAATTATTTATTATGAGTATCGGTCTTATTTCTATTACAACAGGGAGAATATTGGTATCTGGAGTCCAGTTGGAATATCAGTTTGATCAACTTAACTCATATTTTGCACAAGAGTTGTTTGGAGTGGAGTTCGACTATAATCGTGAGCAACCTCATGAGCAGGCATTATATTTGAAGACTGATTTATTGAGTCAAACTCCTATTCAAGAAGGATCCGATCCAGATCCGATGGAAAACAATTCTATTGGCTTAATTGGGCATGAAGCACATGGTATCAAATCTGCAGTTTTTGCACTTGGAAATTTAGCACGTAAACAAGAAATTGCTGAACCAGTATTTGTAGAATGGCAAACAATCGTACCATTTGTGAAATTCTTACACCAGTTTTCACGACCTTCAGGTGAGACCGTTATCTTGGGATATGATTTCCTAGGTATGGCGTTAAAGGTTAATGGTAGCGGATTTACATCTAACTATTACCAATTAGGATACGCAAATGTACCAATAGATTTTTTGGAATTTTTACTAGAAAACTCTACTATCACAAAAATGAATGTACAAAGACAGGCAAAATTAAAGATAGCTGGAGAACCA
>JBHLKC010000227.1:0-5709 GCA_048887065.1 Candidatus Hodarchaeota archaeon
GTACTACAGGAATACTTGAGATGGGTCACTGGGAAATCTGAATAAGCAACATTATGTACAAGAAGTCCCTGTAAATGATGTGCTACTGTTACTATTGCAGTTCCTTCAGGTCCACCAGCGTACCCACCCATTAACGGTACATATACTGCTCCTGCTAGGATATTTTTCCTCTCAGTATAGTACAACGCTTTAGTCAGCTGACTGTAATCAGTTTTCAACTCTGCAAGTGAGGCAATTAGGTTCCCATCAACTGGTCTAACTCCAAGATCTGGTTGACTCGCACCTATGTATCCCGCTGCAGAGAGGGCTGTTCCTAAAAGGTTATGAAAGCCTATTGACGGACGTCCTGCTCTCTTAGCTCCTTCTTTAGAGTATATAATGTTGTATATCGAGGCTAAAACTTCTGCAGGAGTACCTGCTTTAGGAATCATCCCAAATATGGTGTGTAACGGACATCCTCCGCTGATAGTATCTGCAAGTGGATTTTGAGCATAGCTTTGAACTACTTGAATATAGATATCCTCTGATATTTCACATCCCCCTGAAGTAAGGCATAAGGGAGGAGTTCGATCTTCAACACTTCTGTCTTTCATTATTCGAGTGTCAGTATCAGCTCCAAAAGCTATTTCCTTAGGAGCATCTCTCAAAGCTTTTTTTATCTCAGCCTCTTCGAACTTGATTAATCGATGGGAATCAACAGCTAGAGTGCCGACTTGTATATAAAGATCCAAAGCAGCATTAAACACAGCATCCGCTAAGTTATTATCATTTGGAATCAAATTATCTGGATCATAATAGATATCATATTCTTTAATTATCCTTTGAACTTCAGGAATTAAAATTCTTCGATCAAAATCTTTTTCTAGGCAGATAGGGCCAGTTTCCGCTTTTTCTATGATGTTTCTCATTGTTATCTCCGACATTGAACATATCTCTCAAGGTTTTGAAACGAATATATAAATATCTAACTTAACTTTGTGATTTACGTTTAAAAAATGGCAATCTGGATTACCTTTCTAAGCGTTTTGAGGATTAAACCTTTTTCCAAGTGTTAGTTTTCTCTTAAGACTTAAAATTTATATAAGTTGAAGAGTAGTTACTTTTAAGATTAGTTAATGATACCAAGCTGAAGGATATGAGCAAAAATGTCAATTGAGAGCCTTTTCGAAGACCTAAAAAGATCTATTGAAGAATTTGAATCCGATAAGGCAAAAAAAATTGCTAAGGAACTTTTGAAGGCTGAAGTAGATCCTTTGAATGTGATTAACGAGGTATTAAGTCCAACAATGGAGCAAATTGGAGAGCAGTTTGATAAAATGGAAATCTTTCTCCCTGAACTAATGGGTGCTGCTGAAGCAATGCAATCAGCTACATCAGTCCTTATGGAACATATTAAGGAATCTACTGTAGAACGCCCAATGACGAAAGGCAAAGTCGTGTTAGGAACAGTAGCTGGAGATATTCATGAGATTGGGAAAAATATCGTCAAAATTATGCTTGAAGTGTCAGGATTTGAAGTAATTGATTTGGGAAAGGATGTTCCTTCCATGCAATTCATTGAGAAAGCTGAAGAAGTGAATGCCGATGTAATTGCTCTTTCTGCGCTTATGACTACTACTATGAGTTCTCAAAAAGAAGTCATTGAATTACTTGAAGCACTAGGGAAACGACAAGACTATATTGTGATCATTGGAGGGGCTCCAACAAGTGAGGCATGGAGAAAGGATATAGGTGCTGATGGCTGGACGGAAGCAGCAGGTGGAGCAGGAAAACTTACAGCTGAATTAATCGAGAAAAGAGCAAGATAAATATGGGAACTCCTCCGTGGCGTATAAATGAAGTGTTAGATAGAGCCCAAACTGGTCCAGTTTGCCTAGAAAAAGATTTTGACCTTAAACTCATTGTACCTGAACTTAAAAGAGTAATTAAGGATTATGATATTTGTTTTGACCCTTCAACACCTGTTCCTGAAGATGACTCGTTAGCAGACAGTCTTTGGAACGCTGCAATGGATTTTTACTTAGAGGTGGGTTCCTTAGTGACGGATACTCACCGACGGATTCTATTTACTGAGGATGAAATGAAAGAAGCTCTAGAAAATTTTCCTGGAAAATTCACACTAGGCTTTGGTCGGGATGCTAAGGAAATCTCTTATAGACATATAGAAGATCCTAGACGCCCTTTTTGCCTTTTCTCGCCTGATATTACTTGTGACGAAGAGCTCTTCCTTCCAATGTCAATGGCGTACCTACAGGAGCCTCTGGCTGATGGAGTTTGTGCACCAATCCTTGATGAGATAGAGGGAATGCCCATTCGGTCTGGTTCTCCCTCAGAAGTGAAGGGATCGGTTGCTCATGCTATGATGTTTCGGGAAGCAGCACGAAGAGTCGGTCGTCCTGGTATTTTCCTTAAGAGTGTGGGAACAGCGGAATCAGACGCAGCTCAAATCGCAGCCAGTAACCCTGAATGGGGAGAACGATTAACTGATGGACGTTTTGTAGCTAGTGTCACAGAACTTAAAGTAAACAATTCCCTATTAAATAAAATGGTACATTTTCACACATACGGTTGTTTCGTTGGAGCTCTTACTGGTCCAATCATGGGAGGATATGCAGGGGGATCTGAAGGAACCGCTATCGTTGGAGTTGCTTATCATCTTCAAGGATTATTAGTAAATCAAGCACATTTTTTGAATTACTTCCCATTCCATTTGAAGCATACATGTAACACTATGCGAGAGCTACTTTGGGTGATTTCGACTACATATCAAGCACTGTCTCGTAACAGTAAATTGATTTCTTTATCTAACGGATTTGCTGCAGCTGGCCCATGTACTCGAATGGTTTTGAATGAGGCAGCAGCTCATGCTCTGGTTTCAGTGGTATCTGGCGCAAATCTTTGGGAAATAGCTGTAGCTAAGAATAAATACAAGAACTACGCCACCCCTATGGAAGCAAGGTTGGCAGCTGAAGTTGGATGTGGAGCTACGCAAGAAAAAATTTCCCGAAGCGACGCGAATCAGCTCACTCTGTCTCTTCTTAAGACTTATGAAGAGGAAATTGAAACAGCTCCTTTAGGGAAGAATTTTAGAGAGTGTTATGATGTACGAAGGTGTAAACCTTCATCAGAATATATGGAGCTCTATAGGAATACACGTAAAGATCTTATGGATCTGGGTATCCCTTTTATCTATTAAATTCTCTGTTTCTGAGTCCTTAATATTAAAAGAAAATGGAGGATTCATAGAATATTCTTTACTTATCAATTGTATAACATGGGGAATCATGAAACACTTTAATGATATTGATTAAAGATCCATTATTTCCAGCAATCCATTGCGCTGCTGTGGCATTAGCAAGTTTAGTAACCTCAGAAAAAGTTAAACCAATGCACCAACCTAATAGAAATCCAGCGTGCCAAGCATCACCAGCACCTGTCGCTTTTTGGATCGAAACTTTAAAAGAAGGCTCAATAGCTTTTCTATCTCCATTGATCCAAACCTCTGATTTTCTAGCCGTGTGTAGTCCAAAAATGATCTCAGGATAAGTCATGGAGAGGTTCTTGATTGCTTTTTCTGGTGATTCTTTAGGTTGATTTGCTAATAGACAAATTTCACTTTCATTTCCTACAACTAATGAGGGAATCCTTGTTGGGTGTGCAAATAATCGTTTTCTAAACCCATCTATCCGCTTAACGTGTGGAGTAAGATCAGAAAAATCTATCGAAATTTTTACTGAAGGTGGTATTTGATCAAGAATAGTTTCAACTAACTCTACCATTTTCATGTTTTGAGCATTTGTAATTGCAATAATCGTGCTATTTCCAAGAATATTCCACTGATCTGATGTCAATTTATCGGGTGAAAAATCAACCACACTTCCAGCACTGGATAACATTACGTTGCTTTTCCCTGAGTCAACATGAGGTATCTCAAGAATTAATGAACTAGCAGTAAAACCTGATTTTGAAATGCTTGTCTTAATGCCTAAAGGATGCATAAAAAATTCAATTAAGTTAGCACCAAAGGTAGATGTCTCGGTTATGAAAGTTGTAGGCACTCCTAATTTCCCTAAAGTCCTAGCCACATTTCCTCCGTTACCACCAGGAATGAATTGTATTTCGGGTCCTAGAAGATTTCCTCCTCCTCGTGTGTAAATTGTGTCAATTTGAGTCATTAACTCCTTAAAGGACATTTGAGGATCAACAATGATATCTAGATAAAAATCAGGAAGCACTGTAGCTTTTACTTGTTTTATCTTAGCTATAATTTTTTCAGGATCGATTGAGTGCATTCTTAATTCCTTCAAACTGACCCTTAATGAGAACGAATCTTCTTTGGTTATTATTGCAGAATTTTAAATTAGCTTTTGAATATAAGTCCTATAATCATACTGGTACAAAATTAGTTATTTCTTAGTTACAATCAGGAACAGAGGAAAACTATAAAAAAAAAGTCTCTTATTTTAAGTTTTAATTAAATTCAAACATATGAGGAATTTATATGGAAAATAAAGAGCTCAGAGAATGTGTTGTAGTAGATGCTATTAGATTACCTATGGGGAAATCTTCACGAGCACAGATGGACAAATATGGAGGGTACTACCGTAACATGTCTTCACAAGATATGTTAGCAGGTGTCCTAGAAATCTTAGTAGATCGTGTTCAAGCTCATTCGAGTTCATTTAATTCACATGAAATTGAGGATGTTCATGTTGGTGTGTTAACACAAATTGGAGATCAAGGAGCGAATATTGCTCGGGTTGCTCAATTAATGGCAAAGAACATTCCTGATATTACTGCTGCTGCCACAGTTAATAGATACTGTAACGCAGGTTTACAGGCAATCAACACTTGTGCAAATGCTATTAGAGTTGGTGATGGAGACATTATGATAGCTGCAGGTGTTGAAAACCTCACACACTACCCCATGGGTATTGATATGCAGATTGGATATATATACCCAGTCGATAATATTTATTGTCATATGTCAGAAACCCGCATGGAGGATCTTCAATCTAGAATGAGTTTCATTCAAGGAGAATCAGCTGAACTGGTAGCAGAAAAATATAACCTAACTAGAGAAGATATGGATAAGTTTGGTCTGTGGAGTCACCAAAAAGCAACGAAAGCAATGCGAGATAAACAAAATTATCAGAAACGTGTTGTTCCATTTGAAACAAAGATTGAGAATCCAGATGGTTCATTCGAGACAAAAAGAGTAACTGAAGATCAAACTGTACGTACAATTTCTCTTGATGATCCTGATACTGCTTGGGCTCAACTTCAGTCTCTTCCTCCAGTTTTTAGGCCTGATAATGGGAAAGTGACTGCAGGAAATTCTTCACAAATAACTGACGGAGCTTCTGCTGTCATGCTTATGTCCCGTACGAAAGCAGATGAATTGAGCTTAAAACCAATGGTTCGTATTTTATCTACAGCTTTAGCTGGTGATGATCCCATGTTAATGTTAACTGGCCCCATTCCAGCACAAGAACGTGCTTTAAAGCGAGCTGGTGACTTAACTATGGAGGATATGGATTGTATTGAACCAAATGAAGCGTTTGCATCCCCTTGTCTTGCTTTTGCGAAACATTTTGATTATCCATTTGATGATCCTCGAGTAAACCCACTGGGTGGAGCTATTGCAACGGGTCATGCTATTGGATCCTCAGGAGTTCATTATTTTGGAGATATGGTTCACTATTTAGT
>JBHLKC010000228.1:0-5692 GCA_048887065.1 Candidatus Hodarchaeota archaeon
GGAGCAACAGCATGTATAAAGTTTGCTACATATGTCCCATGCCAATGCCCTGGGGAAGGATTGTTATCTCCTTGGACGAAATCCCACCCTGTGATGTCATCAATGAAACCATTACCATCATCATCTATGCCATTAACAGCGATTTCAGCAGTGTTGTTCCAGTGAGAACCTTGTAGGAAGGTTTGAGTAAAGTTGATCCCAGAGTCAAGGACCGCGACTGTGATGTTCCGTGAACCATTTGCCAGTATCCAAGCTCCTTGAACACAAATTGCTTCTAGGTTCCATGTTAACGTGTTTAACGTGGTTATATTTTTATTAAGTGATGTTTTATCAATTTCTACTGTATTAGATGTTAAAATGAGGCGTGTCACTCCGCTAAAAGCTAGAATGGCAATGAAAAGCATCCACAAATGGAAAAATTTGATCAAACCCACTTCTCCGATATAAATTTCACTTGAATTGATAAATAACCCATTCGACTATTTAAGGAATTATGGTAACCCAAAATGCCTAATCCTTTTCTTCAGCTCAAGGTATAATTTAGATATACCAAAAATTTTCTAACTTTTTAGATTCCACGTTAAATCGTGTAATGTCCCTATTTCTTTAATACGACAAGTAACTCTAATCAAAAATTAAATATATATGAAAAAGATTCATTTTTGGGAAATCTACTTTAATTCACTCTCCTTTTTTCCAAAAAGACCTAGTAAATGAACACATTAGTAGTGACTCGCTTTTTCTTCGAAGTAATTGCTATTGTTCCACTTCTTCTCTAAGGAAAAGCTTAGTTTATTTTAGTCCGTTTTTCATTTAAAGAATATTCAGCACCTTGTAACTTTTTACTTGTAGCACACGACTATCTGGTGCTTTGAATAAACGTCTTATCAGTATTTGTTAGTAATTCCCATTTTTTCCTTTCTGTACGTAGTTTGAAAAGATCCACATCTTTAAAAATGATGCTTTCTTTCCCTTTCGGTATTATTCGGTCAATACGTTCTTTTTCTGGAGTATAAATTAGTGAATCGCCAAATTCTGCAACATTGGCAAAGAAACAGTACGCATAAATGGATCGTCTTGCATCGAAATGGGCAGCTTTAAAATCAGCGGTAACGGGAGTGAATGCAGGGTTGAAAATCAAATCTATTGGGGGTTCACAATTTTTCAATTCAACTCTTAAATCCATGTCCATAAAATCACGACAGATAACGATTGCTATTCGTCCATAAATGGTATCGCAAACTATTGTTTTGCGGGGTCTATTGCTAACCTCAATTCCTTCGGTAAACCTCTGTCCATCGTACGTCATTGTCGCAGGAATGTGTTTCTCTTGAGTCCACAAAATACCTTCTGGAGAGATAACAGGACTTATATTACGCCTTGTATCACGATCATGATATGAGCCAGGAATAATATACATATTGTAGATTCTCGAATACTCCTGTAAAGTATTTAAAAGCAAGGAATAATTGAGATCAATTGCTAGCTCGGAAAAAAAGAGAATGTTGGTTTTATTGGAAACAGCTATCTCCATGCATTCTCGAATTTTAGAATTGATTTCTTCAATTTTGGCTTCTTTAAGTCCAAATAGACCAGGTTGGAATTCTTCGTAATAATCACTTAAAAAACTGTTTTCAATCGGCAAACCAAATTGTGCGACTCCCACTCTAAACTCATATTTTTGGTTCTCGGGTTGTTCTTTTATTACATCCTGGTAGATAAGTTGATATTTTTTTCTTGAGATTATTGATATTTGACTGCTAATACCTTGAGCGATAGCAAATTGGATTTCATTCAAATAGGATGTCATATCTACTTGGCTTAACATTTCCTGAATCGGCCTTTTTTTCTCAAAACGGGCTTTCCATTCATCTAGCTGGTTTTCCAGTTTCTTTTTTTCCATTTCGACCTTCTTTTGTAAGCCTGATAAGTTACATTCTTTAGCTGTTATTAATGCTCGGTCTAAATATTTAGATGCTAAATCTAGATCTTTACCAATCATGGCAAATCTTGAACGGAGAATTAAGACGTTGACGATTAAAAAATGAGATTGTAGATTCTCCGCTATTGTAAAAAGATTATTTAGACTTAATTTGATTTCTTCCATAACTTCAGGTTCATCATATGTCTTGAACTCGTCAAGTAAGAGCATAACATAATGAACCATGGCCAAAGAGGTTAAAGGAAACTCTATTACTTCTTCTGATACAATTTTAGCTAATAAATCCTGAGCTTTGGCTTTGTTTTCAATTCGACGACTTTTTTTCAATTGCCACGCTTTAGCCAAACGGTATCTTAAATTAATATGTTTGTTGGACATCTGTTTGTCTAGTTCTTCTAATTGCGCGAGATAGCTCAAAGTTTGTGCTTGTTTATTCTGAGCAAAGCTCAATTGGATCAAGTTAAAAACTGTTTCAGCAGTGGTGATACTATTCCCTAGTTCTTTTCTAATTGCTAAACTTTTTAATAAAAAGGTATACGCGGTATCTAAGTCCCCTTTTAAATGATAATTTTGTCCGATACTGTTTAGAGAGTCTGCTATGTCTTGGTCATTCCCAATTTTTCCTCTAATCCTCAAACTCTTTTGAAAATAATCAAGAGCGGTATCCAAATCACCTTTATATTGATAAACTTGACCAATATTGACTAAGGATATTGCAATCTGTTGGAGATTCCCAATTTTTTCAAACACGGGTAAGCTCCGCTGATAGTAATCGAGAGCAGTCTCCAATTCTCCTTTTTTCCAATAGATAAGGCCTATATTATTTAAGGACACTGCTATCAGTTGTGGATTTCCAATTTCTTCGAATAAAGCTAGACTCTTGGAATAATAGTCAAGAGCAGTCTCTAAATCTCCTTTATACTGGTGAATTAGTCCGATATTGTTTAAAGATCTTGCTAACAAATCAGGATTTCCAATTTTTTCACTAATCGCTAGACTTCGTTGAGAGTAATCGAGAGCAGTCTCCAACTTTCCTTTAAGTTGATTTAAACTTCCTGTTATATGGTATAAATGAGCAATCCATTCTTTCACATTTTCTATTCCATAATCCGCTTTTTGGATTGAATCAATTAATTCTTCACCCTCTTGACAGACTTTCAATCCTTTATCTAAACTGCCTAACCTCCTTAAGGCATAAGATTGTGCGACAATTAGTGGTAAAATCACCAATTGGTCAGAATTAGGAATTTTCCGACGATATGTGGTTGCAACTTCCAAAGCTTCATTAAATAACCCTTTCTGTTCAAATGCCCTGCTTTGGTAATACTTGTATTCAATCCGTTTTGTGAGAGACAACTTACTAAATTCTTGATTCTCCTCTAACGCTTTTATTTTATCGATAATATCACCATTGTCCCCTTTTTCAAACAGTATTCTAATATTATCAATCATTAGAGAAACCAATTAACTGTACTTGTTTTATATGTATATAATGCCTGAACTTGTTCCAAAATTGATTATCCAGATGATTCAGGTGCGTAATATTTGATTCATACTCCTCAAAATCTTTAGTATTATTTCCTATGTTCTCATCTCAATCATTTATTATTCTAAATTGATAAGAGAAATTTGATTTAAATACAATTTGAGTGAAGACTCAATTCATTTTTTCACCTTACGGGGTGATGGGGGCATGCTCAAATTTAGGAACCATTCAGGATCGATAATTAGCGGGATTTTCAGGGAGCAATCATAATAAAGAAACATATATGACTATCTGGTGCTCTGGATAAAAGCTTTTTCTTTGTTTGTCAATAATTCCCATTTTTTCCTCTCTGAACGAAGTTTAAAAAGATCAACATCTATAAAAATAAGACCTTCTTCACCTTTCGGTATTGTTTGGTCAACACGCTCTTTTTCGGGCGAATAAATTAGTGAATCTCCAAATTCCGCAATATTAGCAAAGAAGCAATAGGCATAAATGGAACTTCTGGCATTAAAATGTGCAGCTTTAAAATCAGCGGTAACTGGTGTGAATGCTGGATTGAAAATCAAATCAATTGGGGGTTCAGAGTTTTTTAACTCCACCCTTAAATCCATGTCCATGAAATCACGACAGATGATTATTGCTATTCGTCCATAAATAGTGTCACAAACTACTGTCTTTCTGGGTTTTTGTCCAACTTCAATTCCTTCGGTAACCCTCTGTCCATTGTACGTTATGGTAGCAGGAATATGTTTCTCTTGAGTCCATAAAATACCTTCGGGTGAGATGACAGGACTAAGACTCCGCCTTGTTTCACGATCATGATATGAACCAGGAATAATATACATATTATAGATCCGAGAATGCTCCTGTAATGTATTTAAAAGCAAGGGGTAGTTGAGATCAATTGCTAGCTCAGAAAATAAGAGAATATTAATTTCTTTAGAAACAGCAAACTTAATTATTGCTTCGATTTTAGAATTGATTTCTTCGACTTTATTTTCTTTAAGTCCAAACACTTTGGGATGGAATTCTTCGTAATAATCACTTAGAAAGTTGTTTTCAATCGGCAAACCAATTTGGGCGACCCCAACTCTAAATTCATATTTTTGTTTCTCGGGTTTTTCTTTTAATATATCCTGATAGATAAGTTGATATTTTTTACTAGGGATTATTGACATTTGATTGTCAAAACCTTGAGAAACTATTTTTAGAACATCCTGGATGTAGTCTTCAATTTGCGCCATCTTGAGGCGTTCCTGAAGCGAAGCATTACGTTCATTCAATTCTTGCCATTTGTCGAACTCAACTTCAAAAGTTCGCCTCTCATCAGCAATTTTCTGAACTAATAAGTCGAAATTCTTTTCTGTGGCAGTGAGCTTAGCTTGATCGTAGTAATTCAGGGCTTGTTGCAACTCTCCTTCAATGGTGGCAAATTTCGCCTGCAATAATAAGATCTCTACAATCATGGGAGACATTTGTTGGTCTTGGGCCTTGGTAGAGAATTGTTGGATCAGGGTTTTCGCCTCCGTCCACACTTCAGGATCACCAAAAGATTTCACTTCATAGAGGAGGAGGTCACAATAATTAATCATGGCTAATTCTGTCCATTCAAACCAAATATCCTCTTCATTAACAATTTGATTCAGTAGAACCTGAGCTTGGACTTTATCTCTCATCCTTTTACTCCGTTTTAAGACCAACGCCTCGGCTAACTGGCTTCTAAGATGGATCTTCTTATTCGGGGTACGAGCATGAAGCTCTTGAATTTGGTTCAGGTACGCTTGTGCTCGAGTTTGATCCTGTTGGTCTAAGGCAATAAGAATAAGATAGAATAAGGTATATGATGACCATATATCGTTCCCTATCACCTCCTCTAAAGCTAGACTCCGTTTAAAACAGTCTAACGCTTTGTCTAGCTCGCCTTTTACACGATAGATTATTCCAATATTGTCTAAGGTCGTGGCAATGTCTTGGAGGTTACCAATGTCCTCTTTTAAGGCCAAACTCTGTTGAAGATATTCTAACGCCTTTTCTAGCTCGCCTTTAGCACGATAGGCATCACCAATATTGTTTAAGGATAGAGCAATATAGTAGGGGTTGCCAATCTCAATATTAAGGGTTAGACCACGTTTAAAGTACTCTAATGCCTTGGTTAGCTCCCCTTTAGTACGGTAGATTATACCAAGATTGTTTAGAGATCCAGCAATGTCTTGGAGGTTGCCAATGTCCTCACGTATGGCTAAACTTTGTTTCCAATGTTT
>JBHLKC010000229.1:0-5687 GCA_048887065.1 Candidatus Hodarchaeota archaeon
ATTCCCTTGCAGATTTCTCATAAGCATCCTTGCCAGGATAAATTCTCAAAATTAGGTGTTTAGGTGTTGGTAATTTGTTTAATTTGCTTTTTAATTTAAAGGAAAAGACTTCAGTCTCCCAACCATCGGTGATATTGATAAATTCTTCCATTTCAAGATCAGCATTCATCACATCAGGATAGAATAATTCATAGTAAGCTAAAATCTCTTCTTCCATATTTCTTTTATTTTTCAAAACGTTAATTTCTCCTTGAAAGCAAATAAATTGACTCATTTTCTCTTATTTAAAATCAATAGTATTTCAGTAGCCTAGATCATTCAATTATCCAGAGATTTTATAAAGAAGTTTGGTTTTATTTAAATGAATCAGGGAATATATGATTATGTCTTAAAGTCGTTTAGAATTAGTCAGTGGACTATTTAGGATAATAAAAATTATGGAAAATGACCAATCCCAAATAAACAAAAGGACTTTGTATCAGAGAGTATATGGAGGAACACAGACATCTCTAAATGGACCATTATTCTTTCTTACTGTTGGAATCTTAAGCATTATAATAGCTCTACCTATAATATGGTTAGAGGGAGGATTTTATCATGGTTTACTTACTTCGGACGGTTCTTTAAGACCTGATGTAAACTTTCCACTGTTTAATATTCTAATATTCTTTTTAATAATGAGTACAGTCGTTGGTGTCTTACTCGGAACATTGGGACTATTATGGTACCAATTATGCAAGGAAAACCCTGTTCAAGAAAAAAAAGAATAAGAACTATTTCTCTATTAGTCCACCCAATATTAAATCAATCCTTTTTTCTTGTTTCCATTCTCATGAAAAACAACCACGATAAGATAAAAGCAACTATAATAATTATCCCGAAGAATCTGAATGCTTCATTCACCTCATCAATCGTTGAAATTTGTTCTTCTGGCATCATAAAGATATGATTTGTGATTATAAAAACACGAAAATAAGTAGAAAATTGTAACATCTCCTCGGTGGCAAATCCTAGGTAAATTGAGCTGAAAATGAAGAATGGAATCACAAAAAAAACGATAATTGGGAAACCACTTCCCAGTCCACTTAAAGACCGGAACTTCATCACTAAAGTATTCCCAAATATAGTAACCATAAGGGGAACGATTGAGACAATTAATAAAATCACTAGAGCAAGCAAGAATTTTTCCAATGATATAGGTAATTCTTGTTGCCAAATGAAAAATGAGATTACACATCCAATCCATGTACACAGACTTGTAAAGAGGAGTACAATCGCTGCTGTGCTTACTTTCCCAGCAAACACTTCAGATCGTTTAGTTGATGTGAATAAAAATTCAAAAGCTGACTCATTGAGAAACAATTCTTGAATAACAACAATTGACACAAGAATGTTGACCACATAAGCGAATGTCACATAAATCTGAAGAACATGACCAACAAACCATTCGTATCCATGGAGATGCAAGTAAATCTCTAACGAGGCGTTCTGGCCTGCAAAGCTAACATATAATAGAGTAGGAACAAGACAAAAACTCATGAGTATCAAAGAACGGTTTGACAATAAATAGCGCTTCGTTTCATACCTTGTTATGATCAAGCTGTTCCTGATAATGAACCAGATTTCCCATATAACCATTTTTACAGAATTTTTAACTTTCGTCTTTCTCAGCTCTCCCTATGAATTGGAAAATGGATTTTTCGATAATTCGTAAAATGAGTTTTCTCATGTGAGGCAGCGATTGCAATATTTCCTTTTTCAGTATAATTTTTCAGATAGTCCACTAAATGCTTCTTCATTTGATCATCTAAATTTGCATATGGTTCATCAAGAAGTAGTACTTTTGGTTCATTCAACACTGCAGAACATAAGCCCATCCGTTGTCGCATACCTTCGCTATATACACTGACATCAATATGGCTCCATTTTTCGAGTCCAAATTGGTTAAGTAACCGCGTTGCTTTCTTTTTGGGGGATTTAATTCCCATAAGTTTTCCTAAATATGATAAAAAATTAAGTCCAGAAATTCCAGCATGAAACTTGCATTCCTCAGGCATAAAACCAATCATATTCAATAATGATCTGCTTCGATGCCTTGTATTGTGACCATAAACGACGATATTTCCAGACGAAGGCATCAATAATGTTCCTATCATTCTTAAAAGAGTAGATTTTCCAGATCCATTAGGACCCAATAATAACACTAATTCCCCTTCGGAGATTGTTATGTCAAGATTATCAATTACTCGTACTTTGAGCCCTGCTTTCCACATTCTAAAACTTTTACTCACGTTTTGAACAGAGATTTCTCCAACCAACTAAGTGGCACCCTTATTTCTGTTAATATAAACTGGGTCTCTTAAAGGAACAGCTAAATGAAGTGATTATAAAAAGTGTAAAAAGATTCCTTATCAAATATGTGCACTCTGGGAGTGAAAGAGTTTTTTTAATTGAAATTAAATATGAGTAATGATGCTAAAATTCCGCTCAAAGTGCTTCATCTTAATCTTTTTTCTCTTAATTTGTTTATATCCCATTCGAAGCATAAATTCTACTTCCCAAACTGAGCCAAGACTCATCCCTTTTATCGGAATGGTTGTTAAATATAGATTGGAAGCTCTTCTTGAAGTAGGATTACCTGTACCCATCCCAGTCATTGCAAACTGGACAGTTGTTTGGGAGCAATATAATAAGTCACACCCTGAAATTCTTATATCTCAACTATCACTAAAATCCCTTTATTTGACTCTGTACGGTGGAATTGATCAGGAATTTGGTATCATTGTGGAAAATATCACTTCCCGCAGAGTATTATGGGTTGAAATCGAAAATACCACCTTTTTAAAGAGAATGTACTCTTTATATTATTCACCATATCAACCCAATTATTCTCCTTTTTATATTTCAACAAATGATCTCAATATCAACTCTAGCATTGGTATCTATAATTTTTCAATGACTGTTATCGCAAAAGATAGAATCCCAGTCAAAGAATTTGGCTATCGAGATGTGTGGGTTATACAAACAAATGTGACAAGTTCAAGTGCTGTGAAACATTTAATTAGTCTAATTTATGATGATATTACAGGTGTTCTTGTTGGAGGCAGTCTTTACACTCAATGGTTTTGGGAGAATGGTACCAAGCATATATACAGTGTCAAAATTATTTGTCAGTCTACAAATGCATTAGCGAGGCATTTAATCATCATTAGAACCAATGAATTACTTGCTATACTAATTAGTTGTTTGCCAATAATCCCCTCTTTAGTTAAAGTCATGAGGTTAAAGGAAATTAGAGGTGGTCTATAACCTTTAAGATAAAATCCAATTTAATATCACATAGCTTAAGAACTACAAGAAAGTTTAAAAATAAATCAAGCAGTTTTAATAAGAAAAACCCCATTTTGATATGAGAGATTTACATGAGTGTGACAGAAGGAGATATTGTTCTGGAAAAGGCTCTTTACTGGGCTTTTAAAGATAAAATCACTTATAATAAGGAAAATGAGAACTTTGTTACCTACTTAAAGAACGAAAAGGAAATTTTTGATCGTTCAAGGCCAAAATCACAGATTCTTATTGTGTCATGGATTATAGCGGTGTTATTCTTAACTCTCTTAAACGCACTGCTCGCTGCAAGCTTTATTATTTTCGAATTTCTTCAGGGTGATTATGCAGAGGCCCCAGGATTCCAACCTGAAGTTTACACGATAATAATGGTTGCTACAGCTATACCAGCAATTTTGGGTATAGCTCTTTCAATCATATCTCTAGGATTTAGATATTTCTTTACAAAAGATAAATGGTCTAGATTTCATGATCAAACTTTAGCATTATTTGAAAGACTACAGAAAAAAGACTTATTAAACGACTTTATCGTTTTCGAAGAATATGAAGGGAAGAAGCGCTTTAAACTTTCAAAAATTTCTGTTGATTTTCAGTTTAGTTGGCTATTTCCGTTTATGTTTGATTCTTTTCCACCCTTATTGAATGAATTATTATTACTTTCTTTTCTACTCCCATTCTCAATATCAACAATTCTAACGATTCTTTTTAACTCTGAATTGTTCATATTGATTTTTTTTACTTTTATTTTGCTATTAATCTTCGTTGGACTTTATGGAAGTATTACTGCAATTTTAAAAGGTTGGAGAACTTATCACTGGATTCGAATATCGATGATTAATCAGCAACAGGAGCTAATTCATAGCTTAATTTTAGAACAGGCAGATAATCTTGTTATTTTGAGAAATCAAAATAATCTAGCGACTCTAAAAACGATGTCAGTATTCCCCGTACCTGGGTTAATACAATTCTCAGCAATAATTCCCCTCTTAGGATCATTTATAGGGTATTTAATTGGTCTTACAATAATCTTATAGTCACAATTTCCAGAATAGGACAAATTTTATACTCTAACAGAGATATTTTAATGAATCTTGGCTTCAGTGAGGAAATTGAAGGAGATCTTATCTAAAATTAACGAAAATTTTAATATAATTCTTGACACTATTCCAATAACTTGCTTAGAAAATTTATTTCCTAATTTAAGTGAAGAATTGTTATTATTTTCTGAAATGACTGACATTCCATTAGAATCGTTAGATTCATTCAGAAAAATGGCAGCATTACTGATTTTAAACAGATTGATATTTATCTCGAAATTTGAAAGAGCTGAAACTTTTAAGGATCTTTCAATAAGTGAAATCTCAAAAAGAATAAAACAAAAATATCCAAAAGTGTTTATCCCTTCAATCCTCGAAGCAATTGCCGATCAAAGCTCACTAACTGTTTCTTCATTAAAGATTAAATTTATCCAAGATTTTTTTGATCATTCAGCTAAAATCTTACCCTCAATATACTTAGAGATTTTGGATCAAAGATCACGTCGTAAATTGGGTCAATTTTGGACTCCTGAACATATTGCGGAGTTCATGATAGAAATGGTCCTTGGGAAAGAGCCAAAGAATATTCTTGACCCCTGTATTGGCCCAGGGACTTTTTATCATCAATTGAGAAAAATTTCACCAAATTATAATGGTAGATACTCTGCAGTTGAAATTCATCCATTATTATTTGAAATTTCAGCAGTGAGTCTTTATAGGAGTCAAATTGAATCAGAAATAGTATATGATGATTTTTTAAAAGTGAATTCAAGTAGCTTTTCAAATAGTATAAAAGATTCTTTAGCATTACCTCAACCAAAACATTTAGACTCATATATCAACCCCACGATATCTAGCGGCTTCGATTACATTGTTTGTAATCCTCCTTATTCACGACATCATGTAATATCACCCGATCTAAAGAATAAGGCTGGTACTGAAATTGAATCAATCTTTGGAGGAAAGTTTAATCGAATTTCAAGTTTATTCATGTATTTTATACTTAAATCGTTAATGTTGCTTCTGAAGAATGGTCAGATGGTTTTTATTACTCCGACGATTAGTTTCGAGTCGAGGAATAGTAATTATCTCAAAAAAATCTTGAAGACTCAGTTCAGAGTACCTTCAATCATTGTATTTCATCATTCCCTAAATGTATTCCCTGGAGTAGATACTGCTGCATGTATTTTTGTTATTGATGGAAGAAAACCTAATTCTTTAGATTTGACTAAGCTAATAGTTGTTAAGCAATGGGGTCCAAAGGAGGAACTTTTAGAGATTCTAAATACTGATAATCAGATA
>JBHLKC010000230.1:0-5677 GCA_048887065.1 Candidatus Hodarchaeota archaeon
ATTGGTCATCCAAATCCATCCGTGGTATATCTATCAGAGATTAGCTCAGTTGTAAATGCAGTGGGACTAGCAAATCCCGGAGTCGATTATTATTGCCGTGAACTCCAAAACATTAATCATGAAGTAAAATACATTGTTTCCTGTTTTGGAGGAAACCCAGAAGAATTTTCTGAGGTAATCAAAACTATTGATAAATATATGGAAGCACAAAATCCTCCAATTGCTTTCGAATTAAATTTAAGTTGTCCACATGCGTCTAATGTTGGGATAGCTGTAGGAACTGACCCTTTCATTGTCGAAGAAATTCTAAAAACCGTTAAAAAAGTAACAAAAATCCCTCTTTGGGTTAAATTAACTCCTAATATCACTGACATTACAGAAATAGGAGTTGCAGCAGTAAAAGGCGGTGCTGACGCACTTGTTGCAATTAATACAGTCAAAGCAATGCTCATAGATATTAAAACTAGACTTCCGATTCTTTCTAATTATAAAGGAGGACTTTCTGGTAGTGCTATCAAACCAATCGGAGTGAGAGCTATTTTTGACCTGTATGAAATTTTAGGCTCAAGTATTCCATTAGTGGGAGTGGGTGGGATTTCTAAATGGGAAGATATAATTGAATATATACTTGCCGGAGCAAATGCTGTTCAATTTGGTTCTGTACTATCTTTTAAAGATTCAAAAGAAATTATAAATGGTTTTCGTGAGAAAATAAGTTCATATCTGCAGCAGGAAGAAATTAATCTGAATCAATTAAGGGGGTTGGCTCATGAATAACTCCCATATGCTAAATATCCCGTACTCCTCATTCATTTCTTATAAAAAGCATGAAACTTCAACAACTGTAACACTTACCTTTGAATTGCCCTTCTCTGAAGCTATTGAGATCCAACCAGGCCAATATTTCATGCTTTGGTTACCAAAGGTAGATGAAATACCGATTTCAGTTAGTCAATATATTGACAATCAATTATCTTTTACAATATGCGGGGTTGGTTCAGCTTCTAGGAAGTTTCTAGTATTAAAGAAGAAAACTCTTGTAGGATTAAGAGGACCGTTCGGTAATGGATTCTCAATAAATCATAAAAAAAATATAATCGTTGTTGCTGGTGGGATGGGTGTTGCACCTCTTCGTTTTTTAATTTATAGAGCAATGAACGCTAATTTAAAACGTAGAATTATATTAATTCACGGAGCTAATACAAAAACAGAACTGATTTTCTTTAATGAATTTGAAAAATTACCAATTAAAAAACTATACTGCACTGATGACGGGTCTCACGAATTTCAAGGGTTTCCAACGACTCTTCTGGATGAATTTCTGGATTCAAAGAAAACAGAAAAATCTAAATGGGAAATATATACTTGTGGACCTGAAGTGATGATGAAAGAAATACTGAACATTGTCACAAAGCATTCATTGGAAAGAAATACTCAATTCAGCTTAGCTGATCGTTTTATACGGTGCGGATTTGGATTATGTGGCTCTTGTTATCTGGATGACGTAGGATTAAGCTTATGTCAAGATGGTCCAGTTTTTTCGGGTGACAAATTACTTGAAATAAAAGATTTTGGTCAATTTGGGAGAGGAGCAGATGGATCCAAGTATCAGCTGGTATAAATATTCTGTTTGATTGAATCTATGACTTTATTTTGAGACTTAAGAGCTTTTACTGGATTTTTCTGATATATAATGCTTCTTCCAATATTAATTAGGACATTATTTTTGAAAATCCTAATAATTTTCTCAACATCCCCTCCTTGTGCTCCAATTCCGGGAACTAGAATGATCTTATCAATGAGTTCTTCATTTATTATTTTCAATTCGTTTTCTCCAACATGATTGGTTGCACCAACTACAGCTCCATCTGCATATCTATTAGCAAGCTTCGCGTAATACTGAAAGAATGGAATATTATTAATTTTTGCTGTTTTCATCCATACTGCTTCGGGATTAGACATTAACACAAGCATAATTGAAGTAAGACCATAATTGTGGCCAAAAGAACATGTTTCCTGAACATTTCCAGGGAATGGTGAAAAAATAAAACTATCAAATCCTTCTTGAGCGATAGCATTAATGGCTTGTTCATTTGTAGCACCGATATCAGAAAGTTTATGATCAACAATAATTGGTCGTGAATATACATGTGCTTTTTGAGTAACTTGTTTAATTTCAGAACGTGATAAATCCAATATGTACTGGCGATTAACTTTGAAACAACAACAATAAGGGTTTAATGATTCAATGAGGGTTAACATGATGTCAAGCTTTTTCTCTTCTTTGTTAATCGTAAAATCTGATCGCGTACCAAAAGCTGCTAGGTCCAAACCAACACAAATATCACTTTTACTATCTTTTTTAGCGCTCTTAACAAGGTTAAAAAAACTCATGTTTAGGTTCACCATGAAATTTTCCTTTTAAAGTTATCATAGAATTTGAAATAAAATGGTTAAATGCAAATGAAATATCACAAATCCTACAATCTAGAAAGATCTCGTGTTACAAATGACTTTCAAACAATGATAAACATAATCATTTTCAATAGTTTAGGTTTTTTTCTCTTAGATTTTCTGATTCCATATGTAGCCTCTCAGGAATTGGGTGCCCTTGGAGCAGAGATGGGAATTATTTTCTCCATCATTGTTATTGGTTATATGATTTCTTCTCCGTTTGTAGGAGCTATTACAGATCGAATATCAAAGAGATTTTTGGTATTCATTGGATCAATTGGTAGGGGAATCGCATATTTCATCCTCTTTTTCGCAATAATCCTGAAATCTCTTTGGGGAATAGCATTTGGGATGTTCTCACTAGGTTTCTTAGCAGGAATTTTTTGGATCCCATTAAATGCACTTATAGCTGAGAAATCCAGCGTTGAAAACCGATCTTATGCGTATGGTAGAAGACAATCAGCAGAAGGGATAGGAACATTTTTTGGAGCTTTAATTGGCTTTACTATTTTGATGAATGCCGTAGAAACCACTCCTAATAACCCATTTCTTATCTATAGCGCATTAGTGATATATGGCTTAGCTAATTTTTTTGCGGGGATTATTTTTCTCACACGAGTGGAAGAGTCAATTAAATTCAAAGAGGAAGTGAAAGTAGATCTTTCTACAAATCCTGTGTCAAAACAAAAGAATTGGATCCCTTCAGGCTTAGTTATTGGATTTAGCTTACTAATTCTGGTTCTTTTTTTGAGTTCTGCAAATGGGTCTCTTGCCAAGCCATTTTTAAATGTTTTTCTGCTCGAGAACATCGAGAATAATCCAACCTTAGCAACTCTTGGTTATGCACCTTCAGGTATTGTTTCAATGTTACTAGCACCTAAGCTTGGAGAACTTGCTGATCGAATGAATCCTTATCTAGGGATCAGCTTAGCTAGTGGCTTTGGTGCCCTTATCACATTCGCCTTAATTAATACGTCTAATTTATGGATTTTTGCTAGATTATTGATAATTGATTTTACCATTGTAACAACAGGGGGTTTGATTCTAAGCAATTTTATCAGTCGAGCCTCCAAAACTCATCGGGGCAAGATTTTTGGTTTTCAATCCACCTTTTCAAATCTCGGTGCTGTTGCTGGCCCTATCCTTGGAGGATTCCTTTGGGATATCAGTTCAAAATTACCATTCATTGTTTCGATAATAGTTGAGTTAGCACTAATTTTACCGTTTATAATCGCAATATTTTACTTAAAACCTCATTTAGCTGAAAAATTCACAAATTAAGATCTGGAGTAAGTTATCATGAAGAAAAATAATGTAGTAGACTTAAGATCAGATACAATAACCAAGCCATCCCCAGAAATGTGGGAAGCTCTTAAATCTATGGAGAATTCAAGATTGGGGGATGATGTATTTCGAGAAGATCCTACAGTAAACGAATTAGAAGAAAAAGCAGCAAAAATAACAGGGAAAGAAGGAGCTTTGCTTGTCACTTCTGGCACTCAAGGAAATTTGATATCATTATTAAGCTCGACACTTCCCGGGGATGAGATTTTAGTCGAATCAAAGAGTCACATTTTCTTTTTTGAAGTCGGAGGCGCAGCTAGAATTGGGGGTTTAACTTCACGTACTTATTCCTCCAATAAAGGTATGGCTTCTCTAGATAATTTGCAATCCTTAATCAGACCTAGAAATGATGATCATCAACCGTGGACAACTTTAATCTGTGTTGAAAATAGTCACAATAAGCATGGTGGAACTGTACTTACCCCAAATTATCTACAAGACATTAATAAGTTTAGTAGAAGTCATGATATGAAAATACATATGGACGGTGCAAGAATTTTTAATGCTGCAATTGCCTTAAAACTGCCTGTTACTGAACTTTCAAAACATGTTGATAGTATGATGTTTTGTCTCTCAAAGGGACTTTCATGTCCCATTGGGTCACTTGTTGTTGGTTCTCAAACATTTATTGAAAAAGCAAGAAAATTTCGGAAAATGGTAGGTGGGGGAATGAGGCAAGCTGGGATAATAGCTATTTTCGGGTTGATTGCTTTACAGGATAAGTGGTTGAAGCGTCTTGAGGAAGATCATAAAAATGCAAAACGATTAGCTGAAGGTTTATCAGAAGCAGGATTGAAAGCACAAGTCCCTGAAACGAATATCGTTTTGTTAGAGTGCCCCAATAGAGCTCCTATAAACAAAATTATTGCAAATCTATCAGATGAAGGTGTTTTAACATTTAGTACAGAAAACAAATTACGGTTAGTAACACATTACGGAGTTACAAAGGAAGATATTGATTTTAGTATAGATAAAATCGTACCTATCATGAAACAGTTTTACTCAACATAACTTGAAAAGGAAAATTCGATTAATCTAATATGTATATTATTATTCCTTTTTTAGGATCCCTCGAAATGTTCTCTTAATCCTATGGGTAATGGTTAAGAGATGGGTTAATTTTGGGGATGTTTTTCCATAGTAATTGATTTCATTCAACTCGAGTTGTTTGCGCAATTCTTCTGCTGTTGTTCCATTAAAGGATACCCCTGCTCTACCAACTTCAACTGCAAAATGGGCATCAGAACCAGATGTTTTTAGCATTGAATGTTCTTCTGCGAATTCGAGTGCTTTTCTGTTACCATTCGGCATAATGCATCGAGAATTGAAAATCTCAATTGCATCGATAAATTTAAGATCATTCTTATTCAGTTTGAATGCTTTCCTTCTAATTCTGTCATAGGGGTGTGGAATAACGACTAACCCTCCTCTCTCTCGAATTTCCTCTGCTACATCTGGAAAGATTGAAGTAGTGGGTAATTCTTCAAGGAATGCTCCTAAAATTTCCCCTTGGTTTGTTAATATTTCCACTCCAGGAATTAAGATGAAATTCGTCTTTATGCTTTTTTCTATTAGAATTTCTTCAAATGCTTTAACACCTTTCATTGTGTCATGATCACAGATCATTACTCCCTGAATGTTATTTTTCTGACATGCTTTTAAGATTTGGTTTGGTTCAAGATTAGAGCATTTAGAATACTTTGTATGGCAATGAAGATCAATACGAGGCATAATTATTCGAATTAAAGTCAGAAGCATTTGTTTATATAAATCCCTTTTGTGGTGCTTTGGGTGTAAGTCTTAAACTTACTAACTATCTGTTTAAAGCAATTATAGTTTTGAAATGATAAGACTAGTGTGTTTCAAAATAATTTTATTC
>JBHLKC010000231.1:0-5648 GCA_048887065.1 Candidatus Hodarchaeota archaeon
TAGATGGGCACTTTGAACTTCTTTTTTTCCTTTTTCTTTCCTATCTAGCTAATAAATATAATACGGACCAGCAATTATTAATCAGGTGGCGTTCTAAGCAGTTTATACTTAATGATTGGCCAAAAAAATTAAGACTATTTTCATTCTATCTTGTTTTTCAAATGATTTTCTTTCTTCTACTGGCATTTCTTTCGATCTCATGGCCTTTTCTAGATAGAGATACCTTTATAATTATATTATATATACCACTCCTCCCAGTATTCTTATTAAGCGGTTTTATTCCAATAATAATGAAAGAGACTGTTGTACATATTAACCTAGAAATCATTAAAAAATAGAATGACTGTAAATGATTTTTTATAGATTTTTTAGTTGTAAAAATATTTCTGATTATGTTTAGATTTCCTCTCTTTACTTATATACATTTTAGATGGTAAATAAATATTATCATACGAATGCTAGTTTGAAGATCACTTTAGATAATGTGGAAATAATATTCACTCAAAAATTCATATAATGCGGTTTATTTGGAAGGATAAGTTTTTAATAAGAAAAAAAAATAGTAAATACCGATACTTGGGGTTTAATATCGAGGCAAATAAGTTGGATTTGAAAAAAACTCATTCGCAGCTAGAAAATATGAAAAAAACCGTATATAAGTTAATTATCGCAGCTAAGAACATTTCGGAAGTATGTTCCCAACTTAAATTACCCCCAATGCCTCTTGAAAAAAAGATACAGTTAGCGAAAGAAAATCTCAATGATATTTTCTTAACTGAAGATCAAAAGAAAATCGCAGAAGAGATTATAGAAGAATTAACAGCTATTGTACCCCTCCACGATTTCGTCCTTAAGGGATTTCTATGGCGATCCATTAAAAAGTGGCAATTACGCTACAGCCAGCCGATCATCTTAGTCTCTTTTATGAATCGAAATGAGCAACTTAACGTTGGACTGGAGATTCTAAGCTATCTACAAAATTATTTAAGTAGAGCAATGTTTATACCAGATAAAAATTTGAAAAAACAGTTTCTTGAGGAAATATATAGAAGACTGGTCGATCTATATGAGGAGCTTCTATCAGTTTGTACTTTCCTGAATGATCCTGCAAATCAAGAATATATCCTTGATTTTGAAATCGAAAATTGGTTTCAAGGTAATCATTCTCTTTTGTAAAAGCAGTTAACTCCAGTGAAACAGCTTTAATAATATCATTACCATTTTATATCTTCAATCTAATTCTCTCCTCAAAAAAAAATGAAAAGCAGGTCCACAATTTAAAATTCCATCTTTGGGAAAAATATCTTAAGGAAACTTACCATCTCGGATATATTGGAGTTACGATGCCATGGACGATAGTACAAATGAAACATTAGATCCTTATGAAAGATTAGCTGATACTCTAGATAAAATACCAAACGGATATACCAAAACTGAAGATGGTACTCATATACGAGTACTCCAATGGATATATACTCCTGAAGAGGCAGATTTAAGCAGTAAGATGAAGTTAAAGGGAGAAACTGCCGAAGAGCTTGCAGTTAGGTTAAATATCCCCATCAATGGATTGGAAGAAAAGCTTGAAACAATGTACGCGAAAGGACAAATTTATGCAATCAATTCCAGCAGGGGTAGACGTTATGGGTTAATACCTTTTGTTGTTGGAATTTATGAGGAACAATTAAACAGCATGGATCAAAAATTCGCTCAATTAATAGAAGAGTATTTTGATAAGAGCAAATATAAAGATCTTTTTGGGACTGAACCAGCAATATTCAAAGTGATTCCGATCAACCGTGTAATTAAACCTGAATTGGAAATTTACCCGTATGAAATTGCAGAGGAAATTATCAACCAATCAAATAGCTGGGGTATTCGGGAGTGTGTCTGCAAAAAACAGCAAGAGTTACTTCATAAACCTTGTAAATACCCTACAAAAGTTTGTTTGAACTTCTCTCACAAAGAAAAAGCATTTGTTAAAAGCAGATTAACCAAAACAATTACTAAAGGAGAGGCATTGGAATATCTTCGTCAAGCCGAAGAAGCGGGATTAATCCACTGCACAATGAATATTCAAAAACGACATCAGTATATCTGCAACTGTTGTACCTGCTGTTGCGGAGTACTTAGAGGACTGACAGTAAGAAATCAAACTCACTCTTTTGTTAAATCTAATTTTATAATGACTGTTGATGAAGAACTCTGCATAGGATGTGAGATATGCATTGATCGTTGTCAATTTGACGCATTAGAAGTTGTTGATGATGTGTGTACCGTTGACTTGAAAAAATGCGTCGGATGCGGAGTCTGTGCTATTAGCTGTTCAGAGGAAGCTTTAATTTTAGTTGATAGAGATCCTTCTGAGAAAACAAAACCCCTTAAAGATTTCGACGATTGGATGACTCAAAAAGCGATATCAAGACAGGTTGATCAGTCAGATTTGTTAAAATAGTTCAATTTTTTAGCTTCTGAACGAAATCTATCATGAAAGTGAAATTTAACAAGCCCTGATTAGTTCTTATAAGTTATATAAATACTTACTAAATATTGGATCTATATGATCCTGCTTAATTAACTTAGTTCATGTTATATCCCATAAATCGGTTTGGGATATTGGTAGTTTTTGTGCAATTTTCTGTTGATCACTGTTAATGCTTACAAAAATTTCATCAACACGCTCTTTTCCATAACTAAATTTACTAATCTGATGATGACTACCTTCCGTTATTGAGGATATAATTTTAGTTACTAGAGACCCGTACGTTTCCTTTCCTGAGTAATGAGGGTTCGTATTCACAACAGAAGTATAGATTCCTTCTTTCTTAATCATTTTAGAAACGGAAACCACATCTTTAACGGCTAAATCTTCAAATTTTCTCAACGTGATACCTACTTCGTCAAAATTTCGGTATTTTCCAGTTTTAAGACTTCTGTATAAAGGAACGTTTGCATTTCCATCTGTTATGATCACCATTACGGGAATTGTTGCTTTATTTCTAAGTCTTGTTTCCTTTAAGACTTGCTGAGCTTTTAACATACCAGCTGCTAAAGGAGTTGAACCACTAATTCTTAATCCTAGAAGTTTATTTGCCACCACTCCTAAATTAGTAATCGGATGTTGAACAACAACAGCCCTTGTATCTTTTAAGGCTACTATTCCGACTTTGTCTCTATAACAGTAGGCATCCCTGTGTAATCTTAATAATGCTTCTTTTGATTCTTCAATACTAAACAGCATAGATCCGCTTAAGTCAATAACGAAAACAAGTGTCATAGGAGCTTTATATTTCCTTGTTTTTTCACGAACATCCTCTAATGATATTTTTAGGCTTGTTTCAAGAGGAGTTTTTCTATATTTTTGTTTAATTGCTGCAGCTCGTATTGTTGCTGGTAAATGAATATCTGCTGGTTTTCCTTTGGGAATTTTCCACCCCCATAGACGGCCACGATGTAGATTAGTTGGTATTTCTGCCCGTTTTCCTACAGAATTACTAACTGCTCTCGTACGAACTTTTTTCTTAAAAATGAGTTTAAAAGGCGATAAAACACTTATTTTGATTTTTGAAAGTAAAGAATTTCCTTCTCCTATCTTTGCAATTTTTAGTGCTTTGCTAACTGAAGGGATTCCCTTTGCTTCCCTTATTTCAGATTCTTTAGAAATCTCGCTAGTAATACTATTAGATCCTTTTACAACGCCATTTAAGACAGGAGCTTCTCCTGGAGCTTTTCTCATTCTTTTCGCGATACTAAAACTTGGACCAAGCCTACTAAAAAATTGAAAGATTTTTGAACGAATCTTATGTCGCTTTTTCTCCACTACTGCTTCTTCTTTTTCAGATGCTTTGTGTTTGCTCCAAACCATAGTTCGGCCTTTGGGTTTATCTCGCTTTTTTTTTTCTTCACTTTCAGAATGATCCATCTTCTCTACATATTTTACGTCTTTTATCTTAGTAGTGAATGTTTTTGATATTTCTTCTGGAGTTGCAGGATCTAAAAAGCCTCCCTCTCTCGTTCTGTGACTTAGGACAAGCTCTGAGGCCATTATAATGTCTTCTGGGGAAATCCTAGTTCTATTCTCGAATGCAGCAAGCGTACATGCGGTTTTACTAATTACAATGTCAGGTCTCATTCCATCGACCTTTAACTCTAAGCAAGATTGGCAAATCGCTTCTAAAAGCTTTTCTGGTACTTCAATTTTTGATAGAATCTTTCTTGCATGAATTATTTGGTTTCGTAATTCTTCTTGAGTTGCTTTATATTGCTCAATGAATCCTTCAGGATTGGCTTCAAACTCAAGGTTTCTCTTTACAATATCCATCCTATTTTTCACATTCAGAATTGTATCAACTCTTACAGATAAAGAAAAACGGTCTAAAAGCTGTGGTCTAAGTTGACCCTCCTCAGGGTTCATTGTCCCTATGAATATGAATCGAGACGGATGACGTACTGATATTCCTTCCCGTTCTACTACATTCCAACCTGTTGCAGCTGCGTCTAATAAATCATCTGCAATGTGATCAGGTAGCAAATTTACTTCGTCAACGTACAGAATGTTTTGATTTGCTTCTGCAAGAATTCCTGGTTCTAAGGCTTCAACACCAAGTTTTATTGCTTTTTCAACATCAAGGCTTCCGATTACTCTATCCTCGGTCGCCCCGAGGGGAAGGTCTACGACTACCATTTCCCTTTCTTCTATTTGTAGCTGTTCACCAGTTTGGTAGCGTTCGTTACATTTTTCACACATATTTGTGAGGTCACGAGGATTGCAGTTGAATACACATCCGCGAATGACTTTCAGTTTTGGTAAAATATCAGTTAATCCCCGCACAATTGTTGTTTTTCCAGAGCCTTTTGGTCCCTGAATTAACACTCCTCCAATTTTTGGGTTGATGGCGTTAACCAAGATGGCTAACTTCAGTTTATCTAATGAAACAATAGCTGAAAATGGAAATGAGGCTCTTCTTTGCATATGTCTTGTCAGCCTAGAAATTCATTATTATAATTATATTTGTATATGCAATTTTTTACTACTATGGTTGAGATCACCGTATATGAAACATTCAAGTGACGGTTTTTTTCAAAAAAGTAAATGTTTTTTGGTAAATTAGGTGTAATGTTGCACCTGCATATCGATGCAATGACATTAAAATTTCCTTTCAAGAGAGCTTGAATGGGTTTTAAATGGTAAATTTCTTTACTATAATGAAGTCAATGAATCACAATGTCAAGCTGGTCTTTGCTTTTACTTTTTTCCAGTCATTTGGGCGGGGGATCTGGATGGGTAATGTTCTTAGTAGTTATATCTTTTTAATAGCAAATGAATCAAACGAGCTCCTAGGAATAACTTCAGCAATAACAGGTGTGGCAATGACTATGACAGTGATACCTTCTGGGATTGTAAGTGATCGGTTTCCACGCCACTTTCTCTTAAGAGGTGCTGCAGTAATTGGATTTATTGGACTTCTATTTGCATTAGCCGCCAATTCGTTAGAAATCATTTTTTTGGCATTACTTTTTTGGGGACTATTTCAAGGTATGAATCGTCCATCGTTAGAAAGTATTTTCGCAGATAGTGTTGAATCTGGTGATCGTTCAAAGATATATGCCTGGAACCATTTAACAAGACAATTTGCTATGTCTGCTGGACC
>JBHLKC010000232.1:0-5608 GCA_048887065.1 Candidatus Hodarchaeota archaeon
AGCATTTTAGGTCCTTTTTGTGGCGAGTCAATTAATTTTTTTTAGGATTTGAAGAGGGAGGTCACCCTTCACTTATTCAGGGATTTTACTTGTTCATCTGTGATCGCTTGAAGATCAAGAAATCATTAAACTATTTGAAACAGAGGAGAAGTACTTAGAAGGTTATCAGATTATTACAATCCAACACCCACTTAAAAAATTAATTGAAGCGCAGCTAGAAAACAAAAGACATAAGAAGAATAAAATCTAAAGCTAAAAACTCTGAAGTTGATAAAGAGTGGAAAAAGAAAGCTCATTCTGAATAGCGAAAGACAGAAGTAAATTTGTCGCCTTTTTAAGCATACTTCAATATATCTCACTCTTTTCATCTTCTTTTTCCTTTATATCATCTTCTTCGTCTTCAAAATCTTTGTAATAGATACCATTGACTAAATGTCGGTTTAACTACTTTGTCTGAAGGGGGAAGTATGACCGATGAATGTATCAACTCCGTTCATCTCAATCATGTTTGAGAGGCAGTGCTGATACAATTTCCAAGTAGAAGCCTAATTCATATATAATGGCTTTAAAATAACAACAGTGCAATTAGCTCTCGCTGCAAAATCCTCTGATCGCATGATTAAAGAGGATATCCCAAGATAAGGATAGTGCATAGGAATTGCATACTTTAAATCTGAGTTTATTTTAAGAAACTCTACAGCCTCAGCTGCCTCTATGGGTGACATAACCCCTACACCCCCAACGGGTGCCAAGAAAATGTCACAGTTGATCTGTTTCATTTCAGGGATGTGATCAGTGTCACCAGGGTGATAAATCCTGATATTATCTATTTCAACAATGACCCCAGTCCAATTTGCCCATGGTGGATGCCATAGCTGTCCTGGTATGAAATAATTGTATTTATTAAGATTATAAGCAGGTACGAATTCTAGAATGACTCCAGATTGACTAACAACCATACCTGGTTTTACAAAGCTTACATTTGCAGGTGTTGCTATGAGTAATTCTCTAGAAGTAGGACCGATGCCATCAATAGATAGGTCTGGTTCTGGTGTATAGAAGCTTGTGTTGGCATCAGAAAGCTTTCTCACATCTACCAAGGAAAGATGTTCCCCGTGAGAGTGAGTACTAATTATAATATCAGCTTTTTCTTCGTTACTTGACACTTGATAGGGATCAATGAAAACAACAAGATCTCCTGACCTGATTCTGAAGGTAGCCTCTCCTAACCAGGAAATATTTATCCCATGATAGTACAGAAATTTTTCACTAATAATTTCTTGATCATCATTAAGATTATTATCTTTGGGTTGAACGGTAGATATTAAAATTAAAGCTGTAGCGAAAATTAAACCAGAAATAACAATCGCTGTAATCCCTAATGCTAATACTTTGTATTCCATGAATGGTTACTTCCTTTTATAGATAATATAGTATCTTTTCTAGCCCAAATTATACGATGGAGATTTATTCTGCACATACAATTGAAAAATATCTTTGATGACTTTTAAACGCCCTTGGCTTGTGGTAATTTATATTGAAGGTCGCAGAGTGGGAAACCACCCACCTATTATTGGTGATTTGACACTCAGGAAACGCTCTGTGATCGTTTTTATCATTTTATTTTGAGGCAATAACATTGTTATCGGGATCACAGCCTTTGGTTCCTTCAATGATTGCTTCCCCAATCTGAAATTGATCACCTAGTTGGAAATCACTGTATTCTAAACTCGTTATTGTCCTCTTTTCCCCTATAGAAATGAGAGGATTGAATTATTTACCAACTCAGGGGCTTCCATATGAACCCAATGTCCGAACTCGGGGAGGTAAATAATCTTATACGATCCATCAATGTATTTCTGTGTTTCCTTTATTAAAAATTTATCAAGTGCTAAATCCCTCTCACCCCAAATTACAAGAGTCGGACACTTCACCTTAGGAAACCTTCTTTTGAGGTTGATTTGCTGTTCCTCAGTCATGGACATTATTTGCGCAGGGTTCCAATTTGCGCGATAATAGTTGATACTAGCTGTTAAAGCCCCTGGCTGAGACCAAGCCTCAATATATCTTTGTAAATCCTTACTGTTTAATGCTTGTTTGTTAAAAATGGATCCTTTAACCATTCTCACTAAAGATTCGTAATTATTTCCACTTAACATGGCCTCTGGGATGTTCGGAATTTGAAAGAAGAAAACATACCAACTTTTCTGGAGCTGTTGGAATTTCATTGACCAAAAGGCCTCTAAAAGGGGAATGGGATGAGGACAATTCAGGATAATTAGTTTTGATACGCATTCGGGTGCTATCATGGCAAGGTTCCAAGCAATTGCCCCACCCCAGTCATGTCCTACCACTATTGCTTGCTCTCCTCCAATTTCGTTTATAAAATCCTTAATATCCTGAACGAGGATTGAAGTAGAATAATTTTCTACCCCTTTAGGTTTATCACTCTTATTATATCCCCGAAGATCAGGTGCAAAAACTTGATAATAATCCGAAAGAACAGGAATCTGATATCTCCATGAGTACCAAAAATCTGGGAAACCATGAAGCAAAAGTAATGGATCTCCAGAGCCTTCAGTCACATAATGGATTTTAACGTCATTGACAGCAAGATAATTATGAATCCAATGTTCTGTGATTTTTATTCCTCCTTAAAATCACTAAAATCTTTTTCAAGTAAAGCGATTAGGAATATTCACACTTTATTAAAGGTGTTATTCTAGTCATTTTGGATTTTTTTAGGATGATTAATAATCTAAGATCAGTTAAGGTTGAATAATTATGGTTCGAACTTTTATTTGCGTTGAAATTAATAACCCAGATGTCATCGACCAACTAGGTAGTATCATAAATACCATCAATTTCTCTGGAGTACGAGTAGTCAAGCTTTCTCAATTACATCTGACCCTGAAATTCTTAGGAGAAGTACCTAATCCTCGCATATCAACTATTAAAGAGGCAATTGAACATATAGATGAACCACAATTTGAGATTGAACTAAAGAGTATGGGCTGTTTTCCAAACCCAAACTATATTAGAGTTGTTTGGATTGGAATTTCTAAAGGGAACGAGCAATTAATGCAAATTACTCAAACTGTTGAAGAACTACTAACTCCAATGGGTTTCCCAAAAGAGAAACGAAAATATTCCCCCCATCTAACACTAGCACGAATAAAAGCGTTAAACAATACTGACAAGAACACACTACAAAAATTCATTCGTGATTCTAAAGGAAAAAGCTATGGAATTCAATTAATCGATAAAGTTATTCTAAAGAAGAGCACTCTCACTCCAAGCGGCCCAATCTATGAGGATTTGTTAGTGGTTCCTCTAAAAAACCAGTAAGAGGCCAATAATGGTGAGATCTACAAAAACAATTTCATGAAAAAACTATAGGTGTTTATCTTTCCTTTCCCACTATAGAAAACTGATAGAAACCGTAGAATCCTTAAAGCATTCTAGTACTGTCTCGTTCTTTAGCTACAGCCTCAATATTTTGATAATAAAGTTTCTGTTTACACGTTTCACATAGATGCTTTGACTGATCATTGGGGTTAGGAAGCACTCTCAATTTCGGTGATTCTATCCGCCCACATTTGTCACAGGCGAGTCTACTACCAATTTTCATGTTTAATCACGTTTTGGATTAAGTAAATTATTTCAAAATATTCAATTAATTACACTAATCTTTGTAATTTCTTTCGACTATGTATATATCTTAGAAAAACATTAAAAAATTTTCTAGGTAAGATTTCCGCAGTAATAGAAGAAAATTTTTTTACTTACATAACACTTTCCATTCAAAAAATAATAATTAGGTTTTACCTTTAAGAAATTATCTCCTCCCCTTTATCAGCAGTATTATCATAATACGGTTGATTATAATGACAACATCCATGATAGAATATATTCCTGATTTACAATATGGATTAATTCGAAGTATAGTGCGATTCAGCGCAAACTTCGGATATCGACTAGAAATAGAGGGAGGAGAAAGATTAATGGACAACTTAGACGAAATTAGGGAAGGAATAATTTTCGCAGGTAATCATGAGAGTGTGATTGATGCTTTCCTGATGGGCTTATTAATACCCCCTGAATTAAGGGATAAACGAATCTATTTCCTTGGAAAGAAAAGCGCTCTATGGCGTAATCGCATCTGGGGAAGAATGATGGATTATTTTGGTGTGATTCCAGTTAAAGAGCGAGGTAATCAAGAAGCTGTCAAAAGGGGATTAGAAGTTCTTAAAAACAAGCAAGCTCTTGGGATATTTCCTGAGGGGCATATCCGATATAGTCGAAAAGCTTTAGAAGGAAAAGTTGGTGTTGCTCGTTTTGCTTTTGAAACAGACTCCCCTGTTATCCCAGTTGGTATAATTGGAACAGATGGAGTGTTACCATATGGCGGTAACTGGCCAAGTCTTGGTAAAAGAGTCTCTATAAGGATTGGAAATCCGATTTTTCTCCATGCATATGATCAGAAGGATATGTACAATCCGTATGCGCTAAGAGCTGCTACAGATCTAATTATGCATGAGATTAGAGTCGTATCGCAAGGGTATGGGATTCCCCCACACGATGCTCATAACCTTCGCTGCATGGATGGTATTAAAACGGTTATCACACCTCCCAAGTGGCTTATAAAAAAGAAAGAACTAGTCAAGGAATGGGATAGAAGAAAAACGAGGAGATCTGTTGTTGATTCTTTTGAGGCTTGGTTATCTTCAGTTCCCAAGCCCAAGATAACTGAAAGTAGCACTCTTATAGACCAAGAAAAACCGCCTCCACAACCACACGATCGCGGTGATGTCTCGCAAGAGTTTTTGAATTGGCTGAACGATCAACTATAGTAAAGCCGTATTAATTTATTAAATAATCTGCAGGATTGATGGGTGATCCTTTAAGGCACCTAGACTTTGAATTAGAAAACAAATAACCATGTAATAACTAACTATTTTCTGTGCTGTTACTCGAAGAAATAATGAGACTGTGTTATCTAATCCAATAAGAATTGTTGTAACGAATGAGATTGCTCCATACACTAGAATAAGGCTGCTATAACCTAAGAATGCATAGGAATAAATCTTTGGTATAGTTTCTAAATCTTTATACAAATAGAACATTAAGCTTGACACTATAAAAGAGAGAAAAAACCCTAAAAACACAAACATATCATGTAATAGGGGAACTAGGTTAGTGGGACTAAAAGCAACACAAATAAATGAAGCTGCAGATAAGACGCCTAGAATGGAAGTGATTTTCAGAAGATCGGGTTTCTCAACGCTAATAACACCAAGGATTGCAATAAAGAAGATTGCAAATGCAAAACTAATTACTATTAGAGCTAAGAAAAACAAAACGAATGAAACAGTATTGGAGTTACCAAAAGATTCTGTCCTTCCAAGATCACTCAAAAAGTTCAGAAAAAAAGAGTATCCTGAAGTATTTGGATCAATACGAGTGCCACCTGCATAAGTAAGCATAGCAAGAGTTGTGAGAAGAATGAACTGTATACAACCGAAGATTGTAAATCGAAATGCCCACTTCCTCCATTTATCTTTCTTCAAAAATAGATCCTTTCCTATAAGACCTTTCTGAGTTTTAA
>JBHLKC010000233.1:0-5604 GCA_048887065.1 Candidatus Hodarchaeota archaeon
TGAAAATGAGGTTATTTCATTGACAGAAGAGGTTACTAAGAAAAAAACAAAGCCCAAATTCGACTTAAGTGATGGTTTTGGCAGAGAAGATATTTCTGCTGTTTTCGCTAGCATTTGGCATGCTATTATTAGTATCTTAAAGGTACTTCTTTATCCTTATGTCTGGATTGTGCGAATGTTTGGCCGTACGATTCGATTTTCAAGAACAAAAGATCGAGAAGATCGTGTGTTATCTAAAGACGAACTTTCTTTTATGGAAAGTATTCCTGGTTTCTTCGTTCTAACTGGTTTATTTCTAGGTATTCTATTAGGAATAATATTCTATATAATCGAAGGATTTGATTTAAGTTCCTTTTTCGAGACCCTAGAGTTGACTGATGTCATAAATACCTTAGGATTAATCTTGGGAATTCTATGGGAAATCATTCTGTGGATAATTGGTATAGATAAAAGGGATGCAGAAGGTAATGTGGTATACGATCGAATTGGTCTCCTTGATATAATCTTTGATGTAATACTGGCTGGTCTGGCTGGGATAATGGAGATCATCACAGAAGATCCGCTAATGCTTTTCATTGGCTTTGGGGTAATTGGTGTGGTTTGTGCAATTATTTGGGTTGCTGTTTCTGAAACAGGAATTGTCTCTGCAATTTTCGGATCTATCGATAAAATCATCGATTTAGTTATTACAACTCCAGATAAAATCTTCAATCGTCTTAATAGTGTTTATTTACGCTTCAATAATATGCTAAGTACTATTGTTATCGGGAAAAACAGATTATCAGAGCGTAATGTAGCATTCCATAGGAAAATTCTTCTGTTAACTGTTGGATTAGGACTTTATACCTTTGTTGTTGGAATTTTTATATTGATTACTAGACCCATGGAATCAACTGAACTACAAATTGGTTTCATCTTCATTATCTTACTCGTTCTTGGATTAGGCGTTGGAATAATTGAAATGTTCATAATTACTCGCTTTTTAGACGCGGTTTCTCGTGGCAAATACGCTATTACAGATAAAACTGTTGCTTGAAACCAATTTCCTCCAAAAAAATCATAAAAATCCTTTTTCTCTTTTTTTACCTTCAGAAAACAAGATCTTAATAGAAGAAAGAAATTTTGATTCTAAGAATTAATCTTTACTTGCTCTATTCTGTTATCCTTTATTACTATAGAATGAATAAGTCCTAGTGTTCTCTAGTGAATTGAGGTTATGATCATGTTATTCCAGTTTGAAGATAAAATTCCAACGTTTGGGAGCGAAACTTACATTGCGCAATCTGCTGAAATTATTGGTGATGTAATAATTGGTGATTATTGTTATATTGGTCCAGGTGCTAAGATAAGAGGTGATTATGGGACAATTCGAGTAGGAAATCAGACTTCTATACAAGAGAATTGTGTTATCCATGCTAGAGTAGGAGGTACCTGTAAAATCGGTAATAATGTAATAATTGGTCATGGTGCGATTCTACATGGGGCGATAATAGAAGATAATGTTATTATTGGTATGGGCGCTATCATTTCTGATGATACATTGATAAAAAGCTGGTGTATAATTGGTGCTGGAGCTTTAGTAACTAGTCGTCAGACAATTGATGAAGAATCTCTTGTAGTTGGTGTTCCCGCCAAAATTAAGCGAAAAGTGATAGAAAAAGATAGAATGATGATAGAAACCTCTGTAAATGTTTATGCCCAGTTATCATCACAATATCTTAAGGACTTAAAAGAGCTCTAAGATCAATAAAAATATTCACTTCCTTCAACAAAAAAATTGTATGTCTAAGATAAAATTCCGCATAGTGGAAGGTTTTGTGTTTGACAAATAATTTCAAGCGCTCAACTCTAATTATTGGTATTCTTGTCGTTTTATTTTTTATTGCATCTTCATATGGTGTTCAAAGAACAATTTTATCTACTTTTGCTAAGGAACAAACTCCAATTTCGGAATGGTTTACGACTGGTGCATGGCTTTCTATCGCTTTTACTTTGTCTGGTTTTGGTCTGTTCAAAGCTCTTGCAGGACTCTTTACAGGAGCATATACAGAAAAAATCGGTAAAAGAAGAATTATCGTTTTGGGTGCAAGTTGTTTTACATTAGGATCACTGCCTCTTCTATTTTCCCAAGGAAATGCTATATTACTTGGTGTTGGAAATTCGATTCTTGGGGCTGGTGAGGGACTACTATACGCCGGCGCAATGACCTATCTATCAGATGTTAGTACTCCTGCTAGGCGTGCTCAATGGATGGGTATTATGGAATTGTCGGTTTATGGAGGGTATTCTTTCGGTGCTATGATAGCTGGATTCATTGCTATGGTCACAAGTTCATTCAGCACGATTTTTATTTTTTCAGCTGTACTTGCCTCTATCGGACTTATCTTTTCTCTTATTACTGTTCAATCTACAGTCATTCCTAGTATTCAAGAAGAAATGCAGAAGTTACGGACACCGATAAGAGAAGATGAAGATGAAATTCCCCTTATAAATCTTTTAACTCGACCTACAGTTATGGTAACTTTCTTGAATGGCCATATTAGCAAAATGGTAGATAGTATCATTGTTTTATTCCTTCCTTTAATAATCAGTCTTGAACCGTATGGATATGGTTTTACAATCGAAGAAACGGGGTTAATTACAGCAGTTTTCACATTAACTTGGGCGTTTTCTATGCCTTTTGCCGGGCGAATAAGTGATTGGATTGGTCGAAAGAAACCAATTTTCTTCGGATTAATTCTAGAAGCTATTGCACTTATTGGATTACAATGGGGTTCTTCTCCATTTTTAATTCTTTTCTCTCTCTCTGCTCTTGGAGGGGTTGGTTTAGGATTATACTACCCAATTTTGCCATCTATGGCTGTAGATATAGCTCCCGATGCTGAGAAGTCGAAAGTTATAGGAATATATCGTGCTGTCAAAGATTTGGGTTATTTTAGTGGCCCTATTCTAGCTGGATTTGTTGCTCAGATTTGGTATGATACAGATCCGCGATTGGAACGAATTTTACAAATACCCCTTGGCACTGCTGCAATTTTATTGTTGATTGGAGCACTTTCTATCTTCTTAGTAAGTGAAACTCGCCCAGGTTGGGCTCAGTTTCAGACAACTCTTCAGCATGCTCAACTTGTTGAGGATTGTGTGATTCAGGCAACCAAGGGTTTAATTGTGTATTTAGAACAAGAAGCTATGGAAGAATCGAGTTTTCAGGATAGATTATCAAGATACACATTACGAGCAAAGGACTTAGAACACTATGCTGATCAGCAGCTAGAGAAAATTGCAGTACAAACTTATCAAAGCATTCATAAGAGTCCTGATGCACAGAATTTTCTACGAATTGCCCGTCGCCTAGATCGTGTGGGTGGTTTAGCTCTTGGTGCTTTATTTCGGATACAAATGATTTCTCTTGAAGCAATTCCACCAATGATTCAAGAAAAGTTGCATGATGCATCAATTGCTCTTCGATCAATGGTTCGGATAACTGTTGATATCCTTCAAGTACTTGATTTAAAACTGGAGGCAGTAGCGGGGGTTTATCGTATAGCCCGGGAAAAAGAAACAGAACTAGATCTTCTTTATCAGATGATGAATCGCCAACTCTTTCTGTCTGCTCCCCAAATCCACTATGGAACGTGGCAAGCTATCAAAGACGTTGTTACTATGATAGAACAAGCAGCAGATTCGGCGGAAGATGCTGCAGAGGTCATAAACATTCTTGCCATTAAGTATAAAACGTGAACTACCTTTGAATTAATTCAAAGGCTCCCTACGAGTCCGCTGAACCTATCTAACTGAAGACAGGAAACTTTCGTTTGACCTTTGGCTGTATGTCGCAGATTATCAAGATTTATCAAAAAATTATGATAGCTCGTCCACAAAGCATTAGAGGAGATCGTTTCATGATATTGATAGCTGAATTCCTATCACGATCTAAAACGATTCCACAATTTTCACAAGAATATTTACGTTGATAAAGGGGCATAAATTCCTTTTTATGTCCGCACACAGAACAACTCTTCGTAGTATCCCGTTGGTCAATTACTTTTATTCTTTTACCTAAAAGTCGTGCTTTATAGGTCAGTAATTCAACAAACCGACTAAGATGTCCAGTATTATAGACACCTTTATTGGTTTTTTTAAGATAATATGTTTTGTTCAACCTTCCATTACGATTTCTTATCATTTTTTTTGGTGATAGGTCACCAACAATGATCGTATTAGCTTTAGTATTTTTCAGGAGGTTTAAAGCTTGTTTATGTTGCCAATCTTTCGTCTGGTTTTGACATCTCCGTTGAATAGTTTTTAGTCGTTGATGGAATAAGCGGTACCTACGACTATTTTGTTTACAATGATCTTTCCTTCGCTGTAAGGAGCGGATCTTAGGTTCCCAGTACTTGTCTGGACGTTTAACATTTGTTTCGAGAAACTTCCCCTGAAGATTGACCCCAATATGTTTTACTATTCCTAAATCAAACGCTTGATACAATCCATTATCATAATAGGGGGGTTCGTCCTGTTCGTATGTGACCGCAAGGTAGAAACGCTTCCCAGAACGGTCGTGAAAAATCTCAATCTGTTTAACTTTACATGATGTAAAATCGAATGGAACTTAAAATTTTAATGGGACTCCACTAGGGTGGTTATGAGAAAATTGAATCGATTTTTCGCTGATTTTAAAACCTGATTGGTTATAGCATAATGTGAAGAAATAACTTCTCCCACGGAAAGAGGGGGGTCGTGCTGTCTTCTCTCCGTTTTTCTGTAACCCGAAAAAAGCTTTAAATGCATTATCCAGTTTCTTCAAAGTCATTTGGAGGACTTTCGAATAAACTTGTTGATATAGTGGATAGATACGTTTGAGGGAGGGTAATGCGTTTTGTTGCTCTTTATAAGAAAGAGACAACTGATAGTTGTCATAGAAGAACTTTCTTTCTGCTAAGGCATGATTGTACAGTAATCGACACACGTTAGCTAATTCACATAAAGTACTTACCTGTTCTTTCGTAGGATTTATTGTAAATCTCCGTGTCAACATTACCAAACCTTAGACTATCCTGAAGATGCCAATCTCAGATACATTTGACGCAACCATCATTCATTAAAGCTCTACACTCCGTTATCTAAGTAAATCTCTCATAATTCTACTCAATTTTTCCACAATATTCTATATTCTCTACTATCATCTAATTCAACAGATGAGATGTTGTTTCTCCTCCCGAACGATTCGTTTCTTATATAATAGGGAAATCTGACATAATCCATATCCTACTAGAATTAAACTTAAAGGACAGTGATTAATATAAAACTTAAACTCAAGTAAACTAAGTATTTTTTGTGAGTACCTGGATGCTTGGTGTATTTCAGAGTGAATCAAAAGATTCGTTTTGTGTTTTTAGACGCTGACTACGAAATGAAAGTTCATGAGGGGGTGAGTAGGCCACTTCTTCGTCTTTGGGGTCGATCTAATGGCAAACGAGTTGAAGCCCGTATATCTGACTTTCTACCATATTTCTATGCTGAAGCTACAGAAGAAGAAATAAGAAAATTATTGAGGAAAGGAAAAGATCAAATTAAAACTTGGTTAATTCAGGTTGAAAGTTT
>JBHLKC010000234.1:0-5596 GCA_048887065.1 Candidatus Hodarchaeota archaeon
AGTAGTGACATAGATAGAGAATAGGATAATGAAAATAGTTCCTACTGCTAATATCATTCGTCTGATTGTAATTTTGGCGTTACGAGCAAAATAATACAGTGAACCAGTTGTAAATCCTTCTAATCCTTTCAAAATTAATGTTGCTGGGGCAAACATACCATACCCCAGAAAACCGTCTGCCAATGCGGCACCAACACCACCTGCAATAGCTCCGACAATGGGGCCTCCAATTAGGGCAGCTAAATATACAAAAGCTTCCCCTAGGTTAAAAAATCCAGTTGAAGAGACAAGAGCAATATAGAACAGTGATGTGGAGAGAAATACCAACGCTGTAAAGGTTGCAGTTAAAGCGACTTCTCTCATGGTGATAAAATCTTTCATAGAAAGTTCTGTTGCTGACGACATATTAAGAACTCCTAAGATAATTCTGATTCAATCTGAAATGAAACTAACCTTATACTTTGTGATAGGAACGCGCAAAAATGAATAGCGAAAATGTCAAATATATGCGCACTATTAATAATATCATGATCAACCAGAATAAAATGAGCGGTTAGTCGCGTAGTTGTGCAATTTTGGTGAATTTTGATGACTTATTATACTACTTGTTTTCGCAAGGCTCAAGTCCTTAATAGCCTTAGATTAGTATTAAAGAAATATAAAACAGTAAAAAATCTTTATAACGTTATCGAAAGCCAGTGGCAAGAAGATCAGGAGCATTTTACGTATTCTCAATTTACGCGTTACATGAAAGGTGAAATTCCTATTTCTAATAAAAAAGAAGACGTTTTTATAAGATTTCTACACAATCAGCTAAATCTTACTGAGGATCTTATCCAGCCAAACATTGACATTAATCTAAAAGAGACACCAATTCAGGTGAATATGAATCGTTTGTTAGCACGTCCTGAATTAGTGAACTTACTTGCTTTTCATGTTATCAATCAGGAGCACCTTATAGGTAGGCAATTCGATGCTATCCTAACTCATCCTGAGGCTGTTCCCCTTGCAATTGCCTTTGCTCTGCTTCTTCAGATTCCTTGGTTCAGTTTTTCCTTCCGTTCCCCTCCTGTGCGCCCAACGAGGATCACGCAATATCCGTACCTTATTGATCAGGAGTTAGTTAGCACAGCTTATTTTTCTAAGGATGATGACATACAAAAAAAGAAATTACTTATTATTTCAGATTATATTCGTCGAGGGGGTTTCATCGATATTCTGTTCAGAATTGTAGAGGAGAATAAGGCTACAGTCCATTTTTTAATAGCTATTGTAGGTATAGGAACATCCTGGAATCGTTTTAGACTCGAACTCGAGGGAAATATGAGGGTTTTACATTTTGTTTAGAGATTCGTGAAGAGAGTTTTTAATAAATCTCTTTATAAAGGATTGTTAGCTATATTATATATACACATGATAATATGTATGAAAGTACTGTAATTTTAATATTTAAGGAAAGTAGGGGTGTCCTCCTTCTGAGCATTCTTTCACGCAAAAAACAAGTCATCAGGTATGAAATGAAAGGAGCAGTATTTAAAGTTGGTACCCCTGTATGGATCGACTTTGATGAGTCATGTTGTACTGGGTGTGCCTGATGTGTTGATGTTTGCGCAGAAAAAGTATCTTCATGAACAACAGAAAAAAATGATTTATTTCCTAAGACTTCATCTATTTTTCTTCTTTTTTTGATACAGAATTATAAGACACAGAAAGCCTAGAAAAATTTCATTCATAAATATCGACGTTTTTTCTACTTTTTTTACTTGAAGCCAAATTTCCGCAGCGACTTGATCACCATCTGTGTCACTCACTAAACAAGTAAAATTCCATGTTCCAGGCTTTAATTGGTCAGGTTCATATTGAATTACTTCGTTTAACCAAGAATCCTGTAGGACTTCTGTATCATTTTGATAAATGATGAAAGACTGGGGATTTGAAGAGACAGCCCGCCATTTTAGTTTGATTGTCTCTTTTTCTGAAATTTCAGTAATATTTGTCCACGGAAGAATGATAGGGACATTCACTTCAGGAAATTCGGAAGAGTCAAGAGGTGAGGTTTCAAAATATGTTTCAGCCCAATCTGAATACCCATCTTCGTCAGTATCCTTTGCAGATGGATCAGTACCATATTGAAACTCTCTCAAATTATTTAATCCATCATCATCAGTATCTTCAAGAGAATCATCAATAGTAGGATTAAATCCATATCGATATTCATAATAATTGGGTAATCCATCTAAATCAGCGTCATTTCGATCAAATCTGTACTTTGAATTATTCATTGTTTCAAAATTATGGTCATCAATAGGAAGAAAATCTTTATTCCAGCCTTCTTGACTAAGAATTGTAAGATCCCCGTAATCCATGATTGAATATTCTGTTGTTACATACCAATCCTGACTTACATTACCATCTAGGTTGTGTTCCCCCCCATAAAGATGGCCTAGCTCATGTAGGAGGATTAATTGATTAGTAGTCCAATCAAATGGTTGTATATGGGATACAATTAATGTATTCCCAAATATCGCGTTGACACGATTTTGACCTCCCGCCCAATTCTCTTGATAGATTAATAACCAGTCATGACCATTTCCATTAACTCTAGGATCCTCTATTCCATTTGCAAAATTCCAATTAAGATTTTCTGCTACCTTTTCTATACTAGTATCAAGTGAGTCCTCTTGAGGGTCGAATAGAGTAATATTTCCCAAATTAAAAGCGATATTGAATCGTTTTTCAAATGGAGTCAACCAAAATTTAAAAAGGTTTTTTGCCATGGATTCATTAGCAAATACTTTATCTTCACCCATTAGATTTGTATCTATTGCTAATAATACTGAACTATTCCCATCGGGAAAATATCCGTTAAATTCAGTCTCTATCCAATCACTGTTAATTTTATACAGGATTCTACTTGAATCAAGAAGACTAAAAGATTCGAATACCATGCTCATGAGAATGAGAAAAAGGACCGATAGGAAAAACACTTTTTTCCCGAAATAAGTCATTATCAAAACGTTCCTTCGCTGAATGTTATTGATTTCTTTATTAAGATTCTGATGAATGAAAAAGCTGTTCATGTAACCTTTATCGTTATTCTTGATTTAAAGAAAAAAATAATTATGATTGAGTTATTTTTAAAAATTCGTGAATTATATCAATCTTAGGATCTTTTAGCTGGGATTGTATTTATTCTTACGAATAAAAATGATGTAAAATAAAAATAGGATTTTAGAGGCAGCTTTCATAAATTGAAAACAAACAGTCTTCCAACGAATTTTATTCATTAAAACAGCCCTCAAACAAAGGACAAGTTCATCGGATGACATCTATCGCTGTGATATCAGATATACACTCAAATTTAAGTGCATTGAGAGCTGTTCTTGCAGATATACATGAAAAAAGAATCCAAAGAATATTATGCTTAGGTGACCTTGTCGGGTATTTTACTCAGCCTGTCCCAGTTATTCACTTAGCTTTAGCACGATGTGAGGTT
This sequence comes from Candidatus Hodarchaeota archaeon, assembly GCA_048887065.1. GTDB lineage: Archaea > Asgardarchaeota > Heimdallarchaeia > Hodarchaeales > Hodarchaeaceae > Hodarchaeum. The sequence goes on from JBHLKC010000234.1 coordinate 3,497, forward strand.
GTAATTAAAGGAAATCATGATTCGATTGCAGCATTGGGAGATGTGCCAGATCATTACAGTATTGACTCTCATCAACCCCTTGAATTAACAAATCAGCTCCTAACTGTTAGAGAACGTAAAATACTCCACGATTTGCCGATTATACACACAAAAAGATATGGAAAAAAAAAAGTTATGTTGATCCATGGGGGACCAGAGTATCCACTCGACCAATATATTTATCCAAGCGACACAAATGATATTAATTCTACATTTGAATTCATGGAGGTCGTTAAGGTAGATATTCTATTTTTAGGTCATACCCATGTCCCTTTTAAGGCTGAATTGAATGGATTAACTATATGTAATCCTGGTAGTGTTGGTCAACCCCGTGACGGGGATTCTAGAGCATCTTATTTGGTGTTTGATGATGAAACGAATGCAATAGAATTCCAGCGTATTCAGTATGACCCAACTTTGACTATCAACGGAGTTAAGAAACACCATTTACCAAACGAATTAGTAGAACGACTCTTAGTGGGTAAGTGACAATCTATGTCTGATTTAAAAGAAGGATATTCAGTTAAAGTCATCCTAATTGGAGATGGAGGAACTGGGAAAACTTCACTTGTAAGCCGCTTTGTTCATCGCAAATTTTCTCGCTTGTACAAAACTACAATTGGAGTAGATATTACTCCCATTAGAGCACGTATAAAAGATACAGGTGAAATAATTCGTTTTGTCCTTTGGGATATGTCAGGTCAGACTCACTTTGAACGCTTCAGAACTCGATTCTATACTGGAACAAGTGGTGCATTAGTTGTTTATGATCTAACTAGTGCAAATTCGTATCGTACAATCCCATCTTGGATTAAGGAATGCAATGATAATTGTCGAAAGACTGTACCTAAACTGATTGTTGGAAATAAAGCTGATTTAAAAGATCTTATAATTAAACAAACTCGCCCTCCAAGCTCTGAACCTAACATACCAACAACAACAACATCAGCTAAGGAAAACTGGAACGTTGATGAGACGTTTCTTTCATTATTTGAAACAATAACGGGTAAATCCCTTGAAAAGATTGAGGATCACGAACCAATAACCACTCACGTATCTTATGATTCTAAAAATGATTCGTGAATTGATAAATCATATAAAGTTTTGGCTTTTGTATTAAAAGAAATCTTATCACATTCAATTTAACGATTTTTAATCTAGTTGAATTTCTAAATTTTGCATCTAGATTTAGAGTCAGAGACAATTGAAAGTAATATCTATCCAGAAAATATTTAGGAAAATTAATATTTCAAAATTCTTTATCAAATATATTGAATTTAATTTTTATGAAGTGTTGAATGCTTTTAATAACGTTTATCACTCTCTTTCATTTTTATTCGCATATCAAAAATTTTATATACTGATTGTGAATAAAATAACTTAGAATTAATATTCCAAAATAACATGCAATAAGAGATTTTAGGAAGTAATAAGATGGTAGATAAGTTTAAACATCGGAATAGAGATAAAAATTTTAGATTCTGTGCTGATTTTCCTCCATTCAATATTTTTTGGAAAAATATGTATGATTATAAACATCCTTTCTTATCAAAAGAATACTGGTTTGACCATTTCAGCGAAAAATTTTCTGATGGTTCCGTTCATCCCCGTACTCAGGTTCAAACGGGCCAAGATGAATATACGATAACTATAGAACTACCTGGTATCTCCAAAGATGAAATTGACCTTGAAATCACAACGGAAGAACTTTGGCTTCAAGCTAAAAATGAAAGATATGGAAAGAATTATCGTCTACACCTTTTTTTCCGTAAGTCAATCAAAACTGATCAAATAAAAGCAAATCTAAAATCTGGAATATTAACAATTACTGCTCCTTTTTCAAATAAAGAACCTAAAACTAGAGTAAGAATAGATTAGAATTTTTCAATAAAAAACAAAAGAATAAAACACCAAATAGTGTATTCGGAGTGTCAAAATTATGAATAGTGTTGAATGCAGGGTTAGAGAAGCTGCTGCACGTGATGTTGGAAGAGGTATCATTCGAATTGACCCTCAAATTGCAGAGAAATTAGACCTTTCAGCTGGTCAGACAATACAAAT
>JBHLKC010000235.1:0-5581 GCA_048887065.1 Candidatus Hodarchaeota archaeon
AATTGTATTGCTCCAATAGCGTTGACACGTATGAAAAGCCCAATTGTTGAAGATTTCATGACTCCAGAAACAGTTTCACCTATGGTACTCTTTTTAGCAAGTGATAAAGCTAGGAATATTACAGGACACATAATAGGGATTCATGGGTATAATTTATTTGAATATCAAATCAATTATACAAAAGGGATTGAAAAAAGTGCCGAAGATCCATGGACAGCGGATAAAATCGCTACAAATTTTGACGCAATTACACGAATGAGCTAACATCCTAAGATTCAAGTCAATCTAACCATAAATTTAATAGAGACTAAAAAGGTAAAAACCGTTAATTTTACTTTTAAAAACAATTGTTTGCACTGTTCGATGATGAAATAAATGGAGTTAACTAAAGATAATTGGAGAAATTTATTTCTAACAATAGATTTCATTGTAGGAACACTATTCTTATTGTTAATCTTTATTATGTTTGTTACTGAAAGCCAAAATCTTCTATTAACACAAATTTTCTTTGGTCTGGTCTTTGTCTTTATCCTCGGGGGATTTTTTATATATATTTTTAGTCCAGCATTAGTAGAATCATTTAAAAATATGTTAATTAGAATAAAATACCGCTTTATCCCTCCAATTTGTGTTCTTTTAATCTTTACAGTTTATAGAATTATTGCTCCGACATCAACTGATCCAATATTAGTTTTAATTCAGATTATTTCTGCTTTTATATTTGTTTTAACTCCATCAATCCTCTACACCATTTTCCCACTTTCTGAAGAAGATGGATTGTCAATAATTGATATTGTAGGAGGATTATGGGTATGGTTGCCAATTGAGTTTGGCATTGTGGATGATTTCCTTGGCTCTGTAGAGATCGGAGGACTCCCATTCGACACTTTATTAGCATTATTCGCTTTTATTTATGCACTAATATTCATTCGGAATCACAATATGGGATTAACTTTCACTCTCTCCTTGGATGATTTCATAAAGGTAGGAAAAGTGTGTGGCATCCTTGTCATAATAATAACCCCGTTAGGTATTCTTTCTTATTTTCTTGCTGCTCCTGATATAATCTGGGAAAATTTTATCCAAATTGCTGAGAGTATTCCAGGATCATTGATCGAAATAGTATTAACCTTCGTATCAATATTTTTAGGAACAGCATTAATTGAGGAAATTTTCTTTCGTGGATTTATTTTTAAATTACTGAAAGCTAAATTTTTAGAAGAAAAAACATCAGAGATTTGGTGGTATATCGGGATTCTAATGCTCATAGTTCTTATTATTCTTACACCATGGGTTGAAAATATCTTATTAACCCTAAGTCAATGGTTTTCTCCATTAACTCCTCTATATGACATAGTGGGATCTTTGGCAGCACCATTAGGAGATGAGGAAGGGCAAGTGTGGCCCCTTGTTCAATCTGTTCCATTAGAAATTTTATACTTATTAGTAGCGGTTCTTTTAGGCGTTGTTGCTTTGAGCTTGATCTATAAAACACAGGATCCCGTAATTGCTGCATTGGTACTTAGTTCCATCCTTTTCGGGTGGGCACATTTTGAGGATCTAAGGTATATCTTCTTTGCTAGCATTGCAGGATTTGGATATGGCTGGACATATTGGAAGACAGGAAAAATTGCACCTGCAGCCTTAGTCCATACAACTGTTAATACAACCTGGGGTTTACTGTTTTCATTCGGATAAGTAACCTAAGGAAATATTCAGGTGCGACCTCATAAGAAACCAGTAATAAAAGAATTTATGAGTGGCAAAATTTCATTTAATCCATTTACAACTTCATAAGGTAATTTGGGCCTCTCACTTAATTCAATTCTATTTTCTCTGTCTACCAATATAAAAAACATTCCGAATTTAAGGGAAAGTTCTGCTTCATCCATAGAATCACCAACAAAAATAGAGGTATTAGGGTTTGCATTAGTAAATTTTAGCATATTTCTGAAGTAAGCACCTCCTTTAGCCTTCTTAGGAGCCCCTACAGTGTCGTATCCTATAGCTTCCTGAATATATTTCTTCAAATTATGAAGATCAATTGCTCCTTTAACGTGTTGGGAACTAGCTGATGAAGCGATGTACATACGAAGGTTGGTAATCTCTTTAAGCTCTTCTAAAACTGACAGGACTTCGGGATATAAGATCGGTGCACCAAATGATAGTGCTTCATACTCTACTCGCTTTGTATCCAATAAAGGTCTAACTGATTCACGATGGTGTTTGGGTACATAGTTGAGTATAAAATTCTCCCATCTTTTATCAATTATACGGTATCTTTTAACAAATTCTATAGGATCAAAAGCCATGTCTTCTACTGTTTTATTCAAGTCGTTTATTTCTTCGAGCCACTGTAAGAATGCATTTCTATGAATTACTGAAATTTTCTGACGTTTTATGCCCGTTGGAAGCAGAACACGTGCTAAATAGTCGTCATAATTTTTACTTACTGCCTTAAGATCAGCTAATACCCCATGTAAGTCAAAAAACAGATCAATGCGATGCTTATTCAATTTAGATCACTCTAGGAGCAGTAAAACGGATATTTTTTTGTGTTAAATATTTCATTCGGGGAATAGGACAGCTAAAACCAATCTGAAGGTTTATGGGATGTTTTTTTTGTATGTGTTGCAGTTGGGATATGATTGAACTAATAGGAAGATATAAATAACTGTACCTGCAGCCCAGTTCACATGATTGTATTTGATGTCTCGATTTTGATATTAATATATGAAAAGCTGTTTATAAAATCGTTAAAAATTTATTGATTGTTTGCTGAATGCTTAAATACCTAGACTAGCTTTTGTACCAAATCTTTTTAAGGTGTGGAAGAGGACTTGAAAATCTCGATTACTATAGTAATCATAACGTGTACAAATTTTAACTTTTGTAGGTGAAAAATTTGTTTTTAAAAAAGAGTAAAATTGCCCTATTGCTCCTTCTAATAGTGTTTACCACCACACCAATGTTAGCTAAAACATCAGCGATGCCCGCCCAAGCTAGTACTGAAATTGTCATTGGAACTTCAGACAAAATCATTAATTTAGATCCATCAGATTGCTACGATTATTTTTCATCGAATATTCTTGTGCAACTTACGCACGGCATCTTTGAAATGCCTATTGATTCCACTGATGCAACCCCAGGACCTATATTGGACTCGTATAACGTCAGTACGGACGCAATAACGTACTTCTTCAATCTTAAATCAGGTATAAAGTTCAGTGACAATACCGATTTCAACGCAAGCGCGCTAATATGGAACTGGGATCGTTCAATTCTTTTGAATGGAGATCCTGGCTTTCTCCTATCAGATGTAGTTAGTACATTAACTGAGGTTAATGAAACGTGTGTTAAAGTTGTCTTGAGCAAAGCTGACGCCACTTTTCTTCAACGATTAACCTATACAGTCGCGTGGCCGATTAGTCCTAATGGAGATATAGAATATGGTACGATTTCAGGCGATCCAGACCATATACCAGAGGGATTGGGCCCCTATATGGTAGATACTTGGACTAAAGACACTGAGATTGTCTTAGTACCTAATCCATACTATTTCGGTACTGCTCCAGCAAATACTAAGGTTGTTGTCAAGTTTTATGCTGGTGCATCAGCATTACTTTTAGCTCTTGAAAGTGGCGAAATTGATGTTGCTCATCGTAAATTCGGTCCTGACGAAGTAAAAACCATTGAAGCTAATGCAGGTTTGAGAAGTGCTACCAAAGAAACATCAGGTATCCGTTATATCGTAATTAATTGTGAAATCCCAGGTTTTACCAAGGATATCCGACGAGCAATTGCTGCAGCAGTGGATCGTGCTGAATTCACAAGTGTTATTTGGGATGATACCGCCGATCCATTGTACAGTATGGTACCAAATACATTCACTGCTCACATTGATGCCTTCCAAGATGGTACACTAGCAGATGTCGCAAGTAACATGACCGCAGCTGGCTACTCAACTTCAAGCCCATATACCCAAGACCTCTGGTATACACCTTCACATTACGGAAGCACAGAAGCAGATGTTGCCCAATTACTGGAAGCTCAACTTGAAGCTACAGGATACTTCGATTTGGAACTCCAAGCTGCTGAATGGTCAGCCTATAAACAAGGTTGGGGAACAATGCCATTCTTTTTACTTGGTTGGTGGTTCGATTATCCTGATCCAAGTAACTACATTGATCCATTTGTGGGTGCAGGTGCGTATTCTCTTGGAGTTAATTATTCATCCGTTGCAATGGATGGGTACATTGACACTATGCTCACTGATCCAGATCCTGCTGTCCGTTTGCAAGCACAAAAAGATGCCCAAAACCTCATAGCAGAAGATTGTCCAGTCATTCCACTATTCACAATGGATGCTCAATTTATTGCCTATCAACCAGAGGTCGTAGGTGTTGTCCTAGAGCCCTCAGAAAATGTCCACTATAATTCGATATATATCACAGAAGAACCTCCACCAACTACTCCGCCAACTACTACTCCAACAACTGAACCAACGGATACTGAAGACGATGGTGCTCCAGGATTTAATATCTTTATCACTCTTGCGGCAATGACAATTACAGGAGTAGCATTCGCAATATCAAAAAAGAAAAGAAAAATCTAAACAAAGCTTTTCTTTCCCTTTTTCTTTTTTTATTTATTAGTTCTCAACCTTTCTCTCTTCATAAATATCTATACCTAGTTTCTTTTTTTGTATATAATGCAGTTATAGTATTCTGTATTAGTAAATAAGAACCTGAGTCACTCTTACCGACATAGATTATTCTCCTCAACTAATTAATCTGCGTTCAAGGATTTTAAAAAGTTCATTATATCCAATAATGCTTGATTTGATTGATTTACAAAATTTTGCCGACATATTTTTATAAATGATTTTAGAAAACCAAGTTACGAATATTTCTAAGGCTAAACAATATAATTGCTCCAAACTAGCAACAAATAGAGATTTTTCATGCTATAAATATTGAATAGGAGAAATTAAGTCAAAATGACGTCTCTACGATCTTTTGTAGCTATCAGGTTAATTCTTCTTATACCAATGATCTGGTTTTTACTAACAATCATTTTTATTGTGTTACGAGTTCTTCCCGGCGCCAACCCCATTGAGGTAATGAGCCCTCAAATGCCACCAGATCAGGCTGCAGCAATAGCAGCAGATTTAGGCCTGGATCGCCCAATACATGAACAGTATCTTAATTTTCTTAGAGACATCTTAATACTCGATTTTGGTAAATCATATAGTACTAATTTAGAAATTATTGACGAACTTCGCCTAGCATTTGGCCCAACTCTTATGTTAGGGACCTTTGGAACTCTGATTGGTATTCCGTTAGGGATTTTCCTAGGTGGTTATGCTGGTTCACATAGAGAGAGTAATCGAGATCACTTGATTCGGATATTTTCAATTGGGGTTTACGCGATGCCAATATTTTTGATTGGTACCTTAATGCAAATATTTATGGTGGAATTTTTTCCAGACTTCCCTATCTTAGCATTATTACCTCCAGGAGCAACAGCTGAATTTACACGCTATACAGAGATCTGGTTTATTGATACTTTATTAAGTGGT
>JBHLKC010000236.1:0-5563 GCA_048887065.1 Candidatus Hodarchaeota archaeon
TTTTAGATTAATACATTGTGAGCCAAAAAATGTATTAATTTTAAAAAAAATATATATTTCATACCAAGAATGATGCATTTCGGTTGTGCAATTTGAAAAAAAGAGAATCAAACAAACTGACTGAACAGATTTTGCTAGTTTTAGAAAACCGAAAACATTCCTCGCTTCGAGGTATTGCTCCTAAGATTGGGCTTTCTTCAACATGGTTTCGTAAAAAAACGCTGAAAATGCGAAGAGAGGGTATTATACAATCATGGCAGTTAGTGTTAAATCCAAGTTTATACCAACAGCGAATTTTCTTTCTTTTATTGAAAACTAATCCAAATGAACCTACAGTAGTTTCTGAATTATTAAATAATTATGATCAGGGCTCTTTAAGCACGTTAGAGGGGATTACAGGAGAATTTTCACTCTTTTGTAGATTTCATTTCCCAAGTACCACAGAGTTCCTAGATTCGTTAGATCACCTATATGGTTTAATAGGAGAAACTGGTTTTCAAAAGTATCAGATGATCGAAGTTATAAAAGTCCATAAAGAAAGAGGGATCTTTGTTCCAGAAATGAACGACACATTAAAACCAAAAGAACTGAAGAAATTAAATCTAATACAGAAACTTGGAGAGAGCTCCGATTTACCTCCTTCTACTTATGATATCGCAGAAAAATTAGATGAGAGCCAACCTGCAACGTATCGAAGATTAAAGCGATGGGAAAATAAACATATTATTCTGGGATACTCCCTAGCTACATCTTACTGGCAAGAAAACTACTTACATGCATATATTCAGGTTAAAGCTCCTTTAGGAAAATACAAATCTGCTATTGACTTTTGTTTAAAGGAAAATAGAATAGTCCATATATATCGCACAAATCAAGAATATTCTCTTCTGTTAAAGACAAGACATCTTACTTTATCAGATTTAAATGATTTCCTTAAGTCTCTTTACAAGTACGCTGAAGTCGAAGATACGCTCACGAGGATTGTTCTAGATAATCTTCGAGGCTAAAACAGAGGTTTTTTTACTTATTCACTCGTTCTTATTAGATACAAGGGCCCAAAAACGGTGTAAAGCAAAGCTATGAAGAGAATAGCGCTTAATGTGAGATAATTGGGTATAAAAACGAATGTTATTACGACAATTCCAGCGATTCCAATCGCAATCATATCAGGTGTTTTTCCACGCTTAGGAGTTGGATATTTTATGGTTAAAACCATTAATAATCCAGTGACAATGGCTAAAAATGTGAGAGGAAAGCCATTAGACCAAAAAAGCCAAGTTGCATCAGGGAGAGTTGCCAGTACAGCACTAGATCCAATTAATAGCGCTGCAGCTGGTGATGGTAATCCATCAAAATAGATTTCTGTAGGTTGAGTTGCGAAACGGATTAAACGTGCCCATCCACACAGCGAGTATAATCCTGCAATTCCTAATGCAATAATTTCCTTGAATAAATTAAAATTGTTTCCAAATAACGGTGCATTAAGCAGCATAATACCTGGTAGAATTGCAAAGGTGATAACATCTCCAATGGAATCAGAATAAGCTCCTATATTGGAGCTTAATCGAGCTCTCTTCGCCATTTTTCCATCAAGAAAATCAAATATAGCTCCAAAGATTAAAAGTTGTAGTGGTAGATAGGGCAGATCGCTCGAATAGTATAATGAAACCAAGATAGCGATAACACCAAATAATGCATTTAATCCAGTAAATAGAAAAGCAAGAAATGCATATTTGTTAATAGTCCTCACTATGAACACCATAAATTAACAATAGGTAATATTCACTCTGAGCTTGGCTAAGGGAGTCTTTCCTGCAATTGTTTTCATATTCTTCTTCACTAATATCTCAAACTGTTCAGGTGGGTAATGAATATCTACTTCACTTCCATAATGGAGCATTCCTAACCGTTCACCTTGTTTGATTTCATCTCCTATTGTAACATAACTTGTACAACGTCGTGCGAAGATACCAACAATTTGGACCACTAAAAAATCTCCATTTGGATTATTAATATGAATAGTTTGACGAGCATTTTCAATAGTTCCACGATATAGAAAGGAAAAGAATGGCCAATGTTTGCCTTTTTGTTTTTTAATTCCTTCAATATTACCTGAAACTGGAGCACGATTGACATGAACATCAAGAAGAGACATACGAATTCTAATAATACCTTTCAATTCATCAATTTCGAAAATCTTTCCATCTGCAGGGGAAATTACAAGTTGGGGATCTGTTTCAACCTTACGATCAGGATCTCTGTAAAAATATAGGTGGCCAATAAATATCAAAAGGATTAATGGTATTAATGTCAATAATAAAGGATATGCAAGTCCATAGAACAAAATAACTGGAAAAGTCGTTATTATTGCAAGAGTACTTTTCTCATGTCCTTGTGCTAAAAGTGGCATTTCCTTGATGATCCCCGAAATGATTAAGCAAAGCGATTCAGTACGGAAATAAATCCCCAAAAGAGATCTATATAAATTCTTATTCCTGAAAATTCATAACTATAGATAAACCTCATTCAGAGGGAAATCCATAAAATGACAGTTAATGAGATAGATCTATCACCTGAATCACTGAAAAAGGTAGCTAAGAAAGCTCGCTTAGAGATGACGTTAAAAGAGCTCGAGTTAAAACATGAAAAGCTAAAAATTCGTTCTGAGATTGAAGACACCGATTTGAGTGGAGAATTAGGGGAACTTGATCAAGAAATTAAGAAGTTAAAGAAAGAAAAAGAAGAATACGGTTCTTCAAAAGATCCAGTTTTAGAACTCATCCAAATACAAACGAAAGTGGAAGAACGATTAAAGAAACTGAATGAAAAAAAAGACGAGATTTCACCCACAGTTTTTGAATCACTGAAAACTGAATATCTGGAAGAAAAAGACACTATAGCACAACAGATTTCTCGAACTATTGCACAATTAAAAAAAATAAAGCAAGATGCTTCCAAAGGGACTGAAACACTAAAATATGCGATTGAGGAGTTATCCATAAGAAAAGATATAGAAGAAATACCAGATGAAGTTTATAATAAACGAATTTCAGATCTAAAATCTGAAATGACTCAATCGGAAGAGTTACTCACCGCTGCATCCTTTTTATTAAAACTGGTGGAAAAATAATTGACAACTGTTTTTTCACATCGTATAAGAGATGCCAAGAAGTTAGTAGAAAGGAATAGTGTAAAGAAGTATATCATAGATGAAAGAATAGAAAGATGGGTTGTTGTAGGGAATTCAAAGGAATATTTAGTTTTTATAAACCCATTTTGGTGTCGTTGTTATGATTTTCAAAGAAATGTTCTAAACAATCGAGTATCAATGTGTAAGCATAATATTGCAGTTAAGATAGCGCTCCAGGAAGAAAGATACGATACTTTCAAATTAAGTAAGGATGAATATGATTTCATACGTTCAGATTTTTTAATTTCTTAACTTTTTTCCATGTTAATCTATAGTGCACAATCCTGAAGCTTCCTTCATCCAGTTTATTGCAATACTATTCTTGAGGCCCTCCACGAGTCAATACATTTTGAAAAACCTGAAAAATTAAATTTTTTACCTCTATTTTATCTAGCACTTCATTATTATTATAACCAGCTGCTCCATCGTGTCCACCTCCAGTTCCTCCAAATTTTTTTATCAAAGCTGGAATAATATCTCTTCCTATAGAAATATTTGTTTCAATTGGGAATTCTGGAGTTGTTCGAAAACTAATTCTTGTTTCCTCTTTACGATTTGCAATGACAATAGCTACATCTCCACCCAAGGCTATTAATGAACGTGCAGCAGCTGCTTCATATGAGCTCACATGAGAGACCAGTACAATTTTGTTTTTAATTTGATACTTTTTCATTCTCTGAGCAGCCTTAATGCACGCAACTTTTTCTGATTGAGATCTAATCGTTGCAAAAAGGGTCAACACCTCTGAATAGATATTATGATTATTGGTTAAAAGGAAATTAACACTCTCAAACAAATTTTGATCTGCTAAGAGAAAACGTTTTGTATCAAATATAATTCCTGCTAATAACCCCTTAGCGACTTGTGGAGTTAGAGAGGCATTAGTGTAATAATAAAGCGATGTAATAATCTCAGCTGTAGATCGAAAAGAATCTAAGCGAAAATCAAAGTCTATCACGACATCTAGAGAAGTTCTTACGTGATGATCGAAAACAGCAAATTTATTTTCCAAGGTTAGAAGCTTCGGATTGATATCACAAGTATCAAGAAAAATGCATAAAGCGGGAGCCATTAGCTGATCAATTTCGATAGTTTTGTATTGAAATGAAGTTAGTTCAACTAATTTATATCCTAGCAAGCTAAAATCTGGCTCTAATACCCAAATTGATAGTTTTGGGTTTATCTGGTTGATCCATTGAGTCATTGCTATAGTGGCCCCTACAGCATCAAGATCAGCTTGTGAGTGCATAACTAAAACAATTTTTCCCTTAAAAGTTTGTAAACATTCAATGAATCCCTGATAGGTAGGAAGGCCTCTCAATAATAACCTCATCCTTATTTTTTATCTAATAACATTTCAATTTCACAGTGAAGTGTCCTTACTCTAAGCATAATGGGGTGAGATCGCTTTAAATACTTACTATATCGTTCAATCACCTCATTAGTTGATAATATTCTTTCACCTTTTGATATATTGTCTGCATATGTTATGATCTTCTCTTCCAAAGTTCTTGGCATAAAATCTTTCTGGGGTAAACCTAATTCAATTGCTTCCTGTTTTGTAATTCCACCGAATAGATGATTTTCAGCGATTTTTGCTAGCTGCTCAGGAAACTTTTGTTGGCGTAAGAGTTGCGCTCCCAGAATACCATGGTCGATATGATGGGATCTACAGCGTCCTATATCATGGAGCATTGCACCTGATAATACCAATTCACAATCAATAACATGATTTTTTTCCTTTAATACCAAGGAAATTTTCATTGCATTTTGTGCTGTATAAATTAAGTGATTTATTACATTTGGGGGTACTAAAAAATTAACTAGTAATTGAAGACATTCAGTATATTTAGGAAAAGCCATTATTGATCCTCTGGATAAGTATCCTTTAGATATTGACTGAATACATGGATGAATGGGTAAGGAGGGGTTCGAACCCCCGAGCACTGGCTCCCGAAACTAGCTTCCGCTGCGTCAGGATCGGCTTGGGTATGCATTACTCAAATTATAAGGAACTTCGCTTTATTTGACTGTAACTAGGGTATAGGGACGGAGGGATTTTCATTACACGGTACACAACCGTGATTACTTTGAACCCCCGATCTCCCGGACTTACGCCGTCAACCAAGAGCGACTCACGGACCCGAACCGGGGACTATTCCAGACTAAGCCACGTCCCTTTATTAAGATGCTGTGTTTTACTCTATATTTTTTTGATTTTTTTTTGTTTTTCTTTTTGTGACTTTTTGTTCTATTTCCTCAATGGGAAAGTTTTGAAATTCAATTTTAGTAGTTACAACAAGGCGGAGAAATTTCAAGATATGGGTATTAGAACGAATTACGACACGATATTTTTGTCTTCCTGTTTTTATC
>JBHLKC010000237.1:0-1999 GCA_048887065.1 Candidatus Hodarchaeota archaeon
ATCAAATTCATTAGGTTTCTCTTCATCTTGAATGTCAATTTTTGATAAGTCAAGGCTTGAATAATCTATTTTAACCGATTTATTATCATCAAATTCTTGTTGATCAGTCTTTTCATTGTTCCATTTTAGATTGAGGTTTACAGACCTTCCATCAAGAGATTCAGCATCATTTTCTTCATGTCCGATTTTATCACCTGAGTGTTCTGGTTGATCCAACTTAGAATAATTAACATTTTTTGTATCTTCATAAGCTGGCAAGGTTTTTGCAATAGTAACAATTCTATATGCTGATAATAATCTTGGTCTACTAGAAAGGGAAGAAGAACTATTAGATTGATCTTCATTTAAAAATTCATCAAATTACTTTGTATTAATATCTTTAAGTTCTTGTACAGCTTCAGGTGAGAGATTTGGGATTTCAGACTCACTTTGAGTATTATTTATAGATTGAGAGGGTTCTAACAGATCTTTCATGATTTCAGATTCGTTAATATTGGATTTATTATGGATAGTATCCTTTTTAAAGATTAGATTAGAATTTTGCTTATTCTCACTACTATTAAGTGATGTCATCAACTTGTAATTTGATTCATTCTTAAGTTGCCTTGATGGATAATCTATCAATGCTTGAGATATTGTTTTCTCATCAAAATCGTTTAAATCTTGGTTTTCAATACTATTATCAACCTTCAATTCAGTATAATCGGGGTTAATATTTGATGATGAAGGGGGAGAAGGGGGTTTAGGAGGTGATACAATAATAGGTTGTTGTAGAGATTGATCAAGCTCATCTCCAAACAAGTCAGGATAATGTATTGGGCTTAATACTAAGCCTGGAACAATTTTTTGTAAAGCTCCTTGGAAATCGTGACTACGTTCTTGAATATCAAAATGTATGTTATCGATTTGGTTAGTAGCTAACAGATCAGGGTAATTACATTCAGGATACTCAAGAGATAAGCTAAACATGGTTTTATTTGCATCCTCAATTACTCTGAACTCAAAATCCTGTAAATTCTTTAGAACAGAGAGACGAAAATTTAGGGGTTTCATTTCGACCTTAAAATCGATCATAACACTTGTAACATTCTCTTTCAGTGAGTACATGATAAGAGCTTCTGGGATATCGTTTGCCTGAAAATATTGCTGAGTAGGTGTTATACTAGTAAAGTGAAAAGTCTCCATTTGATGCTTAATATCCGCATCGTCCAAAATCAAACCAAGAAAGTACCCAGCTCCGCCTGTAATAAACACAATAAGTGTACTAGATTCAATTGTCAGATAGATTAAGCATCCTATCAGAAATCCTATAACAGTGGTCAACCAACTCTTTTTTATCATTTAGAACCCTTTTTTCTTATAATCTTAACTTCCATAGGATGATATCAGGATTCCCTTTTATATTAAGGAACCAGTTTAGAATATGGTGCTCTATTTAGAAATTATTTCACCTACTTTTCGGTATTCTTTAGGCCAATACATTATTGCCTGTGAACGGTTGTAAGATTCCTGTTTATGTGCTGCCACCACTTCACCAACAAACCAAACATGGGTTCCTCCTAGATTTATAGTATGAATAACTTTACACTCTAAACTTACTGGACATTCCTTAATAAGAAATGACTTAATTTTTGCAGCTTGCATTGGAGTTAAAGATGTTTCAGCGAATTTATCAACATCTCGACCAGATTTTGACCCACAAAATATGACTTCATTCAGAAGATCAGGTGTAGGAATATTGATTGAATAATCCATAGTTTCCTTTATTAGCTCATACGAGAATCTTTTTGGAACTATTCCAATCATAACCATTGGTGGTTTTCCAAACGAGAAAAAACTAACCGCAGCAACTGTTATGATATTTTTCTTTACACACACTAGAACAAGAGGAAAGCCAGGAAAGGATAATATTCCATCTATTGGAGGAACTTCCTTCTTTCTATCTGAAAGATCCGATTTTCCAAATTGCGTCTTCTCATTCATTGTAATAACCGTAAAA
>JBHLKC010000237.1:2099-5541 GCA_048887065.1 Candidatus Hodarchaeota archaeon
TTCAATTTCTTAAATCGCATTGAGAGTTCGATTAACAAATCAATTGGAGGATTAGGATCCTTAGAATTAACAATCTCTCTCAATTCAGTGATAAGCTCTTCGATATCACGGGAGTGTTTGAATTCCTCCAGTGCTGACTCATAACGCCCCCAAAACCTCTGTTTTTCATCTTCACTAAGAGTCATTGATCATTCATATTACTATTCTGATATCAAATTTATGTACTCGAAAAACAATCACTAGCCTTTTCGAGTATATAAGGTATAATTACCAAATCAATCATTGATTCAAAATGACAATAACAACAACCAAAATCCAATCTGGAGAGAATAATAAGTACTTAGAAGACCCAAACTCCTTGATTTATGCAACAAATTCAGAGCTGTTTAACTTAGATTCAGAGCTAGTATCACAAATTCAGCTAGCAGGTGTAAAAAAACGCTTTGAGTACTTTTATCCGAGAATAAAAGCCCTAAAAAAGTTAGCAGACGAACAAGGAATAAAGAATGAAATAACATGTTTGGAGGATGTAAGTAAAATTCTCTTTCAACATACAGTATACAAGAGTTATCCACTCCAGCTGGTTGAGAAACATAGATACGGAAAATTAACCCAATGGCTTGACAAATTAACCACATATGACTTATCAAATGTTGATACATCAGGTTGTAAAAGCATTGATAATTGGCTTGAACAATTAGAAGAACAGTCTGAACTTCTAGTGGTTCATTCGACTGGGACAAGTGGGAAATTATCCTTTCTTCCTCGAAGTAAAGCGGAAATGGATAGTTTCAAGAGCGCCCTCTATTTGTTTATTGAAGCGTTAACTGGGTTCAATCCCCACATAACAAAAATGCCTGTGTTTTTTCCTGGTTTTCGCAATGGACGACAATTAGCTCAAAGAGTTTTATCAACTTTTGGGCCATTATTAGCGGGCTCGGAGGAGGAATTTCATACTGCAATGCCTGGGTTGATGAGTGCTGATTTTATGAGTCTTGCAGGACGTCTACAAGCAGCAAAAGCCAAAGGAGAGCTTGGAAAGCTCCAGATGATAAAAGCACTGACTTATAACAAAGGTGAGCTACTCAAGATGAAGAAAAATCGGCCTAAATGGATGAATGAATTTTTCGAGAATATGATTTCTAATTATCGCGGAAAACAAGTGTTTCTTATGGGGCCTCTGACTGCATTGATAGAGGCTGCATTGGAAGGTGAAAAACAAGGATTAAGTCAGATATTTGCTCCTGATTCTGCTATTATTACTGGTGGTGGACTTAAGGGTCAAAATGTTCCTAAAGACTGGTATGAACGAATTTGCAAGTTCTATGGTGTGAAAGCAATTAGAGATGGCTATGGAATGACAGAGACGACTGGATACTGCCCTTCATGTGAGTACGATCACTATCACATCTATCCGTTTCATATTCCGTATATCTTTGACATAAATGGTAACCTTTCACCTCGTCATGGAATTCAAACAGGCCGTTTCGGTTTCTACGATCTCCTCGCTGAAAGCTATTGGGGTGGTTTCATAACTGGGGATGAAGTCACGATCCATTGGGATGATTCTTGTGCCTGTGGTCGAAAGGGGCCTTGGTTAGAGAAGCACATACAACGCTACAGTGAGAAACAAGACGGTGACGATAAAATTAGCTGTACTGGAGCCCAGGAAGCCTATAACAACTTCTTGGACTATATTCTCGAATTAGACGAGGATTAACCCCTCACTTCTTATTTTCTCCTACTAATGGTGATCCTCCAATGCAAATTGTACTTGAAAGGCCAAGAGACTCAGTAGAACAAACTGAATTTAGAATACCAATAATTACAAGAGGTCAAATAATTGATGATTATTCTGTGTCATTTGGAGGTCGATTTGGTGCGACTTTTACAACTCCAGATGCGAGAAAATATATTAACAATATTGCTCTAACTAACCCATCAAATTTGAAAGACCTTTACAGTTTAAGCATTGATGAAATTCTCAGTTTTTTGAATGACCTAGGAAAACAGCTTGTTTTAGAAGAGAATGAATATCTTCAAGATGCATTCAAACTCGCCTGTAAGACCTCAGGTTTGACTCCAAGTGTGCTACGAACGACTTATAATGTTTTTCCAATGTTTTTTGAGACTTCTTCGATCCGAGAGATGTTAGAAAAGCGAATTGGAATGGAATATCTCGAAGAATGGGTTCCCACACAAATGAATGACGGTCGTATTGTTTCGGTTAAAGCTTTTGGCGCACGAACAGTCCATATCATAGCAGGAAACGTCCCTTTAGTTGCTGCTGGTACTATCATCAGAGGTTGTAGTACTCGCTCTGATACAATCATTAAATTGCCATCCAACGACCCTCTTACTGCCACAGCTCTTGTGCGTACGATGGTGGATATGGATCCAAATCATCCTGTCACAAAACACGTTTGTACTTGTTATTGGAAAGGGGGGGATACAGAATTCGAAGAAGCTTTCTATCGCCCTGAATATATTGAGAAAATCATTGCTTGGGGAGGTTTTCCTTCTGTAAAACATATTACAAGATATATGCAACCTGGAATAGATTTAATTACTCTCGATCCAAAATTTAGTACATCCATTATTGGTGCTGAAGCTTTTCAAGATGAGGAAACTCTGAGAACAGTAGCTCAACGAGCAGCTATCGATGTTGGAGCTTATAACCAAGAAGCATGTGTGAACTCGCGTATAATTTACGTACAATCAGGGACCGACAACAAAGGGATTAAAAGAATCAACCTATTAGGCGCTTATTTGTACTACAGCTTAGTGAACCTTCCTCCTCATGTTTCAACTTCTCCAAAGTATTTTAATGTTGATTTAAAGGCAAATATCGATGGTTTACGAATGGATGAGGAATTTTACCGTGTTTATGGAGGAGAAGAGAATGAAGGAGCTGTTATAGTATCTCAATTCGATGAACCAGTTGATTTCTCACATCAACTTTGTGGAAGAGTAGTCAATCTTGTTCCTATTGATGATTTACAGACTGCAGTCTGTTCTGTAAATGCGTACACACAAACTGTTGGTATTTTTCCTGAGCATTTAAAGCAACAATTACGAGATGATTTAATTTTACATGGAGTACAGCGAATTGTTTCACTTGGTTTTGCACCAACTGGAAGTTTAGCGACCCCACAAGATTCAATAGAACCTATCAGGAGATCCCTCAAATGGGTGGTGGATGAATCTTCAGTATGAGATTTTGTGCTGATTATTTGAAAGCAATCTTAGCAAGAGGGCGTTAAATGACAAAGTGTCAGAACAAAGTCAAAGATCAAGAATCAGAAGAAAAAATTTTCTTTTGTTTTGCATTAAAAGAATACCTTCATCTATGTCCAGAAAAATGTCCATTTTATGTTAAAGGCCCTAATCTTTCAATGAATACTATTTATCAAAAGAATTTTGAGATGGAATGCCCCTACTT
>JBHLKC010000238.1:0-5532 GCA_048887065.1 Candidatus Hodarchaeota archaeon
AATTTGAGGAAGAAGGTTATCGATGTTTCTGTCGAAGCATTACGTGTTGGAAATGATGGGAAGGGATGGGATAACATGGATTTTCCATTTACTCTGCTCATTCCTGATTTGAAAACAACTTTCGCTGATCATGTGCGAACTGTGACCGATTTAGCTATTCAATCCTCAAACATATTAATTAAACAAGGGATTCCGATTGATCAAGACATTTTAATTGCGGGCGCACTACTCCACGATGTAGGTAAATTATTAGAGTATGCAAAATCCTCTGATGGAAGTATAGTGAGGTCTGATACAGGAAAAAGACTAAGACACCCTGTAACTGGAGCAGGATTAGCAATGAAACATGAACTCCCATATAAAGTGGTTCAATGTATATATCAGCATAGCTGGGAAGGAGAGCGTGGCCCAACTAGAATTCCTGAAGGTGAAATTATCCATCATTGCGACTTCTTACATTTCGGCCCCCTAAAACTCTCTTTGGAAAAATCATAATGAGGAAAGGAAGAATAGATTATGTCAAAACAATATAAAATTGCCTATATGCCTGGTGATGGCATTGGACAGGATGTACTTGAAGCATCAAAGATAATTCTTGATGTTTCCAGTTTCAATGCTGAATTGATTCCTTTAGATGTAGGTTTTACAATATTTGAGAATGAAGGGGATGCTCTTCCTGAGAGGACAGTCGATGGATTGAAAGAATGTGATGCCGCCTTGTTTGGAGCCATTACAAGTAAACCACGAACTGATCCAGATGTTCAGCGAGTAGAGAAAAAATTTGGGACAACTTACCGATCACCTATTGTACGCTTAAGACAAGTCTTTGACCTTTATTCAAACATGAGACCGTCGAAAAGCTATGAAGGAAATCCTTTGAATTTCAGGAAAATGGACGGATCAATCCCTAATATTGATATAGTAACATTTCGTGAAAATACAGAAGGTCTATACGCTGGTATAGAATTTGAAAGCCTTGTTCCAGAGTTAAAAGCAATAGCGAGTTTTAAAGCTTTTCAAGACAGAACAGGAGCAAAAGATGAAGATATCCGAATAAGTTGCCGGGTGTTTTCTCGAAGGGGTTGCGATAGAATCATAAGGAAAGCTTTCGAATATGCGAAGACAAGTGGTCGAAATAAAGTTTGTGTAGTTCACAAAGCTAATGTTATCCGTGCAACAGATGGATTATTTTTGGAGATAGCAAATAAAATTGCGGAAGAGTACCCAGGAGTAGAATGGTGGCATGAAAATATTGATGCAACAGCAATGTGGTTAATGAAACGCCCTGAAGAATATTCGGTTATTGTCAGCAGCAATATGTTTGGAGACATCATTACTGATCAAGCTGCAATGTTATCAGGTGGACTTGGTTTTGCAGCCTCGGCTTCAACTTCAGATAAATTCGGTTTATTTGAACCAAATCATGGGAGTGCTCCAAAATATGCTGGCCAGAATAAAGTCAATCCAATTGCAGCAATTAAATCCATTGCACTAATGTGGGAATGGCTTGGATTAACCGATTTTTCAGAAAAACTAGAACAAGCAATAGCGAAAAATGTAATGAAAGGTAAGATTCGTACATACGATATGGGTGGAACAAGTACTACCACAGATGTCGCCAATAATATAGCCAGTATATTTGAATCTCTTTAATATTTTCATGAGTCTGTGGGTATTTAATTAACTCAATAATAGTTTATTTTAGGAGTAATAATCTTCCTCCTAGTTTTTTTCTTTTTATTGAAATTAAACCAGATAATATTTAGAAAAAACTGATAAACTAAAAATCAGCATACTAATCATGAGGCTTTATAATTGGGAATAGTTATTACTTTTTACGGACCATTACAACGCTGGGCTGGTAAAAAACAATTTCATGCTGATGGTAGTACTGTTAGAGAAGTTTTTCAAAACCTAGAAAACCAAATAGGAAAATCACTGATTGATCATCTAACTAACCAAGACACAGGGAGGATTAAGAGTCATTTTCATGTTTTATTAAATGGAAAAGATGTAGAACAATTGAATGGTCTTGATGAAAAAGTTAATGATGGCGATACTATCACTTGTGTTCCTCCTGTCGGAGGAGGGGTTGTTGAGTAAGGGGATTTTCAGGGATAACACATTAGATATCAACCTACAAATGAAATTTCGAAATTCTCATAAATTTGCATTGTTGAGAGGCCTCTGCCAATAAACAATCTGTTTCAGCTTTTTACTCTTATGCACATGCTTAAAAAGGAACAGAAATAGCTAATGTCAATCGATAGTAAATACTGATAATTATCTCTTAGCTGAACAAGACGAAAATATCGAGGTCAAATGTTGAGCGTCGAATCATGAATAGAATCTATTTCTTGAGATAGATAGAGGGTGATAATTCCTTACGGTGACCAAATGAATGCCAATATTAACTAGAAACCTTCTGAAAATACTCCTTAGAGACGTAAAGAAAAATAAACTCCTTTTTTTAGCCCTTATAACACTAAACATTCTAGGTGTCACCTCTTATGTAAGCTTTGTCTTGGGTTATCAGTCTCTTGAATTATCCTATCAGAAATTCTATGATGATTATTCTTTTCATGATTTTGAAATTCGGGCATTAGAGGGTACTTGGATCAATCAAAGTTTACTTAAAACTGTTAGCAAGGATTTTAAGGCTAACTATTCAGAGATTAAAAATATAAGTTCTCGAATAATCATTGATAGTGGATATAATTTTACTAATAAAAAAGACTCTCTGTACGGAGCGGGAAAAGTCGTCGGTTTTGATACTACTTTACCTATAGATCAACGAATCGATAATCTGTTTATAAGAGAAGGTTCCACATTCTGGGTCAATGAATCTTACACAAATAAAGTGATTATTAATACCCAATTTGCTGATCAGTTGAATCTAACTGTTGGAGACAAACTTTCAATTGTATTGGGAAATTTGACAGAATTTGAAGTTATAGGGGTTGCTTACTCTGTCGAACATGTCGTAGTCATTCCTTCACGATATGGATCCGTGTTTCCTCGAACTGGATATGGTATCTTTTTCATGCCAATATCAGAAGTTCAAGAAGTTTTGAAGTTAAATGGAAAAGTTAATGACATCATTTTGACATTTAATGAGGGAACTCCTTCCATCACAAAGATCAAATTAGTAAATGAATTTTCTAAATTGATTGAAAGTGAACTTGAAGTCAAACTTCAAGAACCAATTCCTAAAGAGCTGCAAATTTCAAACTGGTTTCTTCGATTAAATGTGGAAGGATTTAAAGAAATTTCAGAAACTTTACCTCTGTTAATTCTAGCTGTTACTGCGTTGGCAATATTCATAACACAAAATAGGTTAATAAAAGGTCAGAAACGACAAATAGGAATTGCTTTATCTCTTGGATATTATCCTAACGCCATATTCATTCATTATCTAAGTTTTGTTGCTTTCATTGGCACCATAGGAGGATCTTTTGGTATTCTATTAGGGATAATCATTTCAAGAGTGATAGCAGAGGTTTATGTATCAGCAATTTCGCTTCCCTTTGTAACAATGGCTTTGCATCCTTCAGTATTATTTATTGGATTTTTCCTTGGTTTTATTACAGGTTTGATAGGTGGTTTTCTTCCAGCTTGGAATGGATGTCGCATGACACCCAAGGAAGCTATGGAAACATATAGAATGACGCCTTCATTCACAAAAGATCTTTTTTGGAAGTTAATCAGTCGTTTTTCGCTTAAAGCTTATTTAAAGTTACCTTTAAGGAATATCTTGAGAAATCGTTGGAGAAGCTCAACCAACTTGGTTGGAATAGCAGCAGCAGTAGCTATTCTTCTCATTTCCTTGGGCCTTTTGGATTCAGGAATGACTGCTTTAGATACTGAATTTAGTTCAATCTCAAATTATGACTTAGAAGTAACCTTTAGAACTCCTAAGTTAGGTGATCTAGGTCTATATGATGACCTTGGAATTATAAAAAACATTAGTAATGAGTACGGTATTGAATCAGTTGAATGTGCTTTAATAATTCCCATTGTATTCCATACCACGGATGGTAAAAAGACAAATGAGGGAACTTTAACCGCTTTTAATTCCACAACTCCTTCTACCCATAAATTCCGTTTCGATAGACGTTTTTCAAGTGAATGGGAAGAATCCAATTCATCTATTGTCCTTACTTCAGGTCTAGTTAATTATTTTGATTTTAGCTTTCAAAGTGGAATAAGAGTAAGTATTACTCATCCTCGGCTTCCAATTTCTCCGCTTGAGGAATTGTGGCTCCAGTTATTCTTCCAACAGAATGGTAGGAATGCTACTATTGATTTTTTGAGAAACCAATTTCATCAGGAGCTAGAACTATTTAGTTATAACCAGACCATGAGATACTCCTTGATGAATAGTACGCTTTCCATAGGAGGAATATCAAAAGAAACATGGGGAACGATTAGTTACATTTCTATGAGGAAAATGAAGGAATTAATTGGATTTGGTATTTTTGATAAAATTGGAGTTGATTTAACACCAGTATCAACAATATTCATTAAATTGAATTCTGAAGGGAAAAAAATTCAATCTGATTTAAGAGAGGAGATTTTATCACAGTTAGATGATGTTCAATCTGTTTTGCTGATTGAAGAGATTAAAGAAGGCATTATGGAATTTCTAGACTTATTTTTCACTCTCGTTGGAGTTATGATAGTTTTATCTTCTCTGATTTCTGTCTCAACAGTGTTTACTGTTGTATTCCTCAACATACACGAGAGGAAACGAGAATTAGTTACAGTGCAAGTGTTAGGAATGACTGATCAAGAACTAACCTTATCGATAACTATAGAAAATCTAATTATTGGAATAATAGCATTGATAATTGGCTTTCCTACAGGAATACTTCTTACTCAATTGATCATTAGCAATTTGTTTCCAGTAATGTTATACTTTGAAGTTTCTATTCATTTATTAACGTTATTGACAGTTTTATTAATCACGTTAACGTCTATACTATTAGCTGAGTATCCAGCCTTAAAGCATCTATTTAAACTTGAATTAACAGACATAACAAAAGAAATCATTAATTAAAGTTTGAAATTTTCATTCTAATTTTCGATAATGAAAACCATTGACAACAGAGGATAAATTTATTTTATTATTGGTTATTCTCCTAAAATGTCTAAAATTTTTGGAGGATAGCACATGGGAATCCTAGCTGAGCTTTCTTATGAACTAAAACCAGTTGAAAAAGGTTATGCAGGTAGAACACTTTATATAAATCTTTCTTCTAACGAAATTGAGATCAAACTTGTCACTGACGAAATGAAAGAAAAATTTATTGGCGGGAAGGGTTTTGATCTATGGTTAATGTGGAACTCTCTCCCAAAGGACCGTCCTGTCAAGTGGGATGATCCTGAAAATGAGATATGTATTTCTTCAGGTCCATTGGGTGGCACAACATATTATTCGGGTTCCGGAAAATCCATCTGTGCAACAATATCACCATTGACGGGCCAAATCATCGATTCTAATGTTGGAGGTTACTATGGACCTTATCTCAA
>JBHLKC010000239.1:0-5482 GCA_048887065.1 Candidatus Hodarchaeota archaeon
ACCTTAACGAACAACACCTGTAACTACAATGAAGATGGGATCGAACTAATTCTTTCTCCTTCTTCCATTATAGCTGATAATATCTGTAATGCCAATCGGGACAATGGGATCTCCCTCTGGTTATCTGGGTCTTCGATTCTAGTTAATAACACCTGTAATAATGGGTTTATTGGTATAGATCTTTATGATTCAGATTCTTCAGCACTCATAAATAACATCTGTATCAATAACAGCAAGGGTATTGATTTTCGTATATCTGGTTTCTCACATCTAACTAAAAACACCTGTAATGATAATCGCAGATATGGTATATCTATTGACACTTCTGGTTATTCGATTCTTAGTAATAATACCTGTAATAACAATAATGGAAGTGGTATTTTTCTTTATGACTCTGGTTTATCAACCGTAGCCAATAATACCTGCAATAACAATGATGGATATGGTATCTCCCTCTTTGACTCTAGTTCTGTGACTCTCATTAATAATATTTGCATTGATAATAGTGAGGGTGAAATTTATATTATTACTGGCGTTACACAAGATTTCACAACACCAACGACAACTCGAGAACCCAATTTTATAGATAATATATCAGATCGTCTATTCTTATTCTTAATTGTAATCGTGTTTCTATTAACAATTGTACGGATAAAGAAGGAATGATAGATGATTAATAATTAGAGAATAATATCGTATAACCAGTGATCAGTTCTGAAAAGAAGTTGATATAGGAATAGATATCTTATTTTTTATAAAAAAACTCTACTAGTTCATCATTTTACTAATCTCTAGAAAATTCTAAAGAGCTGACAAATTAGTACCCTCTACTTCGGTAGATTAATCGTTTTAAAGGTAATATCAAGGATTTATCACTATTTATTTTTATAAAGCCAAATCCAATGGTCACATTTGGCCTTTTTTGTGCTGAGAAACTTCCCTAATGACGTTGAAAAAATTCAAAGTTCATTTAGGAAGTTTATTCCGATTTTTAAAAAGGTGAGTATAGATGAATAAATTGTTAAACGAAGCTAAAAAGATAGTAAAACATTTAGTTGATAAAATAGACGATATTGACTTAATTTATATATATGGAGGAATAGCTCAAGGAAGAGAACACCCACGATCAGATATTGAAATGGTTGCTGTTTCTCAAGAGAGGTTAGTACGATGGGAATTTATTTTGAATGATAGACCAATTTTTATCTGGCCTTATAGTTGGGAACAGTTAGAACAAATCTCTGCTGGAAAAAGTGGTTTCTGGAGTGTTGCTGGTGCTTCTATTGCACATGCTAAAATTTTATGGACTAAATCTGCTGAAAAACAGGCAAAATTCATAGAAATCCAAAAAAAATCGGCGTTAGGTGCAGAATCTGCACTTAAGAGATCGATAAAATCATTTGATGGGTTATATGGCAAGTTGTGGCGTATTCAAAAGGCTATTGAAGCAGACAGAAGAAAGGATACAACTTTTCTTATCTGGGATCTCGTAAAAGAAATAGTGAATATTTTAGCAGCTCTTAACAAAAGATTTCTGCTACACAATTGGGGTTCTCAAATGCAAGAGATTAAAACCTTTAACATCATTCCCTCGAATTTTTCTGAAAGGTATTTGTCTTTAATTCAATCAGAAACTGAGGAGGCCTTGAAAATTGCTTCTGATTTAGTTGATGATGTTAATATGCTTCTCAAGAATTTTATACTAGAGAACCAAGTTTCTTTTACCGAAGATTTGGAAGAAATCGTGACAGATTGGCCCACAGTTCTAGAATTTCTTAATAAGGCAATAACTGCGGAAGAGAACGGAGATCTTTCCGCAGGTCTTTTTGCTTCAAGTGATAATGCATGGTTTAACCTTTGGGCGTTTACAACCTTACGAAAAATCAAATGGGATACGAGAAGCTTTTTTTCTGCCAGTGAAGAAATAAAAAGTCTACCAAACGATATCGCAAATGATTTAACTGTTTTATTGGAATCAAAGAATTTATCTGAAATTCAACAAGCAACTTCTCGATTATTAGAACAATTACGAGCAGAATTACAAAATGCAGGTTGCACATTGCCAGAATGCTCTTCTCTAGAAGAAGCTTTTAGTTTGTTAAAAATTCAGTATTACTAATTCAAACAGAATAACACCTAAACTCCCGCTACCTTTTTTATTCGCAATAAATTTGGTAAATGTATGTTCTCAATAGTAGAATTCTATGACAAAAGATCTCCACCTAATCTGGTCCGTATTCCTCAACACTAAAAGTAGCACGATACGAAGTCTTTGGAATAGTCTCTGTTGAGATAGGATATGGTTCTAGCTCCTTAAACTTTACATAATATCCCATAAAGGAAGCTTTATGTAAATTACTTGAATTTAGGACGAAATTTCCTAAATCCTCACTATTATATTGGATATTAATCAGTAATGAAACTGTTCCTTCCCATAGGCATTCTACATCACTAGGACATCTGGAATCCTCTAGTACATCGACAAACTTCAGTTTAATCCCATGGTTCTTGATGATTGCTGATTCTCCAATATAAAGAGAAATGTCGTTATTTATCTGAGCAAAATTTTCTTCTGGTGGTTGCTGTAACATGAAATATACAATCGTTGTTCCAATGATAATCGTAACTAGAGAAATGAGCATAAACAATACTTTTTTTGAAATCAATTAAAATCCCTCAATAAAATAATATGATTTGTCTTTCGATAGACTTCAACTGATTTAATCTTTCACCTCTTAAGATACTACTGATTAGAACACATGTTCTAACGAGCAGAATAATTTCAGATTCTCAATTATTATTCATATGTACTGACCCTCAATTGGAAGAAATGAAGACCCATAAAACACAGGTTCGAATGAAAGGAACAATTGGATATGACAAATCTATGTCAGTATAATAAATTTGATAAAGCTTAATACTTGAATGGTAGAAAGTAATTCTATGTCAATTATTCTTTTGCCTCCTTAGATGTGAATCTATGACTCCAAAATCCATATATCGTTCTTCTGAAGGAAAGAATGTGTTATTAGATATCTATGATAAACAGTTAAGTAAATTAAACAGGAAATTTGAAGATATCTATGTTCAAACCCGATATGGCAAGACTCATATTGTTAGCATTGGTAGAAAAAACTCGAATTCCTTAATTTGTTTACATGGAGGAAATTCAAACACTCCTGATATGTTAATAAGTAATTTACCAATGTTAGAGAACTTTAATATCTATTCTATTGATATTATTGGACATCCAGGAAAGAGTGCTGAAACTAGACTTTCCTCAGACGATTTAAGTTATGGTTTTTGGTTATTAGATGTTATTGATGAATTACAATTTGAAACAGTCAATGTTTATACTGGATCCTTTGGAGCAGGTATTGCTATTAGATTGGGAACTGTTGCTCCAAAAAGGGTTAACAAAATGTCATTAATCGTGCCTGCTGGAATTGCTAGTGAATCTATGAAAGATAAAGCTAAATTAATGATTCCTTATTTCAGATATAAGGTTCGTCCTACACAGCAAAATCTAATACGACTATGTAGTACTATTATGACGAGATTTGATGATGATAGAATGGAATTACTTCAAGCTATTTTTAAGTATGTGAAAATCAATCCAAAAATGCCTCGTCCCGCGTTCAATGGTGAATTAGATAATTTGATCGCACCTACTATGGTTATCGCCGCAAAGAATGATATTCTTTTTCCTGCATCAAGAGTTATACCCCGAGCTAAGGAGATATTCCCAAATTTAACCTATGTAGAGACAATTGAGAGTTTACATGAACCAACAGAGGATATTTATAATCACATTCACAAAATTTCAACTGAATTTTTCTATCAATGAAGAATTAATTTCTAAAGCTCCAATGAACCCCTCTAGGGTGTCCTTTTACATATTTTTAGCATTCCATGCAATGCTTCCTCATTGGATTCCATCTTTAGAGGGGGACGGTTAATATGTATTTTTCAATTCTAAATATTCCTTTAATCGAATATTAAGAAATTTAACTTCGAGAAGCTTGAAATACTGTTCAAATTGGTTGTAAGAATAATGAATATGTTGTAAGAAATCTATTAAGGAGTTTTTTTCATCAATTGTATTCGTAAGTTCAATCCTTTTTATTAAATTATTGATTTTATCTTTCATTATATTCGCATAATTAATATTGAGTTTAAATCTGTTAATCGTTCTCGTGTCCCACGACTGGATCGCCAAGTAGTATTTTTTTCGGTCGTGAGGTTTTTTAATTAGTCTAATCATTTTCATTTTTAATAATAACTTCAGAGTATCTGAGATAGTACTTCTCTGAAAATTTGTTGCCTCTTCAATTTCTTTTTGAGTGACAGGCCTCTGTTCGAGTAACATCTCAGTTCCAATTATTGTTCTCGCCAATTCTGTTTGGGATCTTGCTACTGTTAAATTTTCTCTAAATTTTCGGTAGAATTTGTTCTTCAACTGTATATAAATTTCAGCTAACTGTTTATCCAGGATTCGCCGATCCGAAAAGGATGAGGGAGCAGTTGGGGGATTCAACAAGTCTTGAATATGTTTCAAATTTTCCTGTGAACTTAGAATATTCATGTTGGAGATATCTGTTGATTTGATTTTTCCTGTTTTTATCAAATCACTGAATTCATCGGCTGTATCAACTAGAAGATTTAGGAATAGGGAAGAAAATTTGTAAAATGTCTCTAAAAAATGTTTAAAGTCGCTAAATCTTGGATGTTTGTTGGTGTAGGGTTCTAGTTCCTCTATCAAAGGAAGGAAAAAGTCTACTTTGTCTTTTAATGTATTAATTATCATTGTAAGAAATGTAATCATAAAGTCTCTTGGACCAATATCAATTGAATAATACTTTTTTCTAATCCCTGGCTTTTTAATCTGGTTTAGCGGGAAATTTACCTGAATTAATTTTAGCATTTGAGATATCGTTGTTTTTGAATAACCCGTTAACTCCTTAATACGATCTTGGGTTATGGGCCCTTGTTCTATGAATACTGCCATTATACAACCAAAATAATTTTTCGGAAAAAGGAGTCCAGCATGGGTCTCATCCACGAATTTAACAAAATCCATCTTAATACTGTCAAGTTGCATTTTCTATTTAATTCCCTTTTTTATAGTCTTCACCAGAACTGTAGTTTTCTTCTTTCCTTGAGAATTGCATTTATCCTTGGTAGTTAATTTTTCTGTAATATTGGACACTTTCAAGAAGTTTGTCGTTTTTCTTCTAACCTTTTAGGAGTACTTAGGTGGATAATGTCAACATTTACTAGAATCTCTGAGCTTTGTCTTTATATATTTTTCTGAATTTTTGGTTTGTTATGAAAATACTTATATAGTTTCATAATTTATTTAAATTGACTTTCATAGGCAATCAAAATTAAATATTAATAATTAAGATGTTTTCAGAAAGGTCTTGTAACAAATGTCAGAAACAATACAACTTAATAAATATGAAAGAAAAGTTAGTCCTTT
>JBHLKC010000240.1:0-5427 GCA_048887065.1 Candidatus Hodarchaeota archaeon
ATTCGAACTGGGGTCGCGAGATTCAGAGTCTCGCATGCTAACCACTACACCACGGGGCTCGTTATGGATTTTGATTGATCTTATCGAAGTATAAAAGAAATATACAGCCCCGCCCAGATTCGAACTGGGGTCGCGAGGGTCAAAGCCTCGCATGATAGTCCATTGCACTCTACGTAGAAATAAACTACGTAAAACTACACTACGGGGCTCTGAAAGTGGTTTTTTTCAATTGTTTATCAAGATTTTGTGTTTATGAATTCCTTTCCATTGGAATACTAAATTCCGAATAAAAAAGAAAAAAAAAGAAAAGTCTGGTTAGATTTATCTGTACTTGACATACATTATATTATTTTCTAAAAAAAAGCTATCTCATGTTTACGTTGCTGGAGTTATACTTTCTTTCGCTCGAATTCCATGCATTTTAAGTTTGCTTTTGGTATCTAATTTATAAAAATGCATTCCTAATGTTATAAATATAGCTGATACTACTGCAATAGAAAAAGCGACAACAATTCCCATGGTTAAACCGTAACCTTCAATAATGACACCAGATATCGGTAATAGAAAAATTCCTATACTTGATATAATTGTTGGGATTAATGAATATACTGCATTTCTATTTTCTGAAGGAACCAAGTCAAGCATGACTCTCTGTCGTAAAATTGTACTTAAATCAAATAAAGTAGGGATAAGGGCATTCAACCAAATAACCGTAATGATACATCCTGCTAGATTCAGTTCATTAGTAATAGGAATGAGAGTAGTCACTAAGATGAACCCAGGGTAGAAAAGGAATACAAATAAGAATGTAAGGATGGGAACTTTGTCTTTCTTAAACCGTTGACTAATTTTTGCAGTGTATAGTGATATTGGAACTCCAATCATAAAAGCAGAAGTACGAAGAGTAGCAGCTATATCATCGGATCCAGTATAACCAAAGTAGAGTGGTAACAAAATTAAGTTACCCCAAATCGCAAATGATGCGAAGATTAATGCTGTACCTGTGATAAAGAAAAATGGTGCCTTACTACCGACAAGAAACTTAATGCCACCCACAAGGTGTGAAAGATAATTGTTTGAAAAGCCTTGGTTGTTAGAATCGATTTTCAAGCTTTCTTCCGTTTTTTCATCCGTCACAAGAATATAAATTGGTATAATTATGATTAAAGCAAAAATAGCCTGAATTCCAAATACAAATTGGCGTGAAATCTGTGTAGCTAAAAATCCACCAGTCATAAAAGCAACAGCAGATGCTACTCTAGTCATTGTTAGTACGCGGGCCCTGCTAAATCCATAAACCTTTCGTTCTGGATCACTTTGCTCTATTACTTTCTGATAGTTATTATCTAACCAAGTGTTAATCGCACCTGAGTTTTGGGCATTACCAAATCCGTTGAAAAAAGCGATAATCATGAAACTCGTAAACGTTTGAGCAGTTGTCATTAAGAAAAATGCAATACCATAACAGGCAAATGATATTGACAGAACCCACCTTTGGCCGATCCAATCTCCAAGCGATCCACTCGGATAATCAAAAACTAGTTGAATAAGGAAAGTAAAAGATAACGTAACACCTGTCAGAGCAAATCCTATTTTATCTATTGAAAATAAAACGAAAAAGGTATTTGATAAGACCAAGAGAAGGGTGCTGAATGTTTGGAAAACTAAATATGTTCGGATATAATGTTGTGCTCTACGGGGTATTTCTTCGATACCTAGATATTTGTTTACAACCATATTGAATTCATCCTTTGTTTATTAATTTAATAGAGATTATTAACATTATTTTACAAATAAATAATTCATTTCGACTGATTTTTCATCAATTCCACCCATTCAAAATTAATTTGAATGGATATCCATTCTACCCTGATTAGAATGGGTACGATTTTTAAATATTGGGTTTATGGTAAAAAAATAAGTCTTATATATGATGAAAAAAATAAGGAGTGTGGAGTATGCGCAAATTAAACTGTAATAAGAGAATATTATTTTCATTAATGCTAAATTAGACCCATTCAAAACTTATTAAAATGGAATTTAATGGAACAATTAAAAAGAATTTAATGAATTTACCTTTCAATCTCCAATTTATGACTATTTAAACCAAAAATCCTCATTTAAATGGGAGAAAATAATGCAAATGGAAAAAAAAGACTCAGACACTGTTATCCATCGAGACTCATGCAAAAAATGCCCTGAATTATATTCTTTTCAGAAAAATATTCCGAAGTATAAACTTATTAAAATTCCCAAAGGATTTGATGAACCTCCTGTTCGCCCCGCCATTATGCAAATCTTACGGAAAGGAACCATTGATGAAGATGTTCAAGGTGAAAAATTACAACGTTATGCACTTAATGCTCGTGAAATAAAAACGCAACTTGAAAAATATGAAGATCCTGAGATAAAAAAAATTAGTTACACCAATCTTTATTTTCATTTAAACAAGCTTCACGAATTTGGTGCTATTCAAATAGTAGCAATGGTGGTTGAGAGGAGCCATAGAATAGCTTATTATGGACGTTCAGCATATATTATACTTAAAAGCGATCCAGATGCTGAACTTCAGAAGTACAAGAAAATGTTTGCAGAAATTGACAAATTAGTTAAAGTTTTACACCCAGATGTGGAAATAAGTGATATTAACACCATATCTAAGGGTTTTTTTGATTATAAGATCAAAAGATATGAGGATATAGCAAAATGGTTAGGAAAACATGAATCAATTATAAGAGACAAAGACCTAGATTTAAACCTACTTTATAAGATTTTAAATCTCCTTGACACTTTGAATCCCGAATATAAAAGACTATTGACTGAATTAAGTACTTTAATACTTTCAGATATTGATTAATTCAGATATAGTCATTCTATCAAGAGAGAAAAAGTTAAGAAA
This sequence comes from Candidatus Hodarchaeota archaeon, assembly GCA_048887065.1. GTDB lineage: Archaea > Asgardarchaeota > Heimdallarchaeia > Hodarchaeales > Hodarchaeaceae > Hodarchaeum. Next base: position 2,900 of record JBHLKC010000240.1, read on the forward strand.
TTAATTGTTTAATGCCTAACTCAATTATGAATGATGCAATATCACTATGTGGATTTGATTGCGGAATTTGTCCAGCATTTAAAGATAATCTCAAGTCAGAGAATGATCGCATTAAAGTTGACGAAGGATGGAAAAAGTTCCATAGAACACGTGGATGGGTATACAAAGAGCGTTTCTGCAATGGATGTTTTGATATTCCTGAAATCTCCCCCCTTTGGAGTACCTGCTTCATCAGAAAATGTGTTTTGACCAATAATATTAAGAATTGCGGATATTGTCTTGATTATCCTTGTCCACGTATCAAAAACATGATTCGGGTTATTAATAAAATTGCTGAAAGAACAAGAAAAAGTGGAACCTCAGAAGACTTCCAACTATTTGCGTTACCTCACCTTAATGAACCACGACTTGATGAAATCTATGACCAATTCATTAAAACCGTTACAGAAAGTGATATTAAACAAGAAAGTCCGTCTACTATAAATTTTTCATCGTTCCTGAACCTAGATACACTTTCTGGAGTAGGGATTAGGCCAGAAACAATCAGAGAAGCTCTTCAGAACCTATATTCTACTATTGAAAGTATGTTAACTTTACAATGTAAAACTTCGGGCGGACAAGAACAAGAAATTAAAAGAAAAAAGGAGAACACAAAGTTTCTTTGGATTGTAGGAAGGCATGGAAGGCTCTTGACTGATAATGAGGAAGTATCAATTGAGATTTCAAAAAAAGATATTAAAAAATACCTAAAGTATGGAAAAAATAAAACGGAGCGGAAGCTCCAAGAATTAACAGACCACGGTATTGAAGGTGACTACCTTAAAGATAAGGTACGTATCAAATTTGTAAATAAGCCAGAAACTGCAATTATACTTCAAAAATACATTGAATGCCTTCTAGAAAATAACAGTGAAAGAACAGCTTATGCGAAATTTTGGAAAGCAGACATGAGTATCTTTGAAAAAATATAGTCTAATATAAAATCCTAAATTCTCTTGAAAGTATATTTTTTCCCAAATGTAAAAAGAACGCTAATAGTATTATGTAATCCATCCTCTCGTTTGAATTCATTAAAAATCGTTGTGATTTCGTCTTTCAATAGATCATGTTTTTCCGAAGGGATCTTCTCCAGCTGAGCTCGCCAAAATACAGACCACATATAGTTCCAATATTCTTCAATATTTGGACATAGAAATTCCTTCTCTTCAATTATACAACGAATTTTTCGAAAATTAGCACTACTTAATAGTCTCTGCATCCCCTCTTGAGTATCAAATATAGGGGCTTTATTTTTTTGTTGTATTTCTTGTTTGAGAGGGGGAGGAAGATATTTCCGAATTGCTTTGTTGATTCGTTCTCTCAATCTTGTGGAGTTAGCATCTTCTATATGGTAAAATGTGGAAATTCCTATCTGTCCATTTGGCTTTAATACCCGCCATGTTTCTCTAAGAGCTTTGTTACATTGAGGAAAGAAGAATATCCCAAATCCACAGAGAATTATATCAAAAGAATTATTAGGATAGATGAGGTTTTCAGCGTCCATCTGAATCATTGTAGCATTAGAGAATCCTCTACTGATAATCTCGTTAGTTGTTTCTTTTACCATCCCTTCAGATATATTAATTCCAATTACCGATCCTTCAGGCCCGATTTGCTCAGAAGCAGGAAAAAGTGACGCTCCTCTTCCAGCAGCGACATCCAGTACTTTAACTCTCGGTGGAATCTCCATGAGCTCAACTAACCGTTTTCCAAAATAAGAAAAAAATTTGAATGCTACCTGATCATAAATTGGAGCAGCACGGGTAAATATCCCTGCAATATGGTCTTTCTTCATATTGTGGTTACTCATTCAGCATAACAAAGCTAATCTAAAGAATTTGAACTCAAGAGACTGGTCTCCAGAGGATGCCAAGCTCTTCTGCTTTATCGCGAGCTAATGTCAGTTCTTTATATTTAAGGCCTCGGTTGATATCTTTGAATTTATCAGGATGTCGTTGAACTAAATGTTGTGGCCGATATTGGCCCATTACATTAACCAACGCATTCGGAACATTTTGAGCACACCATTCGAGAATGGGATATGTCTCCGTCTCTATCCGCCCTGGCATTACTAGGTGACGAATTATGACTTCTCCAGAACCTTCATCATGGGCCATTTTAATATTACGTGTTATAATAGACCAATAATTTGGGATCTTAGACATCCTCTTTGCAAAATCGTCATTAGCATATTTCAAATCAGGAAGCCAGAAATCCATCACTTCTAATAACAATTTCATTCCTTCAATACTAAGATACATATTAGAATTCCATAACTGGCAAATATTAATATCAAAATCCCGGAGAACATGTAATATGACATGAAGATTTGAGGTAGGATCCCCTCCAACCCAATTTATGTTTCGTGCGCCTTCCCTTGCTAATGCTCCAGCAATTCGTACGATCTGTTGAGGGGTTCTTTTAACGCCATCAAGAATTTTCCCACTCTCTTGATCCCTCCATCTCTGACTAATAGTATAATTTTGACA
>JBHLKC010000241.1:0-5407 GCA_048887065.1 Candidatus Hodarchaeota archaeon
TCATCGATATCAACCGTTTCATCCCAGACATCATTGTTATTGACATCATATTCACGCCAGCCATCGTTATCTAAATCCTTAAACCCTGAAGCTTCCAGAGAGGCATTACCCTTTGTGATATCTTTCTCATAAAAATGCTCAGATAATGAGCTCTCAATTTCCCATTCTGTCGCACAGGGTGGAATATAGCTGTCTAAGGGTTTCCCTGTCTCTCCCGTTACCTTCGTGACGATTTTATACTTATCTAAACTATATGCCAGTGCACGACGGTACCCTGTGATGTTTGTTGGAAAATTATCACAATTCAGAGTGATGTGGCGAAACATATTGTCTGACTCAATCTGTACTGAAATGTTAGGATCAGTTAAAAGGCTAGGTAGATATTTTACAGGGATTTGTGTATCATACACGTCGATCTCCCCTCTCTGAAGTGCATATATCACTTGATTATAATCTTCAGAGGGATACTGTACGAACAGAATTTCGTCAACGTATCCTCCATGAGGACGAAAATTAGAAGCCCATTTGATCGTCGTACTTGTCATTGGGGCGGTAATAACAGTAATAGAAGAGAAAAATATTGTGAAGATTACTCCCGCTGACCACTTAATGTCTCTTGCCAAGAAAATTCTCCCTTATATGAACTTGACAAAGGTCCCTTTTAAACACTTCTATGGTGTGAGTCCATCTGAATTACTGGTTATTTCTTTGTACAAACCCCCTTAAGCAGAGCCATCAAATTACAGTCACATATCAATAGCAGAATCATAGCTTGAATCTATTTCATTTAAAAAGTTCTGATATGAAAAAAAATATAGGTTATAAAGTAGGGAAATCACTTGAGCAATGTGTGGGGATGTAAGGCTTTTAGAAATCAATAACTTCTATGCATTAGGTTTCTTACTCATAGGATTTCTTCTTAGCTTGATGATAGGATTTTTCTTGTCTTTGGGTATAGGAATATCTTATTATCGTTTCAGGTGGCGCGAACCACGGAATGTTGAGGAGGATAATCCCCCTGATATTGCAGTCTACGAAAGGTTTGCCAACATCCAGTTAGATCTTCACATAATAACAGAACGACTACTGCCATCTCCACCCTTTTACTATCTTGTCGGACTAATCACAGTTTTGTGCCTTCTAATTTTCACCCTAGCGGTACTTTGACAAATCTTCTAGAAATGTATTTTCGGATATATAAATAAAAAATAAAGACTTAGAGAGGGTATACACTGAGGTGGAACGCTCAGCTAGAGCGGGAATGGGATGGAAAGTGTGCTTATAAATTGTCAGTGGCATTGAAGCATTGTGATCTACTCAAAGGTCTGAATAAAATTTAGAAAGTCATTTGATTTTTTTTTGAGTAATTTATTGCCTTTTTAGATATCTAAAAAAGCCATCTAATCTAACTCTTCCATAGGTAATTCAACCAGAATAGTGTTGTAAATTACATATAGGCTGATCTTGTGCTAGAGCTGCTTTTCTAAAGTCTAAAGTGGTTTAAGCTATTATGTGAATATATTGCCTTCTAAGAAGTGCTGCAATCATTAATTGGACGAATCTAAATGAAAAAATTAATAATTGTAATTTTAATATATACATGGTTTATCTGTTCAAATAATAGTTTAATATCTCCAATCATTAATTCCAAAGGTTTCCAACTAGTAAAAACTGATTATAATTACGATTCTGACAATATCGGATTTAAAAGCACTGAGGTTACTTCAGATATTACTTTTTCTAGTTTTTACGATTTTCTTACTCAGTTCAACAATTGTATGGAAACAGAAAAAGCCACAATTATAGATAATTATATTTCTTGGCAAGAAACCGATGGTGGGGGTTTTCCAGCTGTTCAGAATGATTCTCATGTTGTATTTATTTATTATAATAAAACTACGATGATTGATACTTGTGCGATTATAGGAGATTTTTCTGCTTATAATGCAATCAATATGACCAGATTAGATCCTAATTTTTCTTTTTTCTATTATCCACTTTCTAATAATACTTTACAGTTCTCTCATACATCATTTGAATTCATTGTTGAACCAACGACTCGTATTGATTATTTCTTCATTATTAATGGTGAAGATGAATGGCGAAAGGATCCACGAAATCCTCATCAATCACCTTTTACTCTTAATCAAAATGCTTCTGAATTGGCAATGCCCTATTTCCAGCAACCATTTGATATTATTCATCGTCCAGATATTCCTCATGGAACTCTTACAACCCTTCAATCACCCTGGCAAAATCCAATGGTACAAGTTTACCTCCCTCCAAACTATAACCCTCAAGATAATTACCCAACTATGTACACCGGGGATGGGTCTTATTATATTACATTAATGTCAGTTGTAAATATTTTAGACAATATGATAGCAGATCAAAGAATCGAACCAATAATAGCAGTCTTTATAGACCATAAAGATGCTGATCCCGATAATCCAAATGATATATTTTCTCGTATTGACTGGTATAAGTGTAATCCTGAATATTTGACCTATTTGGATAGCGTAGTTGCTTATATTGATGAAAAATACGCCACAAATCCTTCTCCTTATGCTCGATTACATCTAGGATTTTCAATTAGCGCTCTTGCCTCAGCTTATGTTGTCCTAGAACGTTCTCAGACATTTAAATTATTAGCGTCTCAATCTGGTAGCTATTCAATGGGAGAAGCTGCTTATGAAATAATGACTAAGTATGCATATGCTCCTTTATCTTTGGATTTGAAAACATGGTTTTCTGTTGGCACTTATGAAAATAATAATAACTTCAAAACACCAATGGTAGATGATACCAAAAATATGGTTTCAATCTGTACAGACAAAGGATGGTCTACAGAAGCTATTTATAACCCTGAATGCCACAGTTTTGGTGCTTGGAGACATATTTTAGATAATATGCTGGAATATTTCTTCGCAGATCCAATAACCACAACTACCTCTATTACTCAAGAAAGTACAATTATACCATTCATTTTTATCTTAGTACCACTAATAATTCTAATATTTTCTCGTAAAAGAAAATCAGTATAATTCTTAGTAAAATGTTGAAAATTTCGATAGTGTTTTTGTGTTATGAGGTCTTTTACTTAGGAAATCCATTGGTGATATTTTGAATCAAGCGTTCGCTCTCTAAGGCAGAACTGGTAATAATTAGCTTATTATCCAAATCAGTCATCAAATAGAGCGTAGAGTCGATCAGGATGAGGAGTTTTGTATAAGTCAGAAGAGTTTGAATTCGAGTGAGTTTCATTAAGAGCGCGAGGAGGTCATGGCTGATTGTCTGAAATTCCTCTACAGTCCTCCTTATTCTAATCGATCCTCGCACTCCTATTTGTATCTATTGGAGTTATTAGTCTTTTGCTGTTTCTCATTAAGAAAAGAAAGGTAATTTGACTGATCTTTTCCTTCAAAAGTTTTTCTTACGACGCCAAATATTAAACTGGTATAGTTAATTTGAGAATGGGTACTAGTAAAAGCTGAGTCAATTTTCCACAAAAAAAAAGTTTATATACTAGGAATTATTCCCTTTAACTGGGAACAATTCCCTAAGGTGTATAAAAATTTGATGAAATTAGTCTATAAAAACGTATCGAGAAATAACAAAACAGCTTTTTGTGGAGGGTCCATCTAATGGCATGGATAGGTGGCGTCATAGCAGCAGCTACAGCTGCTGATAACACAGGAAAAAGGAGCAAAAAACCAAATAAACTAGTTTTATTATTCACTATTGTTGCCCTATTAATGGGAACGTTTATTCCATTAGGATTATTCATTATGAACCCTAATAGGGGAAATTTCTTCCCTATTTTCATGTTAATTGTCTCTTTAATGGTCGTTGTCGGAACTTTACCCCTCGCTTTAGCTTTTACGGAGTCTGAGCATTTGGAAGTGGAAGACGATTATTGCAGAGAATCTAGGCCTAGAAGGGATTATATTCAAGAACCTAAATCTCGAAGGGCTAATAATTGGGAGAATCTATCCCCTGAATCTTACTATTGGGGAACAGAACCTCTTAAATCTACAAAACAATACTGTACTAATTGTGGAGTGCTGTTAGAAGGGAATGACATATTTTGTTTTTCCTGTGGAAGGAGAGTTAATTGAAGATCAAAGAAATGGTGTAAAAAAATGCAAATTCATAATACACTCAAAAAATCAAATCAAATAAATCGAGTCCTTATCCAGACTGATAAGCTATCGAAGTACTATGGTAAGAATGGTGAGATCATCGCTGTTGACGAGCTAGATCTTGAGATATTTGAGGGTGAAACGTTTGGTTTACTTGGGCCGAACGGCGCAGGAAAAACAACCACTGTTCGCTTACTCAATTGTATATTAAAACCAACCACTGGTACTGCTAGTGTAAATGGTTTTGACATCATTAATAATAAAACACAGGTTAAAACAATTACGGGGCTATTGGCTGAATCGCCTGGGTTATTTGAGAAGCTTAGTGCGTACGAGTTTCTTGAGTTTATGGGTGCTTTGTATAATATCAAAGGTGATGTCCTAAAAGAACGTATTGATGAGCTTTTGAAATTATTTGGACTGACTGAGCGTAAGAACCACCTGTTAGAAGGGTTCAGTACAGGTATGAAACAGAAAGTACTAATTGCTGCAGCGTTGATCCACGATCCCTCAATTCTTTTCTTTGATGAACCAACTGCAGGATTGGATCCCCGTGCAGCTCATATGGTTAAAGATTTGATTAAAAGCTTAACTGATCAGGTTGGTAAAACGATAGTTGTCTGCAGTCATATCCTGCCTCTGGTGGAAGAACTTTGTGACCGTATCGGTATCATTCACCACGGACGTTTAATTGCTGTTGGTACAGTCGTTGAAATTATTGCCCAAGCAGGAACAAAGACTTTGGAAGAGGCTTTTATTGCTCTTACAGGCGGTGTTGATGAAAAAGAACTCATGGCCTGGAGGAATCTTTCTTGATTTCAATAAACCTAACTTGGCTTTCGATCGCTCAAACGGAATATCGGGTTAGTACAAGTCGAATTCGTGAAATTCGGCCTTACTTACCATACCTTCTAATTGGAGGACTAGTGACATATGTCCTATTCATTGCCCCCTATATTGTCGATTTGTTTGTTGATGAATTACATGAGTTATTGCTTTCTGCAGTAGCTGTAGCGTTCATTCAAGTCTTTTTATTCATTTTCTTTGTCATTTTTGCCTCCTTTCCTATTGCATCTACATTAAATGACATTAAAACAGGTCATATTGAGATCTATCTTTCAGCCCCTATAAAACCAAGTGACATTTTAATCGGAGAATTCATTGGTAAAATTCCCTTTTATGCCGCATTTGCTGCACTAATTGGGGGTGCATTTACTGCATCTCTCTATCCTCTTGGTCTTGATGTGTTCCAGATCAGTATCATA
>JBHLKC010000242.1:0-3229 GCA_048887065.1 Candidatus Hodarchaeota archaeon
TTTGATATGGCGTTACCTATGAATACGGGTGCTGAAGCTGTCGAGACTGCCATTAAAATGGTTCGTCGTTGGGGGTACGAGGTTAAGAAAGTTGAACAGAATAAAGCTGAAATTATTGTCTGCGAGAATAACTTTCATGGTCGCACTACCACTATTGTTGGTTTTTCTACTGATCCTCTTGCTAACACCAATTTTGGTCCGTATACTCCTGGCTTCAAACTGATTCCTTACAATGATGTTGAAGCCTTAGAACAAGCTATTACTCCCAATACAGTAGCTTTTCTTGTTGAGCCTATTCAGGGAGAAGCAGGTGTCATTGTCCCTGATGAGGGGTACTTGAAGCAAGCTCGAGAGATCTGTACGAAGAATAACGTCCTCTTAGTCTTAGACGAAATCCAAACTGGTTTTTGTCGTACTGGCAAGATGTTTTGTCATCAACATGAAGGAATCACACCTGACGTGATGACTCTCGGTAAAGCGCTTGGTGGTGGTTTACTTCCTGTATCGGCTGTTGTCTCTCGTAAAGAGATTATGGAAGTCTTTATCCCTGGTTCACATGGTTCTACATTTGGTGGTTTTCCTCTTGCCTGCGCTGTGGGTGATGCTGCTCTTGATGTTCTTGTAGAAGAAAAACTTGCCGAGAGATCCGCTGAATTGGGTACATTCTTCTTGAATGAATTGAAAAAAGTTGATCATCCCCGGATTAAGGAAGTTCGTGGAAAAGGATTATTTGTTGCTGTGGAAATGCATGAAAAAGCACGTCCATTTACTGAAAAGCTCATTGAAGAGGGGATTTTAGCCAAGGACACGCACGATTTTGCTGTTCGTTTTGCGCCTCCCCTTGTAATCTCCAAAGAAGACTTGAAATGGGCTATTGGTGTTATCAAGAAAGTCTTAGGTTCTTGAAGTGACAATCACAAATTAAATTTTCATTCATAATGCAAATTTGTCTTTATCAACTGGTTCAACAATCCTTAAACAAGCCTTCGTTTCCGAGTAGTGAGGATTATCAATACAAGACAAAGAAAAACAAGCGAAAATTCAAATCCAGGGCTTCCATCATCAGTTGTCGTAGTAGTCCCCTCAGTCACCTGCACTTTGAGCAACCACATATCACCTGCACCTCCATGAAGAGGATTGCCAGTTGATCCTGCTAAAACATACCCTCCATCAGCAGTCTGTAGAACAGATTCAATTACGTGTTTATTATCTTCTCCAATCTTCATTTCCCATTCTAATTTACCGTCAGAATCTGTCTTAGCTAACCAAGCAGAGTCCACAGAATATTTATCAGTGATTCCTGCCAAGAGAAAACCACCATCCGCAGTTTGAATCATAGATGTTACTTCTTCATTCGAGCTTGTAAAACCTAGTGTTGTATTCCAAACAGGATCACCAGTGACATCCGTTTTTATTAGCCAGATTTCTGAATTGTCTACAGCATATCCTGTAGAAAGGTATCCAACATATCCTGAAGTTCCTGCTAAAATAAAACAACCATCAGCTAATTGGATTACTGACGCTCCAACATTAAAGTTTTTTCTTGAATAGGTCTTATTCCATTCAGCTAGGCCTGCTGAATCTATTTTAATTAGTAGAAAGTCATGATCAGGATACTCTCCAAGGGATCCTAAGAGAGTATAACCTCCATCTATCGTTTGGATCAATGGTCCTACTAGAACTTCTCCATTAAAAGTATATATTGTTTGATTCCATACATAATTGCCGCTAGAATCGATTTTCAGGAGTACTAAATCCTGAGTTTCGGATTCATTATCCCTATTAATAGTTTCTAGAAGAACGTATCCACTATCTGTCGTTTGGATAACTGTACTCCCTGCTGAGCCTTCAACGGTATAATTCCATTTCTGGATACCTTTGCTGTCTGTTTTCATTAAAAACTTTTCATTAGCAATTTGACCCGATTCATTCCATCCTTGAGTATATCCTTTGAATGCATATCCATCGTCTTGTGTTTGAATTAAGGAATTACCTTTTGATGGCCAATCAAAATGTATTCCTCCAAAGGTTTTGTTCCATTCATGATGTCCACTAGCATTGGTCTTTATCAACCAAATGTCAAACCGACCTGCGCCATAAGATTCCGTCAAACCTAAAATGGTAAATCCCCCATCACTGGATTGGATTATTGAATGCGCAGCATCACCTTCTGATCCCCCAAAATAGTGTTCCCATTCGATTTCTAGCCTCATATTAGCCGAATTAGCTGCATTACTGGGAGTAACAACTCCCAAACTCATGAATATGAGTATTAGGAGCACAATGTTTCCTGAAAGTATTTTTTTCCGTATTTTCATTATTTTTTACACCAACTCTTAAGTATAAATTCTTTAATTCAACGCTAATTGTGTTTTAGTTTCCAGATTTGCATGGATTCATTGATACAAGCAATTAGTCAATATACCATTTTTTTCTATTATTTTTCATAATAGAACTGTTAGTAGTTTAATCCGGTTTTAAGCACCATATTTTATACGATTCAATAATAAAGGCTATAGACCCAAAGATTAAGAAAAATAGGAAAAGCCAATTCGTTGGGTCTGTGATGAATTCATCCCCCTTTGTGACAGCCAACCACAGGTACATTACTAGTCCTAAAATAAAAACTATCAGATAGATCATCAGACGGGGTATCATTCGATACCCTATGCGGATATAAAATCCCAGTATCCCTGATTTAACTTCTTCATTGACATAATATTTCTCCGTTTCCTCGTTTTTTGATACTATTCCACTCGCAACTAATTTGTTGATCTGATATGCTGCTGTTCCTGAGGAGGTAAATCCGAGTTCTTTTTGAATTTCTCTTATCCCCGCTATTCCCTGCGGATGGGTCACTAAATACCAATAAACCTGGAGCGCTTTCCCCTGAAGAATATTACTTGGTTCTTTTAATATTTCTAATCGCAGGTATTTTCGGATTCTCTGAATGATTGTCGTTTTTTCTGGTTGCTCTAAGGGGAGTGTTTCTTTAACAGCAACGATTTCTGGGTTTTGATCTTTTTTTGGCATTATAACTCATATCTCTCCTTAAAGGCTCGTAAGGTAAACCTGTTAATAACCACCGCAATTGTGGCAAAACCTATTGTCCCTCCAACGATTAAGAAAACCAACGGGAAATATTGGTATGTGATCCTAGTTATTAGTTTTGTTAATTTAAGAATGTGATATTCACCCTTGAGATTCACCTCCACGTATCGCAGAGAGG
>JBHLKC010000242.1:3329-5362 GCA_048887065.1 Candidatus Hodarchaeota archaeon
CTCAAAAAACTTACCTACTTCGTTGTGAGTTGAAAGAAATGTTCTCAAATTGTGACTCATGCTCATATTAACTGTGAGTGGCTGTGAATTAGTAGATTTAATCACTGTATCTGCAAACGGAAAATAAATGGGTTTTTCCAAGATTTTAACATTTTGATAGTGGAAGCTTTTGTCCAGATTCTTTTCCTGTTGGGTACTGCTTTGCAATTTGAAACGAGGTGCAAATTGACCATCATTTGTGTAATTTAATCCAATTCTTCCACTTCTGCTCATAGAGATTAATGGAGTAAGTTGTGAGGTGAGGAGATAATCAAGTTGCCCCTCTCTTAATAGAAGATAGGGAGCTTCTTCTTGTGCAAGTATTTGTACCTGTTTATAGTAATATTCTCGTTCTTGTTGGACAGGTGTCTGCTGACCCAACATGATAAATCTATCCATCTCAGGATTGGAATACTTACCAGTATTTAGTTCTCCTTCAGTATGCAGAAAAAGCCTTGCTGCAGAAGGATCCTGAAATACCCTACCATATCCTAAAATGAACATATCATAGGTAGTGCTAAAAAACTTATCATACCAGTCATCTGTACCATTGGTATAGGTGATATTACATCTAATTCCTGTTGTATTTAAAAAAGAAGCAATTAGATTTAGACTTTTTCCCCTCGAATAAGCTGAACCCACAATTTCAAGATCAAAGCGGTATCCATCCGCTCCTCTTGGATATTCTGCTTCATCCAGTAGTTCATTGGCTTTCGTCACGTTATAAGGAAAACCTTGAACACTTGTATCGCGAAAGGGGAAGTGATATGGAATATTGCTTGATAATGGTATCGAATTTATATCAGGAAGCTCGCTAATATAAATTTCCTTATCGATTGCATAGTTGATTGCCTGTCTAACTCGTTGGTCAGAAAGTTCAGGTTTTTGATGATTAAACCAGACTAGTTCTATGAAATCAAGAGATTTTGAAACTTCACGCTGCCAATAACTTTCATTAATGACTAATTCTCCTGGCCAATTACTCGGATTAGCGTTTGTTACAAAATTTCCTTCCTGATTAGTAATTGCTGTATGTAAATCCTCTAGACTACTGAACAGGAAATAATCAATTGACTTAAAAGGCGCTAGTCCCCGAAAATAGCCATTATTTCGAGTTAAATTATAATAATTAGCGTCATTAGAAGCATTAGAAGTCAAGATGTATTTATAAGGACCTGTACCAATCGGAGTAGTAATGTTAGGACCCTGAAAGCTATCTGGTGAGATAATACCGATGAAAGGTGCTTGAACATTTATGAAAGCGGGAAAAGGATCGTAAAAATTGAAAACAATCTCATATTCTCCAAGAATTTCTACTGAATGTAAGGGCATTCGGAGATTAATAAGTGGATCTGGCACATAAGCAGGGTGTGTTGGATTAATAAACCTATCATAATTAAATTTAACATCTGATGAGTTAAACTTTTTCCCATCATGAAACACCACATCTTGTCTTAATGAGAATGTCCATTCTTTACTATCGTTCGACACTACCCACTGAGTAGCCAAACTTGGTATTAATTCTTCAGTGTTAAAGTCGAATTCAACTAAGGTATCAAAAATAAACGAATTTAAGTACCCTATTCCAGTGGTAATTGAGTCAAAGCTAAAAGGATAAGCCAAATAATGAGGATCATAAACATCAAGATAACGTAGCACAGGAGGAGCTTGTTGAGTTGTTTGTACAACATTCTGAGGAGCCTTTTTCTCTATTGGATTTGTCTCAATTGGGTAGATAGAGGCATATACTTTAGGGAGTACTAACAAGAGTAGGAATAATGAACCAATCACGAAAAGTGTATTGAATTTCTTTGAGCATAAGTAATTCTTTCGTATAGAACGGGTGATTATTAATTTCATCGTTGTTATTCACTCTTACTAACCATCTTGTATTACTAAATTCACTCAAAGACAAATATTTAAGGTTTTCTACTCATTTCTGACGTTTAACTCTTTGAACGATGCGTTCAGAAAGCTGAACAGCTAGATTTACT
>JBHLKC010000243.1:0-5345 GCA_048887065.1 Candidatus Hodarchaeota archaeon
AAAATACTAGGTAGAGTTCAAGCTATAATTTTTGGTATAACTGGATATTTAATTTTATTAATTCAACAAATTCCAGGCATCTGGATTTGGGCACCTCTTATGGCTGCTCCCGTAATTCTTTTATTGAGTGCCTTGGCTTCCAATCTTCCTACAAGCATCACTGAAGCTTATGTGAGTTTCTTCAATTTTAACGAGGTTTTCTTTGGAAAAGTCTTAATTATCATAAGTATTGTAATTATCATCTATTCTGTGGTTTATCTTGCTGCAAACAAGAAACAAGGGCTTGTCACCACTGGCCCATATCGCTTTATAAGACACCCACAGTATCTAGGTTTCCTGCTTTTAACAATTGGCTTCACAGGGTGGAGCTATTTCTACATTACATCCTTTTTCGGCACGAGTTGGCTTTCAGCAGAAGAAACAGTAGCACTCTGGTACTTAGAACTCCTAGCTTATATTGTCCTAGCAGTTATTGAAGATCAGTATCTATTGAAGAAATTTGGTCCTGAATATGTCAGTTATAAAAGCAACACTCCATTATTAATCCCATTTCTAAAGACAGGGAAATTGGACAGTTTAATTTCAATGATTACGTTTAGTATCATTCTCTTTGTCGTGATTCAATTCCCTTTCACCTAGGGCTAGTTGAAAGATAATATATCCGTCTAATCTGTAACGACTGAAGAAAAAAGGATGAAAGAATATCATCTTCTCACCTTGAATTCTACAATCAGGAACATAACAAGTCCCATAATAAATTAGTTTGAAAAAAAAGAGGGATGAGGGATAAAAAGCTCACCTTATTTGAACGCTGATGCTGGAGCCCACTCAATGTAACCTTCGAAGATTTCAGATCCAAAAAAACTTATACTTATCTCGTAAGTTCCTTTAGCTTGGGGTGGGATATAATATCTGAAAGGAAAGTAAATATAGTAAAATTCAGGGACAGGGTTACCATATTCATCTATCCAAGGCTCGACTATAATGTAATCCACACGCCAGCACTGTTCCAAGTCAATAAATTCACCATTGAAATTCAACCAGTCAACAGACGCTGTTCCATCTGCGATCAAGAATTCTATGGCATCATCGACAAAATCTTCATGAACTGGGAATCCAGGCCACCAACCCAACCCAATCGTTAGCCACGTTCCTACTTTAATAGTTCCTGAAAATTCTTCTGGTGCCCAAGGCACGTAGTAATAGCCCCTTGAATATCTGGGACCATAAGGCCAAGCTTCACCATGTACATGAGGATTTATCTTCTGAACTCCCTTACCTTCTGGAAGTCCGTTCACAACCAACACGCTGGTGCTCCAAAAAATCAGTAGAACCAATAATATTGTTTTAATTTTGTACTTCATTTGTTATCTCTCCGATCTCGTTTTCATCAAATGATTATTATATCATTAGATGGTAGCAGTAATGTAATTATAACTCAATATAAAAAGGTTATCATCTACTATTAGCAAAGAAATTGCCCGCGCAATAGGTATATTTTAGAATACGATACCGACTCAAATCATATTTTGCGAGAATTGAGGATAAAAAGGATTTTTTACTGTTTTAACATTATCACTCAGACCTGTAATCTCTTCAAGAAGGGAGTCAATCAAATTGAGTAGGGAACACCTCATGGTTTAATGACTGGAAAGGAGGGGATTGAAGTACTTGGAACAGAAGTTCTTCCCCGAGTGAAAGAAAAAATGTGAATAAATAACGTATAAAGGAGAAGGCTATTTTTTAGAAAAGCGTTGAAAAAACTGGGGATTGTCTTGACAAAATAATTCAATGATACTATCATCTTCATTGTACTTAATGTAGAATTGATGACCAGTAATAATATTAAGATATGATTCGTTTTTCTCATGGTAATGATTCAAATTGTAGAGTATCTTGCAATTCCTTGAGGATTTGAATAATCTCAGGATTAATTGTGTCGAGAATTTCCATAAATTTGAAAAATGAGGTCAGGTCAATATTGTTCTCTACAATCAGAGATTCATATTGGATAAGCCATTTTGAGATTCTTTCACTTCTCTGTTTTTCATGAGATAGATACCTCTCACGAAAATCATCAATTTTTACTTCATTTAAGTCTGGATTTTTTACTCTAGCAAATTGTTTAATCGCTGCAAAAGCCTCAGATATCTTTTTTTCAGTTTTTACAGGATCTGTATGGAAAAAGATCCGTGCAGTCCTACCATAATAAGCTGTGTTATGACTTCCTTTCCGTAAAATAGTAACAGTCTGGATTAATTCCGCTTCTTCTAATTTCTGTAAATGAAAGTAGAGACTTTGTAAGCTGATATCTTTAGTTTTTGGTGCTTCTTCTTTGTCCGTTGCCTCCTCTGTTTGCATTTCCTTTACAATAGATAATATTTCTCTTGCATTTAAAGCCCTACGTCTTCTAGTATTATCTATTTGATCTATAATTCCTTTCCGTAATATTCGAATAATGTGTAATCGCACTTTGTGACCATACACCTCTTCTTCTGGTCTCGTAACAATCTTCAGTGGAGGAAGCGATTCCCAAAAACTGTATAATATTTCTCGTTTTTCATCCATTATAATCTCGTCACAAAAATTGTGTGAAACGCCTGTACGTGGTTTAAATTGTATGTTATGCCAGTATAGTAAAGATTAAATACCTTTTGAATGAATAAAAATTTCATTGTATCATTCAAGTTATGACTGAATGATTCTAATGTAAATGGAATGATAAACTAGTTGAGAAAATTCTCCTATTATTTTAACATTAAAGAATAAGGAATGAATAAAAATGGTCCAAGAAAGTATAACTATCCGTAGTTATGAAAAAGGGGATGAAGAGGCACAAGCAGAAATATTTAATACAGTAATTGTAGAAATGATACCTGAACCCGAACTAATAACAGCAGAAAAGGTTCGGAAACGTCATGAAGATCCAAAGTTCAATCCAAAGCAAGTTCTATATCTAATAAACCAAGATCAGAAGATTGTGGGCTATACTGAATGTCGGATTAGTGGAGGTTTCCATGGCATTTTCTACCCGATGATTCTAAAGGAATACCGATCGAAAGAAACACTGGATCGATTGTTCAAAGCAATTTATGAATTTGCCAAAGAAGATTGTAAAAAAAATCCCGGAACGATCGAATCCCACTACGCGTTTGATTTCAAGAAAGCCCATGAGTATTTCAAAAGCCAGACAATAGCAAAAGTGAAGGAAATTCAGGAAGCTCGTGAGATCCGCCTTCCAATAAACGAAATTAATTATGAGATTTCATCGGAGTACGAAATTAAACCTTTAACAAGAAATGATTTTTCAACATTGGTAGAATACCGTAAATCCAAAGAGAGTATTGTAGGCGATGAAGTTACGGTAGAGAATTTGACGGAGAGATTTGATAACGGAGAGATGTCATCAGAAGACTCTTTCCTCGTCTACTGGAAAGGAGACTTAGCGGGATACCTTCATGTAGAAACAAATTCCCCTGCAGATAGAGGACAAAAAGACACTACGGTATACGGTAACTTTGCGGGGATGATCGTAGATCGCGAATTTCCCGATGGAGTAAGTCTGCGAAAGGCAATGATCCAAGGAGCCAAGGATTACTTCACCAAACAGAATGCAAAAGAAATGATTGGAAGTATTGAACTTAACAATCCAGCCCTTGAATTCTACAAAAAACTCGGTTTTAGCATAAGTGAAGATCAAGGCGCTAAATACTGGATCTATGAGCAATAAGCCAAATTTTTCCCTAATTTTTTTTTAAAAATTTCTTAAACAACAGACTGAGTAGATTGATTAGTTTACGGTGGTATTTTTATCAGGTAATTCAACCAAATTATTACTTAATTTAATAAACTTATTCTGGAAAGCAATTTGGTTTTCCAATTGTCTCCAATAAGTTGCTTATCTTCTGTGTTCAAAATCACATTCCTCTAACACTATATACGTTTGAAAATTGGTTTTAAGCATGTATATGATCAAATTGACTGTTTCCGAGCAAATTTACTAATCCCTTAATTTGACCAAAGTTTGAAGTAAATAATTGTTCCTTTCCAATTATAACCGATTTTCATAAAACTTGTGCCAATGTTTCAATGTCTCTGGAATAATCCAGTCTTCATCGGATCCGTAGAAGTCGGGAACAGCAATTTTTTCATAGCTCTCATTATTACCAATAGCTTCTATAGTCGCTTCCCGCAATTCTTTGAAGAAAATCCAATGCTTTTTCATCTCTTCTTTACCAACAATAGGACCGTGGCCTGGGATTATTGTTTCAATGTCTAACTTAATCATATTTCCAAAAGCAGTGATCCAGTGATCTGGATTGCATGTGGGATCACCTGCCCAAGGAAAACTTTCCGCAAACATTAGATCTCCAGCAAAAAGAACTTTTTCATGAGAAAAATAGGCATAGGAAGATCCTGCTGTATGGCCACCTATATGGTTTATTTCTATCTGTAGATCATCATCCTTTATCATGTATCTATTTTCAAAAATTATTTCAGGGAGAATTATCTCAATTGATTCAATATCTTCCTTTCTTTCAGGTTCTTGTTTAATCCATTCATCAAATGCCTCTTTAGCCCATTGTGATTCTAATTTCCCTTTTAACCCCTCCACCAGTTTAGTAGAACCAATTATTTTAGTATCTTTAAATGGAGCAGCACCAAATACATGGTCCCCATGATAATGAGTGATTAAAAGGTATTTGACAGGTTTGTGAAACTTCTTTTCTACGTCCTCACGGAATTGTTTTGCAGTCACGGGAAACATGGTTGAATCAATTGCCACAATAAAATTGTTAAGAACAACTGCTCCAGCATTACAATTCTCAGTTGTAGCTATTACAGTCCGAGGAGTAACTACTTTTAGAGTGTATTCTTGGTTCATCTTTATTTCCATCCTATAAATTGATGTGATCTGAATCTCGACCAGAATTTTCATTTATTTTTCATTTTTTCTTTTTTACCTTTGTGGCAACCCAAATCTTTATAAAAGCATGAAAAAGCCCCTTTTTTTAAAAAAAAATATTTCAATTACTTGGACAAAAGAATCAGTGTAATTCCTCAATTCGTTTGGTCAACACAACATTAAACTTCTCTGGATCTTCAAGATTCATTAAATGTCCAATGTCCTTGACGATTTAAATTCAGCTATTTAGATTTAAGTTTTTATTTAAATTTAGAGCAATAAAAACTAGGGAGAAAGTTCTTCAGAGTTTTAAAAGTAAAATGCTTGAAGAAGTCTATTCTTGAGAAAAACGTTGAAAGAATTGAGGATTATCAAGACAAAATAGTTCAATTATATTATTATCTTCATCGTACTTAATGTAGAATTGATGGCCAACAAG
>JBHLKC010000244.1:0-5330 GCA_048887065.1 Candidatus Hodarchaeota archaeon
GGATTTACTACCTCGAAGGGATCTATGGGACTTGGATTATCAATAGTAAAAAAGATAATAGAAGCTCACGGTTGGTATATTACTGCAAAATCCTATAATAAAACTACCTCTTTTCAAATTTCGATACCATTAGTTTTGGAGGGAAATGATAAAAGGGATTAGACCAAGCTTCCTCATAACACGAAGTTACTTTGATTTCACTAACCTAAAAAAAACTACCCATACTTCGATATAGTTTTCTAGATATTTAATTTTCCTGTTTTATCTCATCTTTGACGATATAGGGGGTCATACTCTTATTAAATGGCTTCTCATGTAAAGATGTCAACATTCCTAACTAACCCTCCTTTATTTTTTCTAAAGGTATTGTATAACCTTGATAAAAGTATATTAACTCTGACCAAATGAATCCATCACGCTTTAGTACTCTTTTCATTACCTCGAATTCCGATGAATTCAACTTTAGAAAACATCAGAGAGCAAGGGCCTTGGAAATTATTGATTTAAGAATAAGTAAAGCGAAACTTAATAAAAAATATTCAAAATTTGACCCTTATGCATTAGAAAAATTTGGTCTTCAGAAGATTATTCTTTTACCAGATTTTTATCCTGGTAGGAGCTATCTACCCGTTGGAACTGTTTCACTTTTTAACCATGAATCACATACTATGACACCAAATTTTCTTGGAAGAGATATTGGTTGTGGCATGAGTCTATTTAAAACAGATGTTTTATCACAAGAATTCGATTTACAACAATTAGTTGATCACTTAGATCGGTTGCTTATTAAAGATAGGAATATCGAGTTTACCATTGGAAATCATTTTGTTGATTTTTGTGATGACGTTGAAGGTCAATTATATTTTGTAATCCATGCTGGATTTAAACGATATGGTATGTTTATAGTGAAATACGGCTTTGCTGGAGAAGATTATTTAGTTAAGATGCATGAATCCATAAATAAAGCTGTTAATAATCGCTTATTGCTTGGAGTTAAAGTATTCGAGGCTCTAAACATGGACAATATTCCACCAGTTTTAGATAAACCACATAATACTGCTGAGATATTAAAAAAGGGAATTCTCTACCGTAAAGGTGCAGTTAAGTTAGTACCTGGGGAATTATCAATTTTACCGTCGAATCTCTTGCATCCAATTCTAATTGTTAAAGGAAAGAAGAAAATTAGCAATTTAGAGTATTCTTTCTGTCATGGTACGGGAAGAGAAAAACCCCTAGAGGATATATCTCAGAAAATGATTGATTATGATAATCTTCGGAACATTGTAAAAATGCCAAGTAAAATGCCAATTGGTTCATTGAAAAAGCTATTACCAACAGAGTACAAGAATTTCTTATCTTTTTATCACAAATTTTCTGATTATATTTCCATAGAAAAAAAACTGAGGATAATTGGGTATGTGGGGTACAAACGAGATAACAATTGAGCTCTTCTTGATTAAATTCTGATGTTAATTTTCGATCCAATAGTTGTTCAAATGATTATCCGACAAGTAAATTGTCAGAGGCTCTATTTGACAATTTAGAACAGTGAAGATCTATAATCATACATTACAAACATCCACTTGGATATGATTAATTATATATTAAGCAAAAAGTATAAATTAAATGAAATAAGATCAGCAAAAACGGTGATAATTGCCAAAATCTGCTGTTTCC
Organism: Candidatus Hodarchaeota archaeon; assembly: GCA_048887065.1. Classification (GTDB taxonomy): domain Archaea; phylum Asgardarchaeota; class Heimdallarchaeia; order Hodarchaeales; family Hodarchaeaceae; genus Hodarchaeum. Next base: position 1,678 of record JBHLKC010000244.1, read on the forward strand.
TTTTTAGAAATTCACTGTTAAAGCCCCACGTGGTCAGTAATAAAAAACAAGAGAGTGTATGAGCTGAAAAAAAATATATTAATTTTAAAAGGTGAAAACAAGTTAGACTCTCTTTTAAATGCAATAGAATTGCAAATGAATTCATTAAACAAGTTACCAGAAAATTTATCTTCAGTGGCTTTTGAATTTTCCGAAGGAGAAGATCTAAAAAATCTATCCAAATATTCCTTGGTATCACTACTTTCCAATCCTAATGAAGAGATTTGGAATATTATTATTAATGCAGAGAAACTTAACATTCCTGTCATCAACAATAGCTATTTAATTCAAAAGTACAACGATTGTTTTCAAACTCAGTTAGATCTGCAAAGTTGGGGCTTTAATATTCCTAAACTTGGAGAAAAAGGTTTACGAAAATTAAGATACCACGATGGAAGAAAAAACGGAAAAAGCTTTTTCCTACCAAATCCTCAATCCCAAGAAAACTATCTTAGCTCTGAAAACTATTATTATGAGCAATTTATTAAAGGAAAACTGTTTAAGATCAAAGTTTTAGGATTGAACACACCTTTTGTCGTTCAAGTAGAAAAAAATGGAAGGAATGGCCAACAGAGAACAGACCAATCAATTGAATATAACTGGTTGGGGGATATTGGTCTAAAGATTGCTCGAAAAGTAAAAGCTGAGCTTACATCAATTGATATTATCTTAGAAGAAACAACGGGATTACCATATATTATTGATATTAACTTGGGAAATGCTTTTACAGGAGTCCATAATGGAGTTATTCATCTTTTATCCTACTTAGCCAAGAGGGCATTTATTTCAAAGGCATGAAAATTTCTTATATCAAATATCTGAAAATATTATCTTCTTACTTATGTTTTCCTTATCAGAACCAAGAACGTAATCAACAATGTAAAACACTTTTCAAGTTTAACCATTAAAGGAAAACTTGGTATTAAACTGAGGATATTTTCCGAAGAATTTTGAAATAAAAATGCTTTTGCTTTAAAACAGAATGATTAAATTAAGGATGAAACAGAATGATCTATCCAAAGAATTTTTTATCTTTCTTAGATGAAGAATTTCAGTTTATAAGTGGAGTACCGTGTTCTTATTTCAAAGAATTTCTGGCTTATTTAGATTCTCATGAACCAGAAATAAAATTAAAACACGTTTATGCTACTAGAGAAGACGAAGCAATCGGCATTGCATCTGGTGTGGCTTTTTCAGGAAAGAGGGCTCTTGTTTACATGCAAAATAGTGGTTTGGGAAATATCGGTGATGCTTTGACATCACTAACTCAGTTATACAAGCTGCCTATGCTCATACTAATCAGTTACAGGGGTTTAGAACCTGATAAGGATTTTCCTGAGCACTCAATTATGGGAAACGTCAACGAACCAGTTCTGAAGGCATTAAATATTCCATACTGGGATTTATCAGAAGAAACATGGGAAATTGATATGAAAAATGCCTTGGAAAAAATGGAAGAAACTTCGTCTCCAGTCGTTTTGCTTGTGAAAAAGGGAGTGTTGTGTCAATGAAAGGTTATGAAGTAATTTCTGAATTAAAAAACCATATCCGTGAGAATGATATTGTAGTTAGTTCAAATGGAAACATCAGTAGAGAAGCTTACTATTTTCTCCCAAAACCCCAAGTATATCTCAGGGGTTCGATGGGCTTACCTATTGCTGTTGGATTGGGTTTAGCATTAGCTAATCCTGATAAAAAGATTATAGTAATAACTGGAGACGGAAACTTTTTGATGGGTTTGGGGTCATCTACTACAGCTGCTTTTTACAAACCTAAGAATCTAAAAATACTCATTCTAGACAATTTCCAATACTATACAACTGGAGGTCAAAAAACAGTTTCATCTACTATTAATTATACTAAATTCCTCGAATCCCTAAATATTGGATGTTATTGGTCAAAAAAGGCTACTAAAGCTCAATTAGAGCAAATTTTATTAAAATTTCTCAATTCGGATACGTTTGCTATTCTTCATTTAGTAATTAATGAATCTAAAATGGATTTAGAGAACATACCTTGGCATCCAGACGAGATTACTAAAAGAATTATTGGTAGGTTATCAAAATCTAGAAAGAAATCATTGAAAAAAACGATAGGCTCTTAACCATTCATCTATCCAAATTAAAATTAGTCATCATTTAGAATATGGAGATCTACTATTTCGTATTGCTCAATTGGCTAGGATTGTACGACCTCACTTAGGATGTCCAATTTTCGTTTATTTTTTTCTGATAGTCGTTCTTTATCTCCCCAGCTTTCAATCAATTTCATTGCTCCCTTTTTAAAGTCTTTAATAAACTTTGTTTGTTTTTCACCACGTTTTGAAAAATCTTTTAGAGCTTGGGGGATTAGTGTAATATTTTCTGTGTTAAAAAAAACCATTGATTGGTTCAAATTATCAAAAAGGCACTTATTGTAGTCAGGATATGATTGACCAATGTAATCAATATCTACATAATAAAGGAAATTAACTTTTGAAATAAGCCAATGATTATGATTATAATCCAATAAAATACGAGCTTGCGATGCTAACCAGAGTATTTCAATTAATTGGCTGATTTGTTGAGTATTGTTAAATTGGCAAATCGGATGAAACAAGAATTTCTGAAGAATAATTAAAAATTCTTCAGACTTCGATTCTAGTATTATAGTTTCGGGAAAATGTTCTCCAAGAGAGTGGATTAGATGTTGAATCCTCATGCGATGATAATTTGCAGAATCAATAGGAGGTTTCTTCAGAGAAAGGATAATTGGTGGTGAATAGGCGATGGGTTTGATTGAAAAATGTCCTTTGTTAGGGATAAATAGCACGTAGGCTGGATGACTTATTCCAAAGCCTGTACGAGTAAATTCATAAAATTCACAGACATCGTTCTGAATTTGAGATTTTGGTACTTCGCTAAAATCTTCGAGAAGCTCACGAAACTCTTTTTCATTAAACTTAGTGCTAAATGGACAATCAATCTTTTTTATCTCGACAGGAAAATCAAACATGTCGGAGTGCATGTGAGAATCTAATTGGTCAAGATTTAAGAACTTATACATATTTCCAAAACGAAAGAAATGATACAAAAAATTACACAAACGCTTCTTTTGGAATATTAATCCAAAAAGCTAGAAGTCCTCCAAAAAAACCATGGATTACCATCCAAGGTACCATAAAATATGCGATACCTAGAAAGGAACCTGCGCCAGAAAATGTCATGGGTTCTATATAAAATACTTCAAGCGCAAACCAAGTAAGGAAGAAATATGTTAAATTTAATACCACTCCAGTCAATCCTGCGCTATAATCTTCCCTGAGTTTCGTTTTTTCTGTAAAAATTTTGAAAGAGCAATCAGCAGACAAACCTACTAGTAAGCCAACAAGACACCAACCAATTACAGCCCATCCACCTCGTAATACAGGATTTTTCACTATTTCGTAGTAGTATTCAATAAAAAATCCAATGATCGCATAGGGGATAAAAATATAGAAACCCATTCCAAACTGATTTCCCTTGTAAATAGCTGATATTACTATTAAACTTAATAAAAATGAGATTACATAAATATAAAAATTACCAATTCCGAGATAACGCTCTCCCTCAATTCCAAAGCCTGCAGTTAGCTGG
>JBHLKC010000245.1:0-5314 GCA_048887065.1 Candidatus Hodarchaeota archaeon
TCTCCTGGTTATCACAAATTTAATAGTACGAGACGCTCAAGTCGCGCACTTCTGAGTCGTCTTGTACCAGAAGTATCCGAATACCGTTGGTTACTCTGTGAAAAGAGAAGGCTTAGAGAGTAACTGCCAAGGTTTCGGTACCTGATCGATTTGATATAAAAGGGTTTATATCTAATCGGGGATCCTTAAGACCTAATAGGTTACTGGATATATGATAACTAGTATTCCTATAATGACAAACATAAATATGCATACAATTACCCATTCATGAAAATATCGTTTTTGCGAAGTAAGGTCGGAAGCTTTAGCCAATTGGTCTCGGAAGTACCAAGTAAATAAAGAAAGAATTGCTACAAGGAATATAATCATCAAATTTTGAACTGTATTATCAAGAACGCTAAAATATAAAATAATTGCAACAGATAAAATCAATATGAATCCAAAAATAGAAACGTCCAGCAATTTCACTGTTTTAGATAAGTTAGACCAGCCTTTAGGAGCAGAACTCAACGATATTTCCTCCAAACTATTTGAAAAAACCGTTTTTCTTCAATTTTTTAGAATTTTCGGATGTTCATCCATTTTAAACCTTGGATAAACGAAAATGTTGAGGGTTATTCAGAATGATTTCACTTAGTCTATTCTTAATAAAATATGGTTAAGGTTTTTCTAGCTTTATTCCTTTATGCTAAAAGATTTTAATTATAATCAAGGAAAATATTCTATGAATGAAGAGAAAAAATCTTCTTAGATGGATAAGTAAATCTGAAATCTTAAAAACCTTATAATTCGCAGGTTTTTTGTCAAATCTGTTATTGACAGTAAAAAATTTCATAAAGCAATTGATTTTTTATAAGGCCTCAAAGAATATTTTAAAAATTCAACATTTTTCGCCTTTTATTGCTTATTAAATTGGGGTTTTTATATGAAGCGAATAAAAACAATTATATTAGGCGCTGCTGGTCGGGATTTCCATAATTACAATACATACTTCCGCGATAATGAAAGATATAATGTTGTAGCTTTTACCGCCACTCAAATTCCAGACATTGAAGGACGAATATATCCTCCTGAATTAGCTGGATCGCTTTATCCTAAGGGAATCCCTATTTTTGACGAAAAAGATCTTCCCCATTTAATCAAGGAGCATGCAATTGACCAAGTCATAATGTCATATTCGGATATATCACATGTTGAAGTGATGCAAAAAGCTTCGCTAGTCCTAGCAATTGGGGCGGATTTCAGGCTAATGGGGACCAAACACACATGTATTAAATCTACTAAACCAGTTATTGCAGTATGTGCAGTACGCACAGGAGCAGGAAAGTCCCAAGTAACTAGAAAGCTTGCCCAAATTCTCAGAGAACACAGAAAAAGTGTTGCAGTTATCAGGCACCCTATGCCTTATGGAGACTTACGTAAGCAAGTATGGCAGCGATTTGCTAAGCTAGATGATCTAGATAAGCACGAATGTACAATTGAAGAAAGAGAAGAGTATTTTGGCCACATTGAAGCAGGAAATCTTGTTTTTGCTGGTGTTGATTATGGTAAAATATTAGAAGAGGCAGAAAAAGAAGCTGATATAATTTTGTGGGATGGAGGTAACAATGATTTTCCTTTTTATTTTCCTGATTTATGGATTACTGTTGCTGACCCACATCGAGTTGGCCATGAAACTACCTATTATCCTGGCCATACAAATCTCCTAGCTAGTGATATTATAATTGTGAATAAAGTAGATACAGCTGAACCAGAAGCTGTTGAAAAATTAGTCCAGACTATAAAGAAAGAAAATCCAAGAGCTTTAATTATTAAATCGAAGAGTCCGATATCTGTTGAAAACCCTGATATGATCAAGGGGAAGCGTGTTTTAGTCATTGAAGATGGGCCAACATTAACACATGGTGATATGAAGTATGGTGCGGGGATTGTAGCATCTGAAACATATAATGCTGCAGAAATTATTGATCCCAGGCCTTTTGCAGTCGATTCTATAAATGAAACTTTTAAGAAATATAAACATCTTCAAGAAGTACTTCCAGCAATGGGATACGGAATAGAGCAGATAAAAGATCTTGAGGAAACGGTCAATAAAGCTGATGCTGATACTGTAGTAATTGGTACTCCCATCGATCTACGGAAGTTGATCCAAATTAATAAACCGGCGACACGTGTAATTTATAGCATGGATGATGAATCTGCTCAGATTCTATTTGATGTATTAAAATCAAAAGGATTAGTTTAATCTTAGAAATTCAGACATTACTCTATCTTTTGAATACTTTAGATTATGTCTAGTCTAGAATCATCCTTAATTTCGAATTAACAAAATCTATTAGCTTTGATTTTATTATCCATGAATATAAGGAAGGTTAGTAACTTTCTTGTGTTGAAACAACGGTCATATATAGACCAATAATCGCAAGAATTGCACCAACAAACGCGAGAATTATACCTGCTAAGGGAGGAGTTTCCATAATAAACATCCAAACAGCAATTATCAAACTAGCTCCTAATCCAATACCTCCAATGATTGTAGCATTGCTATTTTCACTATAACCAAAACTCTCACGACTACCATAACCTAATCCAATTCCCCCAACTACTCCAGAAATCCAAATAAAGAATAATTCGAAATACTGTTTACCAGCTTCAGCTGGAACAAAAACGTCAAGTCGAATTGCTGCTATAGCAACTACTAAAAAACTAATCACAAATATTATTGTACCTATTAATGTAGGGGTTTTCATATCAACAAACCTCATTATTTCCATATTTTAAGAAAGTTAGATTTCTCCTATCGCAGTTACTTTTATTCTTTTTCATTATCGAGCTTGTTTTGTTACTAAGTACCTTGAAATTAGCAGTATTATAGATTTTTCAATTTGAACATAATTAAATAAAATTAGGAGAAAAAGTTTTGATAAATAATCTCCTGAAAGAAAGATTTCTCATTTAGAATATAATTTAAGCCAAGAAAATCATTTAAATCGAATTTCCTTCTCTATAATACAAAATATCCAAGTATGGTAAAGCTTTAAGAAGAGTAATTATGGATCAAAAGATGTCTTTTTTCAAAGAATATGATATTGAAAAGGGCCCGTGGCTTAAACGGTTAAGAATTATTTAACCGTGGCTAAGCTTGGATAAAGTACTGCGCTGCGGATAGTTGTATTTATTGCAGCTTAGGAGATACGCAGGGATCAAGGGTTCAAATCCCTTCGGGCCCGCTTCTAATCATAACACATTCCAAGTAAATACGAAACTGAATAGATTTAAAGCAGAAAAAGGTCATTTTTCAATGAATCATCTAAAAAGAGCTCTCATTTTTCATTAAGAATATTTCTGAAATTGTACTTTTTCAAAAAATATCCTCATTCTAAAAATTGATCCTCTAGTTAAAACACATCTATCTATTATTACAGTATTATCATGGAATTTAACTTAAAATGAAGGAAGAATATCTAAGAATAAACAAAGAGAAATTCATTATTTATATTTAAAATTACGCCAATCAAGAATCTCTCAGTCATGAGTTTGAGAAAAAAATGTGTCCCTTCCTCACCAGTCTTAATCGCTCCTTAAAATCCAAAAATCACAGAATTCGATGCATTTCCATTCAAGATTTCCGAGACACAGACGATATTGAACATGAGATGAAAGATCATAATATGATTGTAGTTTTTTTTAAAGAATTTAGGATTAAAAAACCTATGGACGCCAAACGATTTCTGCAATGCCTGAATGCCTTTATTAGACAGCATAAATATGAAATATTAAATTTGGGTAAACTTGACTATCTTTTACTTCTCCCCAGTAAATATAAACTCGCTACAGAAGCGTTGGAAACACATTTATGAACATAAATATTAATATAATTTAAGGATAGGAACCCTTTTCCTTTAAATTTATCCTAATAAAGACTGCTGTTGAGACAAAAAGCATAAGAGCAGCTATATATAAACCCAAAATTGCTAAATTTGGTAAAACTGGATATGGAAATGGAGGATCCAAATAAAAATTTGTTACTCTTAAATCAATGGGGAAATAACCAGTCCGAGTCGCGATGAACATAACATCAATCCAACCAGATTTTAAACCTTCTGTGCTTATCGATCCAAAGTATTTCGAAGTATTACTCAGATCAATCCCCATCGCCCTTGAGTTTAATATTACTCCGTCTCGTTCAAGTGCAATGACTATTTGTTTCGGAATAATACTTTGATTTTCAGAATCTACTAATGTTACGTTACCTTTTATTATTTTGTGTTTAAGACTTGCGTGATCCTCCAGATTTACCCAAGGCTCATAGAAATTCATGATTCCAGTGTTTCTTCCTAACCATTTAATTGCATTCAAAATGAATTTAGTGTTGTCCATGTAAAATTTCGTTGTATTAGAAAGAGGTTCAATAAAACTATTATTAAACATGTCTGCTGATCCGATACTTAATATTCGACCACCATTTTCGAATTCGAGAGTAGCTGCTAGTGTATTATTACCTGATGGAAGTTCATCTAAATTCTTTAGAAGGATGGGATTATATAATAGAATCATGGGAGATTTATAACTTTCTAATTTCGATTCGTTGAATGAAATCCCGATCCCATTAGGAAAGAATAGCTGCGAGATGTTTTCTGTAACTGGAATTTGGGGGTCAGTAAAATTTCGCGCCTCTTCGTGGTACTGGTGCCCTTGAGTACGAGCGATCTCTGGAATTACAGAACTTGATAAGTTAAAACTTAAACCAAATGGGTTCAACAAATTATTCGATGAATCCTCTGTTTGGTTACGAAAACCACTAGCGATAAGTAATGAATTCCCCTTTTTTAGAAACTCTTCTACCGCTTCGGTTTCTGTATCCAAATAGGGATCATCAGGTGCTAAGACTATAAGAACATCTATATTTGATAAAGTATCTGGACTAAAACTGTCTTTAAGAAAGACAACTCCTTGTGAGCTAAAAGTAGTATTTAATATAGATGTTAAATTTGCGAGTTCACTAGAAGATAGGTTGTTATTATGCTGTAAATCGATACCAATAACTATTTCAGACTCAGCTACTGGTTCCACCCCTAGGACTGTAACAATTTGGAGATTATTGCTGTTAATATTTGTAGTACTCAGAAAGAGTACTAAAAGCATTATAATCAATATATTCTTTACTTTTCCCAATGAAATTTCCTCTTTGTTGATGATCGATCTCTTTCAAGTATCTGTGTATCTTATGTCGTATTGTTTATTGCTAGAGAAACTTTGGAACCGTTTTAAGTCGAAATTACCCCGTTTCTTAGTCTTTTTTATGTTCTTGGAT
>JBHLKC010000246.1:0-5293 GCA_048887065.1 Candidatus Hodarchaeota archaeon
GCTATAGAGATAGATTTTTCCGTTTTAAAGAAATCTATGTACCGAGGACCAAACCAGCATTTAGTAATGGCGTAATTGAGACTATGTGCTTCATCAACAGCTTCAATGATTATTTTAGGGTTTTTCTTCGCAAAGGCTTGCATGGGGAGATAATAACCAAAAGTTATCATAGAAGCTTTGTTAGCTTCTTCCAAATTTAATTTGACATCAGGTTGAGCAATACCCATAAATCGCTTTACTCCATAAATTTCCCCCCATTTTAATAGTTCCCCAAAGGCATTAGCATCCCAAATGTGGACGTGAGCGTCCCATAATTCAATTGGGGGTAGTGACAAATGATTCAATGGAATTTTAAGACTGAATTTCAAAAAGAACACCAGCAATGGGATAATATCTATCTATTATACCTCATTCTGCTAAATAATTATAAATATCAGCTGTTGTTAAAGCTAACTCTTCAATTACTCGCCACAATTCAGCTCTATTATCTGAAACAAGCTCTTGAAGACTTTCAATAATTTTAGCAGCTTTTATTTCACCAATAAAAAGAATTTGCTCCTGGTAATTATATTCTCTTACAATGATTCCATGTAATGCAATAATGGATCCATTGACTATTGGTGGCCATTTAAAATCGTCGTATTGGGGAGTAGCTTCTTCCAAAAAAATTAGGTCATAGAACTTATTTGTCTTATTTCCTGAGACTGATCCTACGTTATAAGCGATTTCTTTACCTAATTCACTACATTTTAAAACATTCAGAGTAAATATAAACGTATCGTGTAAGTTACGAGTCGTTTTATGTCTAGAGTCAATCGACATCAAGACAGATGGCGGTTTCCAATGAATTGCAGTCAAATATGATAGTGTTGAAGCGTTAGGGATATTTTCCTTACTTAAAGTAGTAATAATGGTTGGAAAAGGAACTAGGACGTTAGAAATAGATGGTGATGATTCGACAAACATATCAATCATTTATTTTTACACCTTTTAAGACAAGAAACCTTTTCTATTTCGAAAAATGTTTATTATTAGTGATTTCACTAGCTATAAAAAGAATAAATAGAATTCCTCTACGAAAAGGTCTAATAAATAAATATAAATTATTTAGACGATCTTACTGATCGAGTAAAATGTATGTGCTGGTTACATATGCCTCAGCTAGTTTATATACCTATAAATGCAGTTTTATTCGATTTTGATGGAACAATGGTTGATACAAAGCAATATTATTTCGAACTAGCCGCTCACTCATTACAAACTGACACTAAGAAATTAATTTCAAAAGCAGATGAAATATACTTCTCCAGACTATCCCCTGAAGAACGAAATATCAGATGGAAAATCGTTAAAGCCATTTATAGGGTAGCTCGAGAGTCAGGATACAATCGTTTTCAAGCACTAAAATCAATTAATTATGTTAGAAAAAACCATTCAAGATTATTTTCCCAAGCTAGACCAACTAAAGATGCATTCATTGCTATAAAACGACTTAATAATGCTGGAATCAAATTAGCGATAATTAGCTTAACTTCTCGGGGAAAAATTCAATCGTTCCTAGAAACACATCTTAAAGGATCAAGGTATTTTCCCTCGGATCATATATTAGCTGCCGGCGAGTATAAAAACAAAGAATCAGCAATAGTCCATTTTCTAAGAAAGTTCAACTTAACAGAAACACCTCGTAGTTGTGTTATAGTGGGTGATTTAGGGGGTGATATGATTGCTGGAAAAACAATTGGTATCACTACATTTGGCTTGACTACTGGATACTCAAACTATGAAACTCTGGAAAAAACCTCTCCAGACGCAATTTACGAAACTCTACTTGAAATGGAAAAATCAATCCATCTTTTTCTTGCAGAAGAAAGGTAAATAATGGATAAATAACTTTTAGGCAAGTAATGGGAGAGAAAAGATTGTAAAAGGATTTTTTGGATATAAATCGAAGAAATAGAAAAAAACCCATTTATATTATAATAGAATGATAAGTAAACAAAACAAATTACAAACTACTGTGTTTTAAGATGGAAATACAAAAACTGTTGTAAAGGCAAGATATTCCATGAATGAATGAGTTTCAGCTTTATTTCCCTTTGATTTTACTTCAAAAGATTCGTGAAACACAATTAATATTAATGAACTTGTCAAAATTTTATGTTATTAACTCAATTAGGTCTTCCTAGGTTTCAATCCACCCTTTGGCCTTATTAATTGCTTTTTTCCAGAAATAAATCATTTTTTGTCTTTGTTCTTGGGTCATTTGAGGTTTAAAAGTACGATCAACGACCCATTTTTCGCGTAACTCTTCTATGCTTTTCCAAAAGTCTACAGCAAGTCCAGCTGCATATGCTGCTCCCAGTGCTGTTGTTTCTTCAACCTTTGGCCTGATACATTCTATACCCAACAAATCTGCTTGAAATTGTATCAATAAATTGTTCTTTGAAGCTCCACCATCAACTCGTAAACTTTCTAGCTTGATCCCACTATCAACTTCCATTGCCCGAAAAACATCATAAGACTGAAAAGCAATGGATTCCAAAGCAGCACGAGCAATATGCCCACGATTGCTCCCTCGGGTTAGTCCAACAAGTGTACCACGAGCAGTAATATCCCAATGCGGTGAAAAAAGTCCTACAAAGGCAGGAACAAAATATACACCTCCATTTGAAGGCACAGATTGAGCTAAATCTTCACTCTCAGAAGCATCACCGATAATTTGCAATTGATCTCTTAACCACTGGATTACGGCACCACCAACTGCAATACTCCCCTCCAAGGCGTAATAGATATCTTTCCCCAAACCGTAAGCAACTGTTGTAAGAAGCCCAGATTCAGACTTAACAATTTTACTTCCAGTATTTAATAGGAGAAAGTTACCAGTACCATAAGTATTTTTAGCACTTCCGATATCAAAACATGTCTGACCAAATAAAGCAGCCTGTTGGTCCCCGAGGTCCCCTGAAACAGGTGTTCTTCCAGATATTCCCTTTAAAGCCACTTGTCCATATGTTTCAGGGTCACATGAAGGGCGAATTTCCGGTAACATAGATACAGGGATTCTAAGTTGTTCTCGTATTTCATCATCCCAATTTAACTTCTTAAGATTCATTAGCATTGTCCGTGAGGCATTAGAAACATCAGTAACATGAATTCCGCCATTAATACCCCCAGTAAGATTCCAAATCAACCATGTATCTATATTTCCAAATAGTAGGTCACCTTTTTCTGCTCTTTTCCTTGCTCCAGGAACATTGTCTAATAACCAAGTGATTTTTGGGCCAGAAAAATAAGTCGCTGTCACTAGTCCAGTTCTTTCCTTAATTAGCGGTTCCCATCCACTTTCTTTCAATTCATCACAAATTCCTGCTGTTCTTAAACATTGCCAAACAATTGCATTATGAATAGGGTGACCAGTGTAGCGATCCCAAACAATCGTTGTCTCCCGTTGATTTGTAATTCCGACTGCTATCAAATCATCAAGGCTAATTCCAATCTTTTCCAGAGTCTCACGTACAACATATTGAGTATTATTCCAGATCTCTAAAGGATCATGCTCAACAAATCCCGGCTCAGGAAATAACTGTTTGTGTTCTTTGTAAATCGATCCAAGAAGATTGCTTGAAGCATCAAACACCATAAAACGGGTACCAGTAGTTCCCTGATCAATAGCTCCTACATATTTCTCTGTTACCATTTCTTTCTAACTCCTAAAATAATGGAACTAAATATTTTTATCGTACTGTTGTTAAAGCGACCTTAAAATGATAAATAGAGCTGTTATAGGTTTTTTACTAATACTTGGTCAATTGATCAACGTAGTTTTTAATGATGTTGAATGGTGTGATTATTTCTCGATCAACTACTTTGACAACTTCATAATCACTTACTTGAGGATATTGCGCTATAAATTCATCTAATATTGATTGTCTGACTACTAAAATATTACTTTTATCACGAGAAAAAGCTGTTTTCAACACAGGGTGATATCCCTTTTTTCGGAGCTCCAAAATCCCTATCTCATCAATAAATAGAATATCAGATCCTATTCCCTGCTGAATCGAATCAATTGCGAGCTTAAGATTCTGTTTATGGATTTTATAATGACCAATTTTAATAAAATCCTGATCATTGCTTGTTTCAAAAGGAATTCTTTTGTGTTCCGATATTAAGTAGAAGAATCTTTTTCGATTTTGCAAGGTGATCACCCCTCCTACAGTTGCTACTGTTTGTTTACGAATATATTTCAGCAGATGCCAGCATAAAGTAGATTTTCCTGCTCTCTTGGGACCTGTAATAATGAAGGAACTATTGAGCATCTCTAATAAACGATCCGATGAAGATTGTTCGTTAGATTTGAAGACATATCCTTAGCTAGATTCTGTATACATGCTTGGCTGCTTTCCCGCAAATTACAAAACAAGTGGCAATGTGCATCAATAATCATTTTTCAAACACGCCGAAGTGAATTTGTTATTAATTCTTAGTCTCCCAAATGTTTATCATAAAGCTGTTCGTGATTTCTATGTCCTAAAAGCTTATTTCATGGGTCATCATTAATTCAACTATGCCTTTACTTAATTCTTCATTCCATGATTCTATTGAATTCATGGCAACAATTTCTTCACCATCACGAGAATGACCGTCTTTCACAAGTATGACTTCATATCCTAGTCTTTTTGCACCTTTACAAGTAGCCTGAACACAATTATGAGTCCAAATTCCCACAATTACTACTTTTGTAATTCCTCTTGCATCTAATTCATCTTTTAAATTCGTCCCGAAAAAAGAATTGGGTTTAGTTTTCATGATAAATGTATCATTGTCACTGACTTGTAGTTTAGGATGAAATTGCCACTCATTTGACCCTTGTTTCAATCGCGGACTAGAATGCTGAATAAAAAACACTGGTACCTTTGCAGAGTGAGCACGGTTTATCAAGGTGTTTATGTTCTTAATTAAGTCATCAGCATTATAAATTGGTGTCTCACGAGTGAATAATCCTATTTGAACATCAATTACTATTAGAGCAGTTTTATCCCACATCTGTATTACACCCCAAACAGATATGGATTGTGAGCTCTGAAGGGTACTTTAATTTATCTCTTATTTTCCTATAATAAGGACTATAAATCTTAAATAAAAAAAAGGCTCAAAATGACTTATCTCCCTCAGAAAATTTATGAAAAATAAAAAAAAGAAGAATACAAATATTGACCGCTTTGGAAAGAAAAAAATTTTCTTTAATTATGTCACATCTTTTATACCATCACCAGTGATAGCAAAAACAGTT
>JBHLKC010000247.1:0-5264 GCA_048887065.1 Candidatus Hodarchaeota archaeon
GGTATCGATTCATTAAATACATTTTGGTGATCAATTAAAATGTGCCGTTTATTGGCAAAGTACGGTTTCTTTGAGTCATGGCAAGAGATTGTTATGGAATTTCAAAAACTTGCCAAATTTGGAAAAAATGCTCCTCATCAAGATGGATGGGGAATGGCTAGATCCAATGAAGGGAACTATGCTATGAGCTTAATTGATAAACAATTAGGATCAGCTTATGACTCAAAACACTATTATGAAACAATTTACTCATTGAAAAGACAGCCCCAAATTGTCCTTTGTCATCTCAGAAAAGCAAGTCCTAGTGTACCCATTACATTAGCAAATGCACAACCGTTTGTAACTGAAAAATGGGGATTTATGCATAATGGTACAATCTATGAGGCAGAATCACTTTCACGGAGTAAGTCTTACATTCAAACATCAGATAATTCAGATACAGAATACTTCTTTCATTATTTACTTACAAAAATATCTAATGGAAATCCAAATGAATCTAAATTAGGTACAATAGCTGATTCAATTTTATCAATGGAAAACGATTTTACGTCTATAAACTGCATGTTGAGTAATGGAGAAGAGTTATATGTAGTTCGTTGGTGTCGAAGACTATATAATTATTATACATTATTCTTTTATGAAGAAAATGGAAGTATAATTATTAGTTCTGAACCACTGTTGCTAGAACGTTTAATGAGCCAGTGGGAAGAAATTCCTAATCAATCTGTCCTTAAAATATCAGGGATTCCCGCAAAAACAGAAATTATCACATATTCTGAATTATAATTGCATTATTCTATTCAATCGTTGCTCGTATTCTCATCATTCCAACCCCAATATTTTTTTGTTTTTGGATCTTAAATTTCCCTATTTCATTAGTATTTTTCACATGTGGTCCAGTACAAATTTCTTTTGAAAAATTACCTACTGAATAAACACTTACTTTACCTTCATATCGGTCTTCGAAAAAACCTAATGCTCCTGCATTTTTAGCTTCTTGCAGGGTCATTGTCTTAACTGTGACTGGAAGAGCCTCTTGGATTTTTTTATTTACTAAATCTTCTACTTTTTGGAGTTCCTCCGCATTTAAATTCTGAGTATGATTGAAGTCGAACCGAGTTCTCTCTGGCGTAATATTACTCCCTTTTTGTTCAACATGATTTCCTAAAACCTCACGCAGAGCTTGTTGTAGTAGATGAGTAGCTGTATGTAAGCGTGTTGTTCTTTCTGAATGATCAGCTAGACCACTTTGAAAAGTTCCTGCAGTAGCTTTACGCGAGAGGTTTCTATGATGTTCAAACTCATTCCTAAAAGTATCAAGATCAATAGTAATACCTTTCTCTGCAGCTAACTCCATAGTAATCTCTAGCGGGAAACCAAATGATGTAAAAAGTAGAAAAGCATCTTTACCAGTTATAACTTCTTTCTCTCTTAAAATTTGGTTAAATTTTCGAAGGCCACGTCGTAAGGTTGAACTAAACTTTTTCTCTTCTTGAGTAAGATTATCAATGATAAAATCCTTATTACGATCAAGCTCACGATAAATGTCTTTATAAAGATCAATAACGATTTGAGCTAATTCTGGAAGAAATTGATGCTTAATATTCAAGATATTACTCTGGCGGATTGCTCTACGTATAAGTCTCCTTAAAACATAACCTTGACCAAGATTAGATGGGATGAGGTGTTTGTCATCTCCTAGGATAAAAGTAGCAGCTCTTATATGATCTGTAATTATGTAGATGGCTTGATTCTGTTCTTTGTTAGGGGTTTCTGTAATTCGTGCAAGTTTCATTATCCTTTTAACCAGTGGAGCTAAGGTATCTATCTCATACACCGTTTTCATTCCATTGAGAACAGCTACAGTACGTTCAATACCCATGCCGGTATCAACATTATGTTGTGTTAGTTTCTCATACGTTCCATCAGCTTTCTTATTATAAGTCATAAAAACGTCGTTCCATATTTCGAAGTACTTTCCACAGTGACATCCAGGCTGACAACTATCTGAGCATGCATCTACCCCTGTATCATAAAACATCTCCGTATCAGGACCACAAGGTCCAGTTTCTCCAGCAGGACCCCACCAATTGTCATCACCTGGGAGGTAGTAAATTCTCTCGTCTGGAATACCAGTTTTTCGCCAAATTTCTGCTGTTTCTTCGTCACGAGGAACTTCTTCATCCCCTGAAAAAACAGTTACTGAAATTCTATTTGGATCAAGGCCTAACCAGCGAGAATCTGTTAAAAATTCCCAACTCATTGCAATAGCTTCTTCTTTGAAGTAATCACCTAAGGACCAATTTCCTAACATCTCAAAGAACGTTAAGTGACTTGGATCTCCTACCTCCTCAATATCTCCTGTCCTGATGCATTTCTGGCTGTTTGCGAGTCGTTTCCCTGCAGGATGAGGTTGCCCCATTAAATATACTTGCAATGGGTGCATCCCTGCAGTTGTAAATAATACTGTAGGGTCAGTCTCAGGGATAAGTGAGGCTGAAGGAAGAATAGCATGGTCTTTTTCTTTGAAAAATTCGAGGTAGAGTTTTCTTAGATCATTAGAATCCACTAGATTATCCCTTCGTCTTATGTTACTTTTGTATGCTTATTGTTATTTCTCGAATATTACCATGAGGATCTTGAATCTTCCAATCTTTTGTGAATCCCTCTTTGGTTTTCGAAAAGTTCAGACTTGTAGCCAAAACTTCCTCTTGAATAAAGGAGGAATAATCTTTGATCGTCTCAATTGCTTCAGAATCAGACTGTGAAAAATTAACTTTAATTTCAGCATCATAAACTAGCGCCATATCTTTACGCATTGATTGTATTCTACGAATTAAGTCGCGTACGAAACCTTCCTTGATTAACTCGTTATTCAATCCTAGATTTAAGAAAAGATTTCCTTCCATAAAAGGAGAACCTGAGTATCCCTCTCTTTCTGTAATTCTTATTTCCAAATCTTCTTTATCAATGACAATTTGTTCATTTTTGATTTTTACCGTAAATTTACTCTTCTCCGTTAATTCATTCGCAATCTTCATTGCGTCATGCCCTGTCTGATTTCTCATCCATTTTGCTATATCATTTGCCTTTTTCTTAAATTTAGGGCCTAATTCTTTGAAATTAGGTGAAAAAATGATTTCTTGAAAATCGAGAGGATCATCCGTAAAAGTCATGTCTTTTACATTTAGTTCTTGGAGAATTAGATCCTTGAATGCTGTCAGTGCCTGTTTTCCAGTATCGTTTGTAACGAAGATTACTTCCGTTAAAGGCCACCTAACTTTTAGATCTTTTCTAGCCCTAATCGCACGGCCGTTTGAAATGGCGTCTCGTGTAATAGCAACTTGTGCTTCAAGATCTGAATCGATTAAGTCTTCATTTACCTCTGGAAATTTTTCCAAATGAACACTCTCAAATCCAAGACCTTGGCTTTTAACAAGCATTTGATGGATAGATTCTGCTAAAAAAGGCAATAGTGGCCCTAATACTTTTGATAATGATTGGAGAATCTCATAGAGAGTAGAATAGGCTGATTTCTTTGAAATCGTTAAATCTTTTTCCCAAAATCGTCGACGTGATTGTCTGATCCATAAATTAGATAGGTCACTCACAAGAAAAAGCTGCAAGGCTTTCGTAGCTCGATGGATAGCTAAATCATCAAAAGAAAGACGGATATCGTTGATGGTATTATTATATCGGGAGAGTATCCAACGATCGAGTAATGGACGATCTGATGGAGAGATATCATATTCATCATTATTAGGGGAATACTCATCTAGATTGGCATATGTGATGAAAAATGATAATACATTCCATAGGGGGATAATAAATTCTTTCATACTCTCCTCGACAAGACTGTAACCAAAACGTACATCATTCCATGTGGGAGAGCTGAAGAGGAGCCATCGAGCTGGGTCTGCTCCATATTTTGCGAAAAGATCTTCGGGTGCATAAACATTACCTCGTGATTTAGACATTTTTTTCCCTTCTTCATCTTGAATATGGCCCATCGTCAAACAGGTTGTATAAGCGGGTAGTTCGAAAACAACTGTAGAAATGGCTAGAAGGGAATAGAACCATCCACGAGTTTGGTCGATGGCTTCTGTTATAAAATTGATTGGAAAATGCTCATCAAACATTTCTTTATTCTCAAAGGGATAATGCCATTGAGCAAAAGTAGCACTTCCAGAATCATACCAACAATCAATCACATATTCTTCTCGCGTGGCTTTCGCATTACAGGTAGGACACCTGACTGTAATCAAATCAACATCTGGTTTATGAAGAGAGAAACCTTCAGGCAAACCACCGTCAGTCAGAGTTTCAAGCTCCTCACGACTACCTATAATAAACTCGTCTCCATTCTCACAGGTCCAGATCGGTAATGGAGTCCCCCAATATCGAGAGCGGGAAAGAGACCAATCCTTCAATTCATCTAGGAAATTTCCAAACCGACCGTCTTTAAGATGTTTGGGTTTCCAACGGATTTGTTGGTTTAGTTCTTGGATTTTTTGACGAACTTTACTCATTCCAATAAACCAAGACTCAATAGCATAATAGAGCAGAGGTGAATCACACCGCCAGCAAAATGGATAAGTGTGAGTGATATTTTCAACTCGAAGAAGTTTATTACTCTCTTCAAGCTGTTTCATAATGTGTGGATCAGCTTCTTTAACATGCATTCCACCAAAATCAGGCATATCGTCGACAAAGTTACCATTTTCTAAAACAGGATTGAAAAGTTCTACTCCGACTTCCTGACATAGTTCATAGTCTTCGATCCCAAAAGCAGGCGCACAATGAACAATCCCCGTTCCATCTTCCATAGACACAAAATCAGCAGCAACCACGATATGTCTTTTCCCTTTTGTTTTCTCCCGAGTATAAGGAAACAGTGCTTCATATTTCATGTCAAGTAGTTCTTTTCCTATATACTCTTTCACAATAGCTTTTCCCTCAGGAAAAACCTTAAGTAATAAGGCCTCAGCAAAAATCAAAAATTCGTTATTGTGCTCAACCTCAATATACGTCTCCTCTTTATTAATAGCTAAGACAAGATTGGAGAGTAAGGTCCAGGGAGTCGTCGTCCAAGCTAAAAAGTAGCGGTTCTCTTCCCCTTTAATCTTAAATTTGATGTAAATACTCGGATCTTCGGTTTCCCGATATCCTTGGGCGACTTCATGGGAAGAGAGAGGTGTTCCACAGCGATTACAATATGGTAAAACTTTATAGCCTTTGAAGAGGAGTTTTTTGTCATATATTTG
>JBHLKC010000248.1:0-5255 GCA_048887065.1 Candidatus Hodarchaeota archaeon
GACAAGAAAAGGATTAATCTCGGATTTACTAATCCTCTCATTAAACGTCTGACAGTTGAAATCAGTTTCAAAATTTACGCTGTGGGAGTATAGAGGTAATCCGCCAGGTTGAATGATTAAGAGATATCTTAATTGCCTTTTCATCAAGGTACGATCCGTAATTTAGTCTCATCTCGAAAAACAGGAAAATCCATATTGAATTAGCCTATTTAAAATTTTGTTACTTTTCATTCTAGTCTTCGAGGAGGCTTCGTGGTGATCTGAGGACTCTCTAATCTTCAGGATTGTTATTAGCAAGGATAATAATCAAATACTCAGGATTCTCCGAGAATTTTGAAATATTCCCCTTAACACCCAAAATCATGAAAGAAAGAAATAATAATATGAAATTTTATGGTATTATTATCCCCTAATATCATAAAAATTAGTGGGTGTCAAAATAGACAGATAGTTTTATACAGAATCAATTGTAAGGATAGAGAAATAGTTCTTTGATTTCAAACCGTAAAAGGGATTTGGTAGGAAGAGAAGTGTAATATAATGGTTAATAAGCTGATAGATAAAGCAATTACTGAAGAGAAGAACTTTAATTGGTTTAAAGCAGCCAACCTTTATAACCAAGTAAAAAAAGAATATATCTTCAATAATGAGGTTTATCAAGCTGCTAAAACGTGTAAAAATCTAGGCTATGCTTATGCAAGAGCTGCGGAGACATCAGAAACAGCCAATGATTACAAAGAATTGAATAAACTTTCTAGAGATTCCTACATTGAAGCTGCAGCCCTTTTTTCTCAAACCAATAATATTGCAGGGAAATTAGAATGCGAGGCTGAAGCTGCTTTTATTTACGGTTTTATTAAATCTTCAATAACAGAGATGTTAGAGGAATTCGAAAAGGCAAAAAATCTCTTTCTCGAATCAAATAAAGTCTATTCCAATCAGAATAATACGAAAAATGTTACTCATACATATGTACGTGCAGCTATGACACTTTCGTATCTGATCCCATACTATAAAGATCCAAATGCTATTAAACAAGCATCTAAAGAAGGAAAAGCTTTAGCACAAAAAGCAAGAAAGCTTTCTGAAGAATATAGAGATATTTCTTCGCTTTCTCAATCCTTATTTGCGGAATTTTTCCTCAACTTCTTTGAGGGATTAATAGATTTCAGTAGACAAAGTAATTATTGGAAAAAAATTGCGGAAGATCTTGTTTCAGAGATTGAAAATACTATTAATGTCATTCAGACTACTAAAAACTTCTATTTTCTTGAAATGAGTTATTTTGTTGCAGGTGTTATCTATAACACTTTTGGATTTCAATTTGTTAAAAACGAAAAAGAACAGCAAAGGGGTGCTGACTTAGGGTTCGAATATCTCAAGAAAGCAGAAATCCTTAATAAAACAACGAAAAACAAATTACTTCACATATTAACTGTTTGCTGGACTGATTGGTGGTCTCTTTTCTGGAGTAAATTTGAATACCTTCAAAATAGAATTCAAGATGACCTTCAAACAATTGAAAACTTTGCTAAGATAATCTACGGTTCTTTTACACACTTTAATTTTTTTGTAAATTTCGTACCGACTTTCATCTACGCAAATTTTGCTCAAAGGAGCTTTTTTACTCCATCCCAAAGACTTGGCTTTGCAGAAAAAACTAGAAGCTATGGAAAAGAATGCTTGCTAATTATACCTTCTGCTCCTATTTCTTTATGGCCAATGCAAATGTTGACTTGGGCTTATGCACAACTCACCAATCTAACATCAACGGACAATGAAAGAAAAAAATATGCTCAATTAATGTTACAGTATGCAAAAGAAGGGGAAAAACTAGCTTCGAATTATGGAGGGGGGTTTGTTCGAGCATCAGCTTACTCTTCTCTTTATCGAGCATATCAAACTCTGACTAGCATTTCTGAAATAAAGAAGGAGCGAATCTATTGGCTTTCTAACGCTATAGAAGCAATAGAGAAGTATTTAGACTATGCTATTGAATCACGAGCAGGAATAATAACTGCTAAAGTCCGTATTGGACTTCTTTATGAAGAACTGAACCTTTTAACAAGAGATTCCAATCATTTAATTAAATCTAAAGACCTTTTTCTTAGTGTATTAAAGGATTGTGACGAAAGGGGATATTTATCTTACGCTGCAGTTGCTTATGAAAGCTTAGCGCATATAGAAGATAAATTAAGTAACTATACGACAGCAGCAAATTATTATCACAAAGCTCAAGATTTTCACTCACAATCGCTTGAAAATATGGAGTATGAACCATTAAGGGAGAAAATTATTGAAAAAATCAACTATAATAACGCCTGGGCATTTATTGAAAAAGCTAAAGCATGTCACAAGAGAGAAGATCCACAAAAAGCGAAAAATTATTATTCTACTGCATCTGAAATTCTCAAAAAGCTACCCAGTTATAAATATGAGGCCCCATACTTCACTGCATGGGCTTTACAAGAAGAAGCCGAACAATTAAGTACTCTTGAGCATCTTGAGGACGCAAAAGGAAATTTCTTAAAATGCAAATTAGAGTTTGAAAATGCATTAGATACGTTTAAAAATACTCATAAAGATTTAAAGGATAGTAGAGAACGAGAAAGAATCCAAAGGTTAATAAAAGTAACCAAAACTAAAATTACCTATTGTTACGCTAGATCTATTATAGAAAATGCACGTATTCTCCGAAAGAAAGGGGATCTTCTCACAGCTGCAGAACAATTGAATTTAGCAGCCTCTAAATTCAAGGAAATGTCTGGAAAACTTGAAATTGAAGAAGAACAGGAGAATTTTAACGCTTTTTTCTATCTTTGTAAAGCTTGGGAAAGTATGACAATCGCAGAAAAATATTTAGACTTTATCAAATTTCAGGAAGCTGCAAACTTATTTACAAAGTCCAACAAGCTTTTTTCTGATAGTAGAAATAAATTATTAGCTTCTGGTAATGCATTTTTCTGCCAAAGCTTAGCAAATGGATGTAAGTTCGATGAATCAAGTAATTTCTCTATTAAAGAACAATTATACAAAGAAATTAAAGAAACGCTTAGAAATGCTTCTTCTTTATATCAAAAAGGAGGTTTTATGTCTGCATCAGGTTGGGTATTAGCAACCTCAACCTATTTCGATGCTAACTGGCATTTAATTAGAGCAGATAAGGAACTAAATTTAGATGAAAAAGAAAAACTACTTAAAATTGGATCTAGCTACCTTAAATCTGCAGCGGAACTTTTTAGTAAGTATAATTACAAAGAAAAAGAAAAAGAAATCTTAAACCAAGTAGAAATGGTTGAAAAGGAAGAACAAATACTAGTAAGTGCGATAAAAACCATAAGAGAACCTTCAATTTCACGAAGTACAATGGGTATTAGTACTTTTACAGACCCCACAGAAAGCAGTATATCATCTACAATAAGTGAGATTCGACAATTCACAGAAGAAGCAAGAAGAATATTAAATCAAAAAAAATTTGAATTAACATATGAAGATACACTCCAGAAGTATCCAAAAAATCCGAGAAGGCAATTTCGGGTAGCTATCGCCCAAATAGGGAAATCTAGTAAAGGTGATATTCTCAGTGAACTTTATGATAAAAAAGCAGATGGACTTTTCGGGTTTAAACGAAATGAGGTTAAATCGTTACTCTCGAAGATTGACCATATGATTGAAACAGCACTTTCAAAAGGAGTCGATTTGCTTATCTTCCCTGAACTCACAATCGACCTTAATTATAATAGTATATTTGAAGAACTATTAAACTATTCAAGAAATCATGGAATATATATCATTCCAGGATCCTACCATGATGAAGCAACTAGGCAAAACCTTAGTGTTATCATTAGCCCAGATGGTATTCTATTAAAACAAAAAAAACATATTCCAGCAATTATCCATATCGAAGGACATCGTGTGACTGAGAAAATTAATGTTGGCTCATCAATAAATGAGACTATTGTTTGTAACACTGAGTTTGGAAGAATTGCTATTGTTATTTGTCGTGATTTTTTAGATATGGACTTAAGAGTCGAACTAAAGAACTCCGACCCTCCCATTGATCTAATAATCAACCCAGCTTTTACTCCAGTAACTGCGGATTTTAAAGCTGCACACTTTGATGCCCGAAGATCTATCTATGCTTATTGTTTTTTTGCTAATGTTGCGGAGTTTGGTGACTCTTTAATATATTCCCCCGAGAAGGAGAAAATTGAAAGAACACTCCCTGCAGGAGAAGAAAATCTTATCTATAAAGATGTAGATCTCTTTAAATTGCGTTCAGAACGCAGAAAGTGGGAAATAGCACAGAAAAAATCCACATCATTTATCCAGAGTACACGCTGATTTTTCAACTAATGAAGAGCTTCGATTGTTATTAATCAGGATTAATTTTGCGCTTTTCAAGGATGGACTCTTATTGACGATACCTATAGAAATCTTTTCTATAGTTTTTTTTCATAATATCCCCATTCAGCTGCTTTGGCAAATCCTATGCGTGAATAAAAATCCTCATATCCTCGATGTTTTCGGATTAAATCGACCAATAAGATTTTATATCCTTTCTCTATGCATGAGGATATTGCTTTCTCAACCAATGGTTTTAGATACAGTTCATTTGGAGAATAAATATAATAAAAAGCAGCTATTGACCTATTCAATTCGTTAGGTGCAATGATACAAGCAGCTTGGACTTTATTATCGTCTTGTACATACAGATGAGCAATCGTATCCTCTGGAGGGAAATTTTCTTTCAAATGTGTTTTAACCCAATCTTTTGGTTCGTAATACCAGTGAGTCGCGAGCTCTGAACATTTCTCGAATTCCTCCTCAGTTGTACATTCACTGACTGGAAAATCTGAGATATTTATTGTTCCATTAGCAAGATTATAGACGTAATAAACCTTAGCTCCCCGCTTATATGTTTCTTGTTCCACGAATCCACTTTGTTTAATTATTTCAAAGCTATTTTCCCACATAGTAGTTACTCTGGTTCGTATCAGATTAACTCCTTTTTTCTTCATAAATTCAATCGCTCTCTCTATAAGTAAAGGTATAGCTTCTTCATATTCAGGTAATAGTCTTGGATAGTCCAGCCATGCTTGAGTGACGCCAATTTCATCAGGAGGGAATATCTCAAAAGATGTATAACCGATTATTTGATTTCCTAAAAAGCAAAACTGTACGGTTTCTGGATCAAAATCTCCTGAATATTTTTTCTTTAGGTCATCAAGGGAATAAGCGTGCGGCCAAGGCCA
>JBHLKC010000249.1:0-5245 GCA_048887065.1 Candidatus Hodarchaeota archaeon
TTCCAAGAGGAGAATGCTAGTTCAAAGTACTCCAGATCTTCAAACACGGTTGTATTAAAGTGGAATTGAACCTCCTTTCCATGGTAGAGATCTAGTGCATCTAAAACCTGAGCTGAATTATTGACTCCATCAATCGTTGCTAATTCAAACGGATATACGCTCACTGATACATTTCTAGCAAATCCCCATCGGATTACTTCGGTGATATTTTCTGTAAAAATCATTCGTACCCGTAAGGAAAGGATTTCAAATGGATGATCAGGGACAGAAAAGATAAAACGGAATTTATAAGCATCCTGTTGACTTAATATCTCATTCACTCGAAATCCCGCCTCCGAAACGGAACTTTCGTTGGAGAGCCCCTTTGTTATCGTTCCTTTCTCTCCAAATGCAAAAAAATTGTGAAGAGGATAAAGTGTATTGTCAGCTTTAATTGCTGTAATCGAACTTAGCATTGATATTAGAAGAAACAGTAATATTCCATTCAGAAGGTACTTATGTTTTTTTGTCCACATAGATCTTACCCTAACTAGCTATGATTGATGATTAATGTTTATTTTACATATGTAATTTGCAAGGATCCATTAATACACAATTAGAGTGTGAATCCTCAAAGAATTCGACATAAAGGTGAGCTGGTTTCTATTAAGATTTAGATACTTGAATTTAGAACTGTATCCATGAATTGGTTTCAACAGGGTTAAATTTAGTTTTGGCATTTTTAACCTCTTCTGAACGGTAGACGATTTTTTACCCGTCTTCTGTGCCATTAGATGATTATTTTTCTCTTGAAAAGGTACCTACAGCTTATTAATTACTGGCGATCGCAATATGGTCAAAATTCGTCAATGAAATACTGATAAAATAGCTAGCCTTGCTTAAAAATGAGTCAAAAATTTTTTTGACTTTTAATTTGACATTAAACTATTAATTAAAGCATTGAATTTCCTAGAATTTTGAAATAAGAAATGTAGCAATCTCAGCTGGAGTTTTCCCAAAGAGGTATAATATGGGTTCAAGTCCAACTCCTCCTGTATCTGCAATTGATTCGATTTTTTGAAAATTTTCTGATTTAAATCGCCAAAGAGTCTTGTCCCAGTCCTTATCCCCCTCTTCTGTTGACACGACCGATTTTTCGGCAGAAATTGTCGCAAGAATTTCCTCTGTCTTTCGTAAAGAGATTAACGCTCGGTAGGCGGATCCACGCTTTTGGAAATGCGTGAGAATTTTAGCAAGAGTAGTCCCTTGACCGAATTCGGGATATGCAACAATTCTTCCTTTCCCCTTGACATTCACAATTCTACCAGGGAACCCTACAACATCCGCTGTGCTTTCAGAACCTTCAATAACAGAAACAAATTGACAACCTATTTCAGGAATTAGCTGCCCGAATTTCTCTCCTGATGATATTAGCTGTTGAGCGGCATCGTATAATTCTTTTGTAATTTGGCGTTTTTGATCAAAAATCGTTGCAAGTTCTTTTGCAGGAAAGCATAGATTGCAATCTGGAGGGAAGTTAATTGTATTCTTTTTTCGATGTATGTCACATAATGGGCCTACTGTCCGAAAATCTTGGCATTCCTTACATATAGCTTCCATCATTTCAATTGGTGTTATCGTCTCGCTCTTGATCCGTGACACGAGATCTGATACTATTTCTTCAAACGCTGGTTTCAAAACTAAGGGGGAAGGTTGTGAGGTTGTTGCGCGCAAATACGATGAAATAACTGGTTGTGACACACCTAGTATTCGAGAGATTTCTGTTTGTACGAAACCAAGATCAGCTAATTCTTTCGCTAGAGCACGTCTGAGCGGAGTCAGGAAAGCTGATGGAACAATTTCACAAATAAATTGCATAGTATCACTTATATCATTGAATATAATAAGCTCTCATTGTTCTTTTGTTATTCTATCTTAATAAAAACTTATCACAGAATCATCGTTTTTAGACCAAACCTGAAAAGTCATTGATGCTACCTAGAGTTTTATGGATCTCAAAACTGTAAAGTTATTAACCTGATTTCAAGGGATTTTAACAAATTGAATTCCAAATCAAAGTTAATTGAAGGCATTCCCAAGGTTCTTTTACCTAATAAGATAACTTCTACACGAATAATTGAAGGAGGATTGAATAATAGAAATATCCTCCTTAACGAAAACTGGTTGATAAAGCAATATCTCCTTCGTGACGAGGTAAATGATCCTGTTTATCTGCGATTCCTTCGCGAAAAAGACACTCTGAAAATGCTCAAAGAAAATCAACATACTCCAAAACTGTTAAAGTATCATGAGGATCCTCCAAATCTTTTTCTAGTGAGAGAGTGGGTCAAGGGCAAGCCAATAACTGTAAATCAGATTCAAAAAAATCCAATTATGCTAATTGAGGCTCTCATAAGCATTCATAAGGAAATTAAATCTACAGGAGGAGATTTTCAATATCTTGATGTTATTAGAAGGTATCTTCGCGAGTATAAAAGAGTAGAAGCTTCAATCACTAATGGTTCTGGACAATTCGCAGATTTCTCTGTCCTTCCCCAATACCATTTAATCGAACAATTTTTTGTTGATTGTTTATTCCAAGTCCAAGATTTTAATTCGAGCAAAGATTCAGTTAGAATCCATGGAGACTTAGTTTTTTCTAATATAATTCTGACTGAAGAACAACAGAATCTCGTTTTAATAGACTGGGAATATTCAACTCTTGATAATCCATTAATTGATTTAGCTTATTTATTTTCACAAAATCAAGTTCCGTTAGAACTTCAACAGATATTAATCAATGAATATGAATCCCAGTTAAAGGTTATAGTGAACCCTATTGAGCTGAAAGTTTATTATAAGTTGATGTCCTTAATGTCTGCTTTATGGTATGCTATTCAAGCATTTCGGTTGGAATCATCATCATTTCCAGTTGCAAAACAAAAAATATCCTCACTAAAGTTTATTAAACTAGCGTTAGACACATTTACCATTTTAAATCTTTATGATAACTTATACAAGTAATTAAATTTTAAATCAATTTGGTGGTCACTTAGATAAAAGATTTAGTAGACATTAGTTGATGTTATAGGGGACCTATAACGGTCCCCTATATTTTTAAATTGTTATTCGAAAACCAATTCAAACCTACTAAATCTCGTTAAAGGAAGGAAAAATATGAAATATAATCTGAAAAGAGTGAGTGAACGGATTTATACGAAATGGACTGTGTTTATTCCCCTACTTCTGGTTTCATTTTTCTTACTCATCAGTCCTTCATTATTCGTAAGTGGTTTTTCTACTTCTTCCCAACAAGATCAAACTCTAAAGATCTATGCGTATGAATCTCTGTTGGACTGGGGTTTGGATCCAAATGATACAAAAAGCAAGGTTTTTGATGCTTTTGAAACCCAAGAAAGCTGTTCAATTGAATTGGAATTATTTGATGATGTTGGATCTACGATGGCAAGAGCAATTGCTGAAAAAAATTCGCCAAAAGCTGATATAATAATAGGGATAGACAATGTGATGATCCACGAAGCGATAACCCAAGATATTTTACTCCCGTATGAGCCAACTACTTCTTCAGAGCTTTCTATGAGTGCAGTAAATGGATTGGATCCTGATTTTCATGTCACTCCTTATGATTTTGGATTCATTGCTATAATTTATCAAAAAGATGTAGTTAATTCGACAATTATACCGAATCTTGATAATCTTCAGCTAAGTGACCTAGCAAAACCTGAGATAGCGAAATTACTCGTGACCGAGGATCCCACTTTAAGCAGTACTGGATTAGGTTTTCTAATGTGGACAATTGGTGTCTATGAAAAAGTCCTAGATGACAATTGGGAGCTCTGGTGGAATGCTACTAGAAACGACATTCAAGTGGAAGATAGCTGGGGTGATGCATTTGAAGTTTTCTATAATCCAGCGCTCAATCGTCCTATAATGGTTTCTTACGCTACTGATCCTGCATATGATTACCTTTTTTATGGTGGAACATCGTTAGGAGCAACGGTTTCTCATGAAAACAACTCTAAATATGCTTGGTTACAAATTGAGGGCATAGGAATTTTAAAAGGTGCTGAAAATCTTGAATTAGCTAAGAAATTCATTGATTGGTTCACTGATGAAACAGTTCAGGAGCTTATCCCTGAAAACAACTGGATGTATCCAGCAAATACAAAAGCGGATCTACCTGAGAGTTTTAATTATGCTATTGACCCTAACACCGTTAAACCTCTCAATGATTTGTTTTCTGCTGAAGAAATTAATTCTACTCTCCGTCAATGGCAAGAAACCTGGGAACAAGTCATGATACTAGGTTATACTGTTACTACTGCACCATTCCCCACTGGTATCTTTCTTTTTGGGTCAATAATAATCCTCTACATAATGAGTAAAAGAAAGAGGAAGAGTATTTCAAGATAAAGTACTGGTTGGTATCCTATGTGTCAGTGGTTCGACAACATGAACAACCCATAATAAAAAAACGAATTACTGACACTACTTTCAATTTATTCTTATTTTTCCCTCTATTTATTTCGCTCATATTCTTCTATCTACCACTATTATTTGTACTTAAAGATGCCATAATAACATCTTCAGGTAAATTTACTTTGGATTTCTTGAAAAATGCCCTTTTTTACCCGTTAAACCAATATTTTATTCAATTTACGATAAATCAAGCTATTGTAAGCGCTATTATAACAGTGATCATTGGTCTTCCTGGAGCATATATCTTTTCAAGGTATCGTTTTCCTGGTGCCGATCCATTAAAAACAATTTTAATCATTCCCTTTGTCCTTCCCCCAATCGTTGTAGTATTAGGTTTCGTTTTGTTGATAGGCCCTAATGGGATTCTTAACTCATTTTTAATGACATTTTTTGGATTTGATACTCCACCCATCAATTTATACAAGACTTTTGAGGGAATAATTATTGTTCATGCCTTTTATAATGTCCCTATCGTTTTGCGCTTGGTTTCTAGTGCCTGGTCAAAATCAAACATCGATATGGAAGAAGCAGCTTCTACTCTTGGTAGTAGAAGATTCCATTTTTTTCGTTATGTAACGTTTCCTCAAATAAGTTCAGCCATTTTAGCTAGTGGAATTCTTACTTTCCTTTATTGTTTTACTTCATTTGCAGTAGTGCTCTCATTGGGAGGGATTCGGTTTAAGACTTTAGAGGTGCAAATCTATTCATTATTTCATTATCGTTATGATTACCATCAAGCAGCCTCACTTGCTTTTTTTCAACTAAT
>JBHLKC010000250.1:0-5233 GCA_048887065.1 Candidatus Hodarchaeota archaeon
TCGTCATTGTCGGTATCAGGATCGGTTGCATTCAATTCAGGGAAGAGAATCACCTCAAAATAATCAGTTAATCCATCATTATCGGTATCATTTGTGTTTGGATAGGTATTATATTGAGAAAATTCTTCAAAATTAGTTAAATTATCACCATCTAAGTCACCATTTCGATCTCCTTCTTCTATTGGGTCCAATCCCATAATCACTTCCCAGCCATCAGGCATTTCATCTGTGTCAGTATCTTCATTATTAGGATTTGTAAAATAGATATTAACTTCATCCCCATCAGACAACCCATCGTTATCCGAATCAGAATTCGTAGGATCGGTCTTCACTTGCCATTCCAAAATGTCTACTAGACCATCTCCATCTGTGTCCTCAATTAGAGTAGCAGCGTTTCGAGGGGAGAGGCCATATTGAACTTCCCAGCCATCAGGCATGCTATCGCCATCAGTATCCTCTTCTGTAGGATTTATATTAAGCTCATATTCAACAATATTTGATAATGAATCCCTATCAGGATCTGAAGCTGAATCGTGAAAGAAGGGATCTAGGCCATAACTCACTTCCCAGCCATCCAACATGCCATCATCATCAGTGTCAGGATCTGAAATACTAGTTCCTCTGATATTTTCCGAATAGGAGGAGATGAAATCCATATCAGGATCAATATCATGAAGATTCTGAGTGAAGGAATAGTTAGTTGACGTTCCATAAGTCCAGTAATTTCGATATCCTGAGTCAAGAGGTTTCAACGCATATACTCTGCTTGGTTCCTCTGATATCTCATCATATTTTGTTGAAAAGACAATTTCTAGCTTTTGATCATTATCGAGATCGTATAAAGCGGGAGGAAACCAATTAATGTCTTGAAACGTCATATTCCACAATACACTCCCATCCTCACCATTTAGAGCAGTAAGCTTATTATCTGAACGACCAAAAATTATTTCAAGCTTATTATCGTTGTCAATGTCACCGAGAGAAGCACCTGTGTAAGGATCCCTTTTTCTTTTCCATATTATGGACCCATCTTCTCCATGAAGAGCATACATATAACCATCCGTACTCCCAATAATTATATCAAGTTTCTTATCATTATTTACATCACCAAGAGCGGGAGTGCAATACACTCCGTTACCAGTGAGGCGATGCCAAAGATAAGACCCATCTTCAGCATTTAAAGCTGTCACATTGCCATTCTCATTACCAACGACCACTTCAAGTTCTTGATCATTGTCAAGATCAGCTAAAACGGGGTCTGCTGATCCATCAGATGATCCTATCTTTCCTCCTGTCGAACGATTCCACAATTGTATACCATTCTCACCCGATAATGCGTATAAATATCCATCAGAACTCCCAATGATCACTTCAAGTTTATCATCATTATTAATATCACCCAAAGCTACTGAAGCTCTTATTTGATCATTTGCCTGGAAGTTCCATTTGAAATCCCCATTTTCTGCTTCTAAAGCTGTAACAACGCCATCATTACCTCCAACAATAACCTCTAATTTTGAATCATTGTCAATATCACCCAAAGTAGGGCATCCATCGATAAATGTTGACGAAACTGTAGTAGACCATTTATCACTCTTTCCATCATCCTCTATTGCTATTACTAACTCATATGCACTAAAAAGCATCTCCAACTTTCCATCGTTATCGATGTCTCCTAAAGCAGGCCCCCTATCGGGTGCCATTATAGGAAGGTGATCCCAAAGTTTGTTCCCATTAGTACCATTTAGTGCATATACTCTACCGATCCTAGGGGCATAATACGTTCCAAAAACAATCTCTACTCCTCCATCACCATTAATGTCAGCGATTGCTACGCCTAATGTTTCCCCATCAAGTTCTGGAACGGTAAAATTCCACATTTCAACGGGGAGTTGGGATATTTGTTGGAGGGAAAAGTATGAAGAATATACAGCTTTTGTTGTTTTTTCCTCGAAACGTCCAGCTATATCTGTCATATCTATCAAAGGTTTGGTTATTGGAGGGCTTTTGTCATTATTAGATGATAATATTGTTACCCCAATCATTAAAAGAAGGATTAATAATAGCAATCCAAAAACTTGTGATTTTATTTTGGACATTGGTCCTTTCTCCATATTGCTATGAGAGAATAGGGGAGATTGGGGATGGCTACGGAGACTGTATTGAATTTTCCAGTAAAATTTTCTTCGTCATTAAAATGTACTTCACTCCACAGAATTGAACAATTACTAATTTTATTCCTAATTACCCCTATTCAGCAAAATTTTCTAATTAATAGCATTATAACCTATAAATATATTTTGATGTAGTAGAATCAAAGTCTGGATATTATGGAACTTAAGATTTTTTTAGATGGCACGCAAGGACATTGACTT
Organism: Candidatus Hodarchaeota archaeon; assembly: GCA_048887065.1. Lineage (GTDB taxonomy): Archaea > Asgardarchaeota > Heimdallarchaeia > Hodarchaeales > Hodarchaeaceae > Hodarchaeum. The sequence goes on from JBHLKC010000250.1 coordinate 2,376, forward strand.
TGCAACCGAAAAAATTCTTAAATTATGGATCTTGAAAAGAATATGATTGTTTCGTAATCTTATGGGCTGTTAATTCAATTAAGCAGACATTAATTGAGGGATTATATACTAAATTCCATATCCTTTCCATTAACAGAGTTTTTCATTTAACGACATATCTTATCTGTCCAGAATTTGCAATCGTAAGGCAATTGCATGAACAAGTATTATTTTATAATTCAATTCTATATTAGTCTATGAAAATGACAAGAAAGGTTATCCTATTAATAGAGGGTTGAATCTATGGCAAAAAGAAAGATAACCTATCGGATGAGTCGAAGAAAACGATTAAAAAGTGATATAAGGAAATTCTTCAGAAATGGATATGGATTAGTTGGTTTTATCATATTAATTACATTTTTACTCATGGGGATAGGAGCTCCCATTCTTACATGGATGGGTGTTTTTCAGCCTCACTTAGGTTCTAATTCTTATGTAGGGCCAGATTACGCACCTCCAGAATGGATCGGCTGGTTTGATCCCTTGACACCTTCCTCGGGAAACATTATTCCCGATTCAAACTTTGAGAAGGATGATTCTTGGCGTTTTAATACTTCTGATCCTCCAATAATAGAATACAGATATGATTCAGATGAATTTGTCGCAGGAACAAGGTCTATCAAGTTTTATTTTGAAGATAATAACAATACCATTGCGTATAATGAGCTCGCAAAGGGAAATATCGATATTCCCTGGTCTTATCGTGAACCCAAAAATGTCTCTCTCACGTGTAATATGAAGGTCAATTTTGGGGGAAATTTGACTACACTGTCAATTTATCCCTATCTTAGACTGAAACCTCCATCACATGTTGATTACCTTCCATTCTTTACCAATTTTGATATGAGACCTCCTCCACATTCTGAATGGATGTCATTTTACCGACCCCTTAGCTTTCTTCCAATTCATTACCTTTTTCAACCTAACTCCACAATTAGTCTTGAGTTTGGAGTTGAAATTCGTGAAGATAATCCGAAACTAGTAGGTTCTGTTGAGGTGTGGTTTGATAAAATAGAACTTCATGTTACAAGTCCAAATTATGGCGTTCTAGGAACGAATCAAAGGGGACAGGATATTTTTATTCAGCTTTTTTGGGCCGCACAAGTTTCGTTGTTAATAGCGATAATAGCTGGTTTAAGCTCAACTGGTGTTGGTGTATTAATTGGACTTATAGCGGGGTATAAAGGGGGATTAATTGATAATATAACAATGAGAATAACAGATTTCACTCTAATATATCCCACTCTTCTCATTTTATTTGTTCTAGTCTCTCAATTCAAGCCCTCACTTCCCCTACTAATTATTATGATTACAATTCTTGCTTGGCCAACAACAGCTCGAGTTATTCGATCCGTTGTGATTGTAGAGCGTGAAAAACTTCATATAGAAGCGGCTAAAGCTGCGGGTGCTAGTGATTGGTACATCATGTTACATCACATTACGCCTGCTCTGATCGGAGTGATTTTTGTCCAAGTTGCAACAACCGCAGCAAACGTGATTCTTCTCGAAGCAGGTTTAGTTTACCTAGATTATCCTGTCTTCAAGACGGTTGGAGGAATTTACGACCGACGGCCAAAAAGACTTCCATATTGGTTTTCATGGGGTTTGATGTTAGCTGAGGCTCAATTTGAAGGAGGAATATCAATTGGAGCGTGGTGGGCTGTCATCCCCCCTGGTCTGTGTATCGCACTTTTAACAACTTCTTTGATGTTTATCGGATACGCTCTAGATCAGATCTCGAACCCTTGGAAAAGTCCAGAAGCTAGGAAATTATGAATTTTAAAAAGAGCTTTCCCTTTTTGACGAATCATGGCTTGAAAAAGATTTGAAATTCTTAACTATAAGATCTGATTTACCCATCCATAGCCAAAATACGGAGTAAATTTTACCCTAAATGAAAATTACTCGAAATTAATAAGTTTTATTGCCATTCTGGATTATATTTCCTGAGTTTACTCGTTGAAACCCCGTATTTAACTAATCCGCTAGCGATGATCAAGGCACAAACAACTCCATCAAGAACGGGTACCTTTAATTCTTCTTGAAGAAGTTTATCTAGCCCTGTCATTCCAGCGCACCCTAATACTATTACTTCGGCCATATCTTGATTGATAGCCAATCTTGCTGCTTGAGTGTACTTTTCTTCATCACTCAGTACATTCATTTCTTCTTCAGGAGCTCTAACTGAAGCCAAGAGGCTCTCTAGATGATACTTTCTTACTTGAGCCTCCTTGATGGGTATAGCATGTTTTGTGGTTGAGACTACTGAGAAACGATGGCCCAACATCGTTGCAATTTTCATTGAAGCCTCTCCAATCCCAACAACAGGTTTTTGAGTTATCTCTTTTATTACGTCAAGAATAGGATCATCGTGACAGGCAATAATAAATGCATCAAAAAGAGTTTCATTCTCACGAATAAGCTGAATTATCCCTGGAGCAGTTTTTATTTCATCCTCATATGTTTCAATGAATATAGGAGCTCCTGGTGTTGGTTTGCAAATCACCTCATAAGCCCCATCCGCAAATTGTTCTGCAGTTTTTTGAATTGCCTCCGTCATTTGTAAGTCGCTGTTGGGATTAATTATTAGAATTCGCATATCAATCAACCGTCCATCAAATCTAGATTTGAAATTCTGTAGCTATAGTTCTCAGGTATTCAACAGTCTCTAAAATCGCTTCGCTGGTTACTTTAAGATTGAGAGCTACAAAACGTAATGCTGTTTTCTTATCTAATCTAGTTAAAGAAATAGAACGTTTACCTTCAGTTTGTATTCTGTCATAAATCTGTTGCTGGAGACGATTAAGTTGAACTTCTGG
>JBHLKC010000251.1:0-5227 GCA_048887065.1 Candidatus Hodarchaeota archaeon
ACTGTTGCTTTAATTCCAACGTATTCTAAGTTTTTAGCTAAAATATCAGCATATCTTCGTGTATTACAAAAGATCATTGAGAGACCTTCATTTTTGTCCTGCTTTAACAGATGTACTAATAATGAGAATTTCAAAGAGTCTTCTAATGGTCCAAAGTAATACTGAGTCAACTTATTTGGATCAACATAGGATTCAGCATCAACATCAATCGGGTTATGCATATATTTCTGAGCAAGACGATTCACCTCAAAAGGTATAGTTGCAGAAAACAGAAGGGTTTGGCGATTTTCAGGCAATATATCAATAATTTTTTCAATATCGGGTAAGAATCCCATATCTAATAGTCTATCACATTCATCTAAGACAAGTATCTTCACTCTCTTGAGATTAATGGTTCCTCGAATGATGTGATCGATTAGTCGACCTGGTGTACCAATTACGACATCAGCTCTCCTTAAATTAGTAATTTGAGGATTAATAGAAACCCCCCCGTAAATTGGTATGATTCTTAGAGGTTTGTATTTCGACAACCCTCTAATCATTACAGTTGTTTGCTGAGCTAATTCTCGAGTAGGACTTATAATTAAAGCTTGAACTCCTTGCCCGCTATTTGTACGATGAATAATACCTGAAGCAAATGCAAGAGTTTTTCCACTACCTGTGGCTGCTTCCCCTATCACATCTTTTCCAGCTATTACATACGGAATTGATTTTTCTTGTATTTCTGTGGGTTTTTCAAATTCTTCTTCTGTACAAACCTGAAGAATGGAATCAATGACACCCAGCTGTTTAAATGTTGTAGTACTTGACATAAAAATTCCACTGTTGTTTACTAAAGTTAATTTTACTGTAATATTATATTACTATAATGGATAAAAGAGTAGATAATCTCCGAACGAGTCCCCACTACTTCTAATCTCTAAATAAAGAATTCTAGCACTTGTTTAAATACTTACTTGTGTAAGAAACTGAGTATAATACTAAAAATTTTTTTAGCGTTATTTATCTAGTAAAGAGAATTCAAAAAACCGTTAATGTTACAACTATGCTAGAACTAAGTATAATTCGTGATCATATTCTATTAAATTTACTTAACCTTCTCTACTAATTTTCCAAGAAGGAAACTAGAAGGTCAATCAAGAATTAAGCAATCATTCGTCGCGAGATATAATCACTAAGTTTTCTATTACGGGGGATTCGAGAGACAAAAGCATCCATTCCACATTCAGAACATCTTAAACGGAGCATACGATGATTTACTATAGCTGAGATACTATGTAAATGACACCATGGACAGACAAGCTCGACGTCAGCCTGTGGTTGGTGTGTGAGATTCCCCTCCGGTTTGAGAGTCATATTGAAGACCTCCATCAGTCATTTAAATGCTTAATATTGAAGAAAAATTTATCTAGTTTTGGTGACATGATGAGTGATGATCGTGTTAAGAGATATGTTCGTAGATTCGTTCCTCTTTTATCAATGGATCAATGTTTGAAATACCACTGAATTGTTTCATTTTTGTAATAAACTGATTTAGATTTTGTAAGCTTCGACATTGAACCTCAAGCATAAATGTATTCTCACCATTAGAGCGATATAGAGACAGAAGTCTATTGTTACTCAATTCTGCTTGGATAGGTAAATCTTCTAATTGGATGTAATTCTCATAACTAGGTTCAAGGGAAAAAGTGATTAAAGCTTGGATTTCATATCCCAGATTTTCAGGGAAGGTAATAACTTTAAATCCATGAATTATCCCTTTCTCTTGTAATCGTCGAATCCTATTTCTGACGGTTCCCTCGGTTCTATGTATGGACTTCGCTATATCAGTGAATTTAGTCCGGCCATCTTGATCCAAAATCTCTAGAATTTTTCTATCAATTTTATCATGATTCATAGCTTTTCCTCCAGAAATAGTTCATTTCTGATATTATTCCTGTGGTTAGAGGCTGAAGATGATTAAGCTCTCTTAAACTGTTATCTTAATTCCAGTTAACTTAATATCGGGCTCATGAAGGTTAACTCAAATTGAATTGAGTTGGAAATTTTTAATATCTGTTTGGGTTTCAATTTAATACAGCAGATAGAACGAAAATCGAAAGAAATAGGATATAAAGAGAATAAACAAAAAAAGGTTTCAATTTGAATAGATTTTAACTAGCCATTTTTATAATCGTAGAACTTTTTTATCTTTAAACGCAGAATAAGATGGCAATAAAGAGAAGAAATTCATGTAAATCCTTGAAAAGGAAATAAAAGTATGAGAATCCTAATCGTTGACGACAATAAAACCTTCTTAGAAAAATTAGAAAAGATCTTAATTTTGGAACGTCATGAAATTCGTTCAGCATTATCAGGGAAGGAGGCGCTTAAAGTAACATCCGAACAAGAATTTGATCTTCTTTTAACTGATTTAAAAATGGGGGATATATCAGGTATCGATCTAATTAGGATTTTAAGAGATCAGGGACTTAATATAATGAGTATTGTGATAACTGGTTATGGTACGATTGATTCAGCTGTAGAGGCTATGAAAGCTGGTGCTTATGACTATTTATTGAAACCCTTTGAGATTTCTAATTTGAAAGCAAAGATAAAAGAAGTAGAAAGGGAGCTAAAGCTAAGAAAAATACTTTCACAACCAGTTATTATAAATGAATCAATAACTAAGGACTCAATTACACAAACTAATATTGATGAATATAGTACTCCGTTTTTAATTATATCAGATGTGGATTCAAAAGAAATAGGCTTAGAATTAAATATCGATGAGGTAACAACAGTACGCATCGGTTATAATGACGGAGTAAATGCTATATCTCCATCAAAGTTACATTTAATACACGATAAAATAGAAGAATTCGTTAAAACGCAAGAAAAAGGGACTATTATCTTTAAAGGAATTGAAGAACTAGTAAAAACGCATAAATGGGCCTATGTAAAACGATTTATTGATAATATTCATAATGAGATTCTTTCATCTGATTTTTCCATGATACTTTTTGTAAATGATGAAAGTGAATCTGATGACTTATCTCAATCCTTATTACATGATGCTTTATCTTTATTGTCAGTTCAAGCTTTTGATAACATTGTCAGTATAATCTCGCATCCTTTGCGAAAAAGTATCATTAATTTATTGAAGCCACAAGGTAAGCTAAACTTCAACAAGATTATTGAAGATTTAGAAATAGAAAGTTCATCTGGCCTGGCTTTTCATATTAAAAAATTAGTTCAAGAAGATATTTTAGCAAAAGAAGAGAATCTATATTTCTTAACAGAACGGGGGCAATATTTTGGAGAAATTATTTATCTCTTGGAAAAAATAGGGTTCAGTGATCCTGGTTCAAAGGTAAAGGTATTAAAGCATATTAGGAATGAGAATAGGAGTACTTTCTAATCAGAGATAATTAATGATTGAATTCGCAAATTACTTAAAATTTTTTATTTTATCAATTAATAGAACAACCTGAACCATGCTTAGAATGTTAAAGCGGGTTTTTTCTATATATAAATCATAGAAAATAGTTAGATTGTAATTAATTAACTAGAAAAAAGACTTATACTTTAGAGAAATTTAAATATGAATAAGAAAGGAGGATATGATTTTGATTGGGGAAGATATATTCAAATTAGGTGTAGAGTCTCTCAATTTTCCATTCTATATTATTGATGCTGTAGATTATAAGGTAATTTTTGCCAATTCATCAGCAGAACTAATCTATGGCGAATGTGATCCCACTATAAAATGTCATATGCTTACACATAAAAAGAACACACCTTGTAAAGGTGAGGAGCATCCATGTCCCCTTGAAAAAGTGAAAAATACGAAAAAACCCGTAATAGAAAAACATATCCACTATGATCAGAGCGGGAAGTCTTTCAATTTTGAAATACATTGTCACCCAATCTTTGATGATAAAGGGAATGTCGTCCAAGTGATTGAATATTCTCATGATCTAACTAGATATGAAGAGCTGCAAAAACAGCAGATGCGATTACTCAATTATGTTTCAGATGCCGTAATTTCTACTGATCTTAACTTTTCCATCATAGATTGGAACAAAGCAGCAGAACAAATTTATGGATGGCGGAAAAAGGAAGTTTTAGGAAAAACAGTTGGAGAGATAACACAGATTGAATATCCATATGATAACAGTGAGGATATTATTGAAAAATTCATGAAAGATGGAATCTGGCAAGGAGAAGTCATTCAGAAGCGAAAAGATGGGACTCCTCTAAACATTCTTGCATCTGTAGCATTAGTAAAAGATGAGACAGGCACCCCAGAAACTACGTTAGCAGTTAATCGTGACATTACAAAACGTGTACAAGCGGAAGAGGAACTTCGTCAACGAACTAATGACTTTAAAGAGAGAGTAAAAGAGCTTTCCTGCTTGTATGAAGTTTCACGCCTCTTACGAGAACCAAATCCCTCCTTGAATAAAATTTTTCAATCCATTGTTGAAATTATTTCATCTACTTGGCAATATCCAAGTATTACTTGCTCTAGAATTACCTATCAGCAGGAAACTTATAAAAGTCTTAATTTTCAAGTGACTCCATGGTTTCAAGATGTTAGAATTATTGCATTTGGAAAGGAAGTAGGATCATTAGAAGTTTATTACTTAGAGGAAAAGGAAACGTTGTTTGAAGGTCCCTTTCTTATGGAAGAAAGACGACTAATTGATGTTCTTGGACAAGAAATTAGTAAATTTATTGAAAGACAAATGACGGTTGAAGCTCTAAAATCTTCACAGGAAAAGTTAAATGAAGTAAATCAGTTATTTGAGAATATTTTCAACACCACTGATACGCTTATCGCTAATTTGGATCCTCAATTCAATTTTATATGGGTAAATCGAGCATATGCTCACGCTGATGAAAGAGAACCCAGATTTTTCCCAAGTAAAAATCATTTTGATCTCTATCCAAATGAGGAAAACGAAGAGATTTTTAAAAACGTGATCAAAACTGGAAAACCACATTACTCTATTGCAAAACCATTTGAATACGCTGAACATCCTGAAAGAGGAGTTTCTTACTGGGATTGGAGTTTAATTCCAATAAAAGATTTGAGTAGTAAGATATCAGGATTAGTTTTAACACTCCAAGATGTTACTGACCGTATACAGATGCAAGAGGCATTGAAAAAATCAGAGGAGAAATATAAGAATATAACAGAACTTTCGCAGGAAATAATTCTTCGAATAACATTGGAAGGAGA
>JBHLKC010000252.1:0-5227 GCA_048887065.1 Candidatus Hodarchaeota archaeon
TGTACATGGCTCTTTCACGACATTTAATAATTGGACAAAGCTAGGTTATTGAAACTCAGACATCTCCCTTTGAATTTGTTTGAAAATATTATCCTTTCTATCCATTCTGATAATGTCTAGAAGTAAATATCACAAGCACAGATCTAAGCGAAAATACTTAATCTAATTAGTTTGATCCTTTTTATGACGAAATACAAGTTTTAGTAATTAGGAATCGTCACCATCTAACATATTAGGCTGTTTATAAAATGAGCCGAAATCTAGAGGAACAAATGCGTTTGTCTTTGAGAGCAATTTTATCAAAACAAATGAAAGGAAAAGAAGAAGATAAACATAGAGTGATAGCTTCTTTTATAAGTGACGAAAGCGGTTTTCCACTAACAGGTTTAAAGAGAATTGAAAATAGTATAAAAGATATGCAGATTGATGAATTTGAACAGATTTCAGCTATTCTTCCCCAAATATGGGAAGAAACGAACTCATCATCCCAAGGTCTCGGATTTCTGTCAGAGGCCGATGAAAGCGAAATCAACCATTTCACAATAGGATTCAAGAAAAAAGGAAGTCCTGTACCTTATCTAGAGATGATGGTAACACGACTAGATGAGCTTTTTCTTACTTCAATATTATTAACAGAAAATAGGTGATTCAATGGTTTTAAACGAGATCAAGAGCTACATCGAGACAATACAAGGCCAACATAGTAAAACAATTCAAGCAGCTTACAATAAATGTAAAAAACTTCTTCTATCAATTTCTAAGAATTCTGAAAAGATAAAGGAGGGCAGTAAAAAGCTTGTTGAAGAAACAGATCCCCAACTTACAGAAGAAGGGGTTCAGAAAATAACAAAGAAAGGAAAAATATATTTTCGTTCTTTAAAAGCTTTCAACGTTCTATTACATTACATTAATAATGATTTTTCTAATTTTTCTATCCCTGACACATCTATTCAATTGACCTATGATGAGTTAAATCAATTTGTTCGTGTTCTTTCAAGATTGATAAATGACACCAATGCAGAAAGGGCAAAAGCAGACAAAATAATGGGATTAGATTTCATGCTTAAGAAGCGTACGATTTATGGTCCCCTCGCAAAAATAGGGTCAGATCTTTCTGATTTGCGTACACTTCAAAAAGAAGAATACCGTGTCATTAAAACCCTTGAGGATTTGGAAAGTTTAAAATCTGATGTTAAAGGAATCCAACATCAGATATCAAGTACTAAAGAAGAGATCAGTCAGCTTCAAAATGAAGTTGCGTCTATTGAGCAAAATAAGGAGGAATTTGAACAAGAGCTCACTCTACTTTTAGAAAACCCAATAATTAAAAATTCCAGGGAGAGGGGTATTCGGATGACTGAGCTAGAAATTAAGATGGGGAGGCATTTAAACTCATTCAAGAAAATTTTCAAGAAATATGCTCGTGAGATTCAACGTGGCACAATTTCAGGTGAATTTGGATTAGTTGGAACAGCTTTAGGTTACGAAAAGGATCCTGTTAAGAGGTTTCTTAATGAAGAAGAGGGTAATCCAGAGATTATTGCTCTCTTAGAAGAATTAATTAAAGTTGGTAAATCAGATCTACATTTAAAACAGAAAAATATCAGTAATTTGCTACAAGAACTTAGATTGATTCAAGGTGGAACATTAGACCCAGATAAAAAGGAATGGCATGATCTCTTAAAAGCAAAAGAAAAAGAAATCACATTGCTTGAGTTTAAAACAGCTAATAATAAGCTTACGGAATGTGAAAAGAAATTGGAAAGACTAACAGAAGATTTATCTTTGAAAAAAGAATCTATTTCACTTAAAACTCGTGAGTTGAATCAATTCTCGGATTCATTAAGTGAAAGGAGTATACGAGCAACTGATCTAAAAAATGATATTTTAGAAACCTTGAAATAAAATCCTTACTGTAAACCAATATATTTAGTCTTTAAACCTCTGTTGAAAAGTTTTAATGAAAGAATATTCCCAAAACCCATTTCTTTTTTTAAATTGATAAGAAAGAAGGGATAATCCAAAACCAAAGCATCAATTTTATTTGAAGACAGATTGCGAGAAGATCTCCCTTCTAAAAATTCTACTGAATTATCCGTTAGAGAAATCACTTTACTGGGTGTTCCAATATCGAAATCTTCTTTATCATAAAGAATAAACGGTTCATTTGTTTCTTTTAATAAATTAAAAAACGATTTCTCAATACTCCAGTTCTTACTTCTTATCATCTGCACTAGAGGTGGAAGAGTAATTGCCAATTCCTTTCCAGTGAACTGAACAGCATTTTGATTTTGATCTTCGAATATGAATGAAGTAGTTGAGAATTTTTCAGCCATTTTAACTTCTTTCAATGTCCATGGTTGGATAATTCCCTCTTTGTAAACTAACCAGTATTCTTTACGTTTAAAATCAGAGACATCTAATCCAATTGAGCGTGAGGTAACTTTCTTTCCATTTTGGCGGAAATTAAATCTTTTAAACTTCCCTTTTTCAATTTCAACGTCTTCTAAAACGACAACATCTCCTTTTTTAGAAAAATATGTATGTTGGGGTTCAGCTAAGACAATTGAGTAATCGCTCTTGGAAATTGCGGCCTTTACATTTTTTAAAGTTTCTAATTCTAATTCTATAGGTGAAACAATATTATTTGTAATACGGTAATCTGTAATTTTGCCCCAATAAGCAACTCCTTCAGATAACCAAGGTTTTGCAAGCACATACCGCCCGAAATGGTACTTAACCCAATTTTTTTCATAGGTGATTTCCATGTAGTCATCAATAGTACCAAAATCACGGGAATATTTTTCAGATAATAATTCTGCCATTTTTCGATGATTTTTTTGTAGTTTCCGTATTGTTCTGCCCCGCAGTCCTGGAATCAATAAAAACCATACCATTAATCCAGCCTTAATAGCTCCGATAGAATGGTCAATTTGCATTGCAATACGAATGGTGGTTAAAGGATGGGAAGCAATTAGATTCATAAAACACGTCATTCGACTTGGAGCTAAATTTCTATATAGGTAATATGCTTGATCTCCCATGAAACGAATATTCTCATCTTTCGAACGCGTTTTTCCAGTCATTAGTTGAGTATTAAAACCAATTTCTCCTGCAATTCCATAATAAAATCCTTCCAATCGATAAAGAGATTCTGCTAAATCCAAACCAAATCCTTTTTCTTTTGTAATTTTATCAGCCTGTCCCTCCAACATTTTTACAAATGTGAGTAATAAAGAAAATAGCATTATATTAAATAACCAAAAACTAAGAAAGTCCCAAGTTGGATTTGTAGCAACATACTCCCAGTAAGTAGATGGAGCATCTATTAATGCTTTAATTATGAGTTCAATTGCTGTAATTCCTAACAAAAGGAGAGTATGTTTTCTCTTTACATGGGCTAACTCGTGAGCTGTTATTCCACGAATTTCAGCATCTGTGAATTGGTTCAAATCCGTGGTGATGTATGCTATACGCTGATCGAACCAAGGACCAAAGGCGAAAGCATTTAAGATGGGAGCGTTAACAATACCTACTTTACGGATTGGCGTTTTTATTTTAGTTTGTACCTCTTCAATGATTTTAATAGCCCGTTCATCTTCGAGGGGCTTAATTCCAAATAAAAAAGCCAATAATGGACCTGAAACTAAATATATAAGGATATTAACAGAAAAAATGGCAAAGTATTTTGTTAGATCTGGAAGTCCTAATTGAAGGATAATTAACAATGCCACCAGATAAAGTACCAAATAGACCATTTGAGGACTAATAAATCGAGTTACTATAATGAATTTCCTTCCAAATAAAACAAATGCTGTTACGATCAAGACATAAATGATTAGGTTATATCCAATACCTACAAAAAACTGATTTACATTAGGTCCGTCCCATCCTAAAGAAATAAGAAAGTTCTTGATTGCATCCCCAAGTGACGGAATAATTCGAGTTGTCAAGAAACCTAAGAGAACCATCACAAAAAAGAAGCCGTAACTGATGGTAAAAGCTGCCATCATTCGAACCCAAATGGAATTCTCCCGTACCTCGAAAACACCGATAATCATTAAAGCCAAAATCCCAGCTAAGCCTGAAAGTAATAAATCACCCGTAAATGCAAAAAGGGTTGTAGCCATCACTCCTATTCCTGATAATTCCATTAAATCGGGATAGGAATGATATTTAAGATATTTTCTCAATTCAACAATGAAAATTAGCCCTAAGAAAAAGCTAACTATACCAGATATAATTTGTGCTGGAGGTATGGAATTTAGGATTGTCTGGAACTCATTTTGGAAAATCAATGGAGAATTCACCAATAGCTACTATTGATAAAGATAATAATAAACAATAGAAGCCAAAAAAGATGTTGTTTAAAACGCCTACTCCTATTTGTCTCAACATATTTATTGTCAAATAAGATATTCATTATTAATCATTTTCTTTATTGTGTAAGCCATTAAAGTTTTATTAAGCAAAGTGGACGTTTCAAGCTTGAAAGGAAAAGCTAAACCTAGTTGGATCCGCACAAAACTACCTACCAAAGAAAATTTCAAAGAAATACAAAAAATTCTTAGAGAAAAAAACCTTCATACAGTCTGCGAAGAAGCCTTTTGCCCAAACTGTACAGAATGTTGGGAGTCTGGCACAGCAACCTTTCTACTCATGGGAGACGTGTGTACCCGTGGATGTAAATTTTGTGATGTGAAAACAGGGAATCCTCGGCAATTTCTTGACCCTGATGAACCAGATAATTTAGCTCATGCAGCTAAAAAACTCAAATTAAAATACCTAGTACTTACTTCAGTAGATAGAGATGATCTAATTGATGGAGGAGCAGAACACCTAGCTCAATGCATAAAGAGGGTGAAAGAGCTTAATCCTGGAGTTTTAGTCGAAATTCTTATTCCTGATTTTCAAGGAGATATAGAGGCTCTTCAAAAAATTATTGAAGCCAAACCCAATGTTATAGGGCATAATATTGAAACAACTGAGGCTCTAACACCCATAGTTCGCGATAAAAGAGCTAGCTTTAAACAATCTATTAATATATTAAAGAATGTAAAGAAGCTTGATCCTCAGATATTGACAAAATCATCTATTATGGTTGGATTAGGAGAAACGGAAGACCTAATTTTAAAGGCCCTGCATTCATTAAGAAGTGCAAATGTTGATATTGTGACACTTGGACAATATCTTCAACCCTCACGTAAGAATCTTGCTGTAGTTGAGT
>JBHLKC010000253.1:0-5150 GCA_048887065.1 Candidatus Hodarchaeota archaeon
CTGCAGCAATGTGATCTCCGAAACTAAATCCTCCAGGAATTACTAATGCCTGATAGTCTTCAAGTGAAACCATTCGTCTTGTCACTGCGTTTATATGCAGTAAGTCAACTTTGGATCCAGCAAGCTTTAGTGCTTGAACTGTTTCTTGCTCACAATTAGTGCCATCAACTCTCAGGACTATACTAGTAATCAATGTTGATCACCATGCAAAGGTATTTTGCCATGTTTTCTTTAATTCAGAAATTGATTCGTCAACAACCTTCTTTCCCGACAAACCATATATAATTAACCGAGTACCTTTAATAATACCAATTTTGTGGAAAGGAACACCATTCATCTTATTCTCAAAAGTTGTTGTATCATTCACTTCTACAATAAATCGAGAATTTGATTCAGAAAATAGCAATTGATAATCTTTTGTTAAATTTGTTTTAATATTGGTTAAATCTATCTCAGCTCCAATATTCCCTCCAAAACACATTTCAGCTAGTGTTACTGCTAAACCACCTTCACTACAATCGTGACATGAACAAATTAACCCTAAATCGATTATTTCTACCATCTTATTGAAAATCTGTTTGGATTTTTCAAGATTAACGTCGGGAATTATTCCACCATTCAAATTTTTGAGTTTATAAAACATAGATCCTCCCATTTCCCGCTTTGTATCTCCAATTACATAGAGATGATTTCCCTCGTGTTTAAAGTCTGAAGTAACCGCTTTTCTAATATCAGGGATAATACCAATGCATGTAATTAGTAATGTATGGGGAATGGTTATAGTTTCGCCTTTATCAGTCTTAAAATCATTGTAAAGGCTATCTTTACCACTGATAAACGGTGCATTCAAAGTTACTGCTGAATCATAACAAGCCTGACACGCTTCAACTAATGCAGCTAGATTCTCTTCGTTTTCTGGATTTCCCCAACTAAAGTTATCAAGCAATGCAAACCTTCGTCCTCCACAACAAATATTATTTCGAATCGCTTCATCAATACTACTAAGAGCCATTTTTTTAGGATTGAGAGAGTAGTTTGGATTAAAACCATTAGAAACAACAAATCCTCGCCACGATTCAGTTAATGGTTTAATAACACACGAATTCCCATGACCATCAAAGCCTTGAAGGGGTTTTAGCACAGTATTAGCTTGAACTTCATGATCATACTGTCGAATAATCCATTCTTTACTCGCTATACTCGGATGTGACAAAATAACCATCAGATCTTGGGTATAATTCTCGTTTTCAGGGAAATCCACATGTTCTTCTACCAATTGTATTGGTTTTGCTTGCCGAGAAATTTTGGGAATACCGTTGTGAAGAAAGTCCATTTCTAAATTACACACAATGTCTCCATTAAAAGTTAAAACCAATTTCTTAGTATTTGTGAATTTTCCTATAACGGATGCTTCACAGTTCTCTAACTCAAAGATTTCGACCAATTGCTCAATATTATGGGGTGGAACTGCAAGGATCATTCGTTCTTGAGATTCGGAAACCCAAATCTCCCATGGCAATAGTCCTTCGTATTTTAATGGTATTTTGTCAAGATTGACCTCCGCTCCAAGGTCTTTTCCCATTTCTCCGACCGCAGAGCTTAACCCACCACCTCCACAGTCAGTAATTGCGGAATATAATGGCCTTTTCCCATGGTCCCGTGCTCTGATTAAACCATCAAGAACCCGCTTCTGTTCAAGAGGATTACCGATTTGTACAGCACTACTTGCAATCGTTTCTGATTCTGATGTTAAAGTACTAGAAGCAAAGGTCACTCCGTGGATTCCGTCTCTTCCTGTTCTACCACCAACTAATACAATTAAATCACCTGGTTTTGGATCTCGAATATAGCGCTCTAAAGGAAGAAGGCCAACTACTCCAGCAAAAACTAAGGGATTGCCTAAGTAATTTTCATGAAAACCTATACTGCCATTAGCAGTGGGAATTCCCATTTTATTTCCATAATCACGAATTCCTGCGACGCTACCTTTGAGTAATCGTTTTGGATGCAATACTCCTTTGGGTAAGTCTGTATTCGGTGTGTCCAGTGATCCAAAGAAAAGATTGTCCATCGATACTATTGGTTTTGCTCCAACTCCCATGGCGTCTCGAAAAACTCCACCACTACCTGTCCCTGCCCCACCATATGGATCCAATGCAGTCGGATGATTATGAGTCTCTACCTTGACAGCAAGACCAACTTCATCAGTAAACTGAATGATTCCTGCATTGTCGGAAAAAACGTTAATACACCATTCAGCATTGAGTTCTTCAGTAGCTTTCATAATATAGGTCTTTAGTAAACTATCAATAGTGACATCATTATAAGAAATGAGGCCGTTAAACGTCTTATGGACGCAATGTTCGGACCAAGTCTGAGCAAGAGTTTCTAACTCAATATCGGTTGGTTCACGGCTTTTACTAGAATAATAAGATTGAATTCTTTGCATTTCTTCAAGGTTCAAAGCAAGCATCTTATCATTACTTAATTGAATCAGCTCAGTGGGACTTAGCGTTGATATGGAAATAGCAGAAGTATGCGAGGGGAGAGGCAATTCAGATCCATTAATCTCTTTAATCATAAAATCATGAATCAGGTCGTTTACAAGGAATTGCTTAATAGCTCTAGTTAACTCATCTTGACTAACATTTGTTTTAATAATAAAAGAGAAACTTGATTTTACTTCAGAGACGTCAACGCCTAAAATTTTGATTGTATGACTCACACTTAAGCCAGTAGCATCCATCACCCCTTTTTTAAACCCGATAGTTACTTGAAAAGATTGATCCGTTACAGGAAAGGGAATATGGTTTTCCTGAATTAAATACTGTTGAATAACTGGATCAACTAACACTTCCTCACAAATACCCTTGACTTGATCCTTGGAAAGCATGCTATGGATCTCATAGTTTTGAAAAGACTTAATAGACGAACGAATATGAAATTCTCTCAGATTTTCTTCGAGATCATACGCCAGAGGATCAAAGATGTCAGGTTTATAGAAAATACTAATACACCAGACATTTTTCATGGAGAAAGCGGTAAATGTTCAGAATTCTTAAGTATGCTTTGAAAAAAAAGAGTGAAATTGCTAGGTATATGCTAAAACTTAACGAGAAAAAATGACAAAAATGTGGAAATTCGAGTATTATTACAATAGGGTTTTAACATTTTTGTACAATATGGATAAAAAATCATGGTCGATTTTGCTTTACGAGTCATTTATTCCATAAGTTTTTAATTAATACATAATATAGATTTAATTTATGATTAATGAAGATTTACATTCATATTAAGCTGAATCAGTTTGTCATTTAGATATAAGGCATTTCTTTTTCTTAGACCAAATAGTAAGGAATAGTACTGTAGTCAAAAGCGAGAAGATTTCCAATCCAGAGGTTCGCTTACCAGCTGTAAGAATACAAGCCTTGCCTTTGGCATCCGTTTTGATGAGCCACATGTCATAACTACCAGCACCAAATGAATCAGTGTAACCAGCTAGGGCAAAACCGCCATCCGCGGTCTGGAGGAGCGCGTACGCTTCATCTGGTCCTTCCCCCAAAGCTCTTACACCACATTTCAATGTTGTTTTGTTCGTTTCTACTGTTTTTATATGATTTCCTCTGCGCTATGACGTCAAATAAGGGAATGTTGAGTGAATATGTAATCAGTGATATAAGTAAGCAGAGTACAACTACTTTACTTGGCTTCAACTTCTATTCCACCCAATAGTAAGAAAAAAATTCAATCTTTCTTTCCTAGGACTCATTTATAAATTTACAATAAGACAAAAAGTAAGAGGTTTTTCACTAAAAAATTCAGATATCTAGTGACTCTGTTGCCTCTAAGAAGTTAGATTGCTGGAGTTAAACCTGCTCTGATTAACGGAAACAATATGTTAAGAAGAGATTTTCTATTTTCTTCAAAAGAAATATCATAGGATTCACTTTTCAATGAATCAATCGACTTCATTCCCATCAGTAATTGAATTAAGTTATTAGGAGGAATCTGTAAATCGAAAATGCGATTAGAATCTTGAAGCTCAGATATACTTTGCTCATTTATAGAGGACAATTTACCCTCAATGAAATTCAACCTTAATCCTCCTCTATAGTAGTTAATTGTCAGATTTCCTGTATAATTCTTATGTGGTGACGCAATTAAACGCTTTTCTAAAATCGGAGTTATTTGCTGTAAGTATGATTGAATAGAGGGAATCTTGACATACCATGCATAGCCATTTGAGAAAGGGGAACCTATCAACTTCTCAAGAGAGAGAAGAACATGTTGTTGCGCTGGTTTAAGAATTTCAATGGGGATTTTGTACTTTCTTGAATGTTCTAGTGCCAAGTTAAGGATTGAAGAAATCGCTTCAATGTCTTCGACATATAATTCTCTTACACTAAGAAAGCCAAATCGAACCATTAGATAGAAATTACCTACAATAAGATCGTCTTTATTTTTTACAAGATAAAAATCACGTGCCTCATCACAATCCGCAAGATGAGGAGTATTGTAGAAGGCGAATGAACTGGGATGTATCTCTTGGTAAAGATTTAAATGTTGGTTTCGCTTGGCTCTGATTTGTAAATAGGATTTAAAAGCGGAATTGTCTTCTACTTTTTGTATAGTAAACTCTAAGGATTTATTCTTCTTTTCTGGCACAATAATAGGAGTCTCCTCCGAAAAATGGAGATAACCTTCAAGTTTCACTCCGTACTCATATCCAAAGGTCTTATAGAAATAAGGAATACCAAGGATTACAATAAACGCCAGGTTGTGTTCAAGTGCTCTCTCTTCAAGAGATAAAAATAAATGTCGGACTAATCCTCTATTTCGATAATCCTTATGTGAACCTACGAAGTCTACTGAACCATAAGGAATTTTGATGTTCTCGAAAACACAAACTTTTCTATTAAGATTTACCCAGGAGACAACCTCATCATTATTTGCAGTATCTACAATAATGAAATTATCCTGCAAAGAAAAACTTGGAAAATAATCGAATAGCTGATTCACATATAAAGCGATTCCTTTCCCCATGTCCTCTTTTGGAAAACAATGACGTGCAAGCTCAGTCAATGAATCTTTATCTGATTCTTTGATAGTTCTAAGGATTAATCCGTTTCCCAATTTACTCATGTTTTACC
>JBHLKC010000254.1:0-5138 GCA_048887065.1 Candidatus Hodarchaeota archaeon
ATAGATGGAATGTCATTAATCTTTAGTTAATAAACATCATATTGATTAAGGTAATACATTTAGGGATATAACCAACGAATAACGGACAAGGACCCCCCCAAAAGACCAACACAAAATTAATCTAATTCTTCAACAATCATCGGAAGCGCTGAAAATAATACTTGAAGAAATTTTTTCCCATCCGTTAACGAATTAGGATTTTTTCCAGTTTTTTTAAAAATTAATTTATCTTCCTCCTTAAATTCTTGTATCAACATCTCTCCTTCCTCCTCAAATCGTTTTAAAAAGTCCATTAATCTCTTATGGCGATCTGGATTCTCGATATTTATTCTCGATACTAGAAATAATCCTTTAAAATCCATGCTCTTGAAGAGCCACTTCCCCCCCGCAATTTTAATCTTATTAGCATTAAATCTCAAGAAATTATAACGGATATTTGACATTATTTTGTTGTAATTAGTTAAAATTGATCCAAGCATTTCAATTCTTTGAAAAAAATCTCTAGGTTTTTGCATTTGCTCAGATTGGAATGTATACCTGAATGCTTCTTTACTAATTTCTTCTATAAATTCAAAAACATGTTCTTCTATAAGTTTATATCCCTCTGATGAAATATTATAGTATTTCCCTTGTTTTTTTTGAGTTGCTTGAGAATCTAACTTAATTAAATCTCTTTTTTCTAATCTTTTCAGATTATGAAGGACTGAAGCAGGTTTTTTATTAATAATATGTGATATTTGTTTAAGATTCAACGATTTATGAAATGCTAAAGTCCATAATATTTCAGACACCATTTCATTGTTGATCAAAAAAACTAAATTGTCATCTAATGGGATATATATTCGGTTTTCAGCCATTGTACTCATATCTCTTTTTTAAATGTAAAACACTCGTAACATTTAAAAGGTTATATTAATTAGACAATTTAATTAATTAGATAAGTTAATTTTTTAATTAATTTATTTAATTAACTTGATTTGAGGTTAGAAGGAATGAATCAAACCAAATTAATACGAAAATTCATAATAGGGACAATTCTCGGATTTGCACTCTTTGGTTTCATACCAATGCTTCAAGGAGCTCACAGCTTAGTGCAAACATCAGAACTTATATCCGTATCAGGAACTTGGTCTTGGAGAACTCCAGCTACGGGCGGCTACTTCGATGTGACTAAGTTAGCCAACGGTAACATATTTATATCTGCAGATGCAGATGAAGTGTTTACTGGAACCTTTGATGGAACCGCTTATGATGTTTTTATATTAACGGTCCATTCTAAGGGCTTTGCAACTGGCCAAGGGCGAACCTTGTTTACT
Organism: Candidatus Hodarchaeota archaeon; assembly: GCA_048887065.1. Classification (GTDB taxonomy): domain Archaea; phylum Asgardarchaeota; class Heimdallarchaeia; order Hodarchaeales; family Hodarchaeaceae; genus Hodarchaeum. The sequence continues at coordinate 1,317 of JBHLKC010000254.1, forward strand.
GGGACAGTACTAGGCAAATCGGGGACCTTACTGATCCAATGGACTGGAAATACAAAAAATGATGCAGATTGGTGGTGGTTTAAGTGGATGATCTTAAGTGGTACAGGTGAACTAGCGAATCTTCATGGACAAGGTGCAAGTTGGGGACCTGGACCTGCAGGAGTAGGGGTTTGGGGCGGGGTGGATTATACAGGAAAGATCTTTTTCGCGCCCAATTAGGAGATCACAGGCTTTATATCTGAACCACGTAAGACTATTGGGTCTGGTTTGATTTAACTACTACCAGACCCTACTTTTTTTCTCCAATTAATGGATCTGTCCCTGTAAATTACAATGGAGAAAATGAGGTAAATTTCTGACTAAATCAACCATCACACCCTTCAATCGGTCTATTTCTATGATTTTAATCTTAAGAATAATTTTTTGGTTTTAAATGTTGAAACTTTATCACTATTGTAAATAAAGCATAGGGAATAGTAATTTGTACATTTGAAGAAACTTTATCATCTTCTCAACGAACAATAGCTTGTAGCCGTCTCTTCACCCTGTATTGGTCATTCACTACTAGGTTTTCTTCATGGATTCCAATTGATTTTCGGTAAACGTCGTGGAACCATTCGACGAAAAGGCCACAAAGGATGTCCTATAATCAAAAATACTTGAAGTTCTTTGCCTAAAGGTATTCCAAGTAATTCTTGTTGTAAGTGAGATAATTCTTCAAAGATTAATTGCACACTTCCAATATGGCAAGTTCCTAGTCCCATCCTTTCTGCTGCTAATGTAATATTATAAATGGCATATGTTGCCTCTTCTCGTGCACAAACAGTGTCTTTGTCGCAATACCCCGCAATAAGTACAGGAGCATTAAAAAAGAATCTCTTTTCTCTTGAAACTCTATTTTCCAGAAAATTGTCAATGTCCTTTATTGATAACCCTAAAAAATTCTCACTATCTTTTCCTTGCTCGAGATTAATTTTGAGCTCCTGTAGAGTAATCTTAAGTAGATTATCAATTTTTTGTCGATCATAAAAGATGATCCAATCCAAATATTGTCGATTATAACCAGTGGGGATCCATCGGGAGTGAGAGATTAAATTACGAAGTATTTCACGTGGTACTGGCTTATCTTTGTATCTACGGTATGAACGACGTGTCCGTAAAGTGTGTACTAATGTTTCAACGGAAGGAAGTAGTTGTTGATCGATCTTTGGACAATCTCGGAGTAGTATCTTTTCATGATTAATTGAATCAGTTGGGCAAACAGCAACACAGTGTCCACAGAGGCGACATTTCTCTGGGTGAACCACAATTGGTCCATTCTCCTGCATCTCAAATACAACTCTAGCATAGCAAATATCTGCACATGCTCCACACTGAATGCAGGAGGCCTGGTCAATATCAATTTTTATCATAGCAATTCCTCCAAAAAACAAGTGCTTAGATATTAGTAAAACAAATTAGTCTTGAAATACCATCTTTTTTTTAATAAATCTTACCCTTAAGGCAATTTATCGGAGAATTTCATAAGGAGAGATTTGTCACAAAAAACAGGAGTAGAATTGCGAGAAATTATTCAAAATATTTGATACCCCTCTATCTAAATGAATGTTGACACACTTTTTCTAAATTATAAATTAAAAAGAGGGAGAAACTACGCATCTCGTACTCTTGTATATAATCTTTCAACTTTGAAATCGGGATCATCTGGAGGAGCTATGTAATCAAAGCAAACAGCATTCTTATAAGTAAAAGATCTATTCCATGCCCATTTTGTAATATTGATAATGAATTCTTTATCAGTTTTAGCTTTGCCATCTTGATAAGATGCAATTAATCTGACTTTAATGTCCGTTGCTTTGGGTAGTGGACTTTTACGATCATGAAATTCGAACATATATGTTTCACCACCATAAGCGGGTACATAAACAGGAAATAAGGGCTGCTGCTCTGAAAAATCTTCTTGATGTAAAATTGCCTCTTCACCTGAACCTGTCAGCTCTATTCTTCGGACAGGGTAAAGGATGTTTTTATTATCCTCCCAGGTGAGCTCTAGTTTAACTGAATTGATTGAACCAACTGCAGTTCCATGATTTTCGAATGGGATTGCTAAGTAAAATAGTTTACAATCTTCTTCCAACAGATTGATAATTCCAAACTGTGAAATTTGAGATATCTTAATATCTGGACCTTTACGTGCTTTTAGGAAATTATAGATACTTAGAATTGTTACTCTTACACTAGGGATCGCAGAAAAAGCCATTTGTACTAATTATTTAGATATGATTTGCACCTTTCAAGAATGATTCTTTTAAAACATGAAGAAAAAGTGGTTTTTGAGGTCGTTTATATTCTTCTGCACTACAATAGAATCACTTTTCTAGATAGTCCTACCACACGAGTTGGGACTTTGCCTTGCTCAATAATTTGCCATAAAAAAAAGGATTTAACAACTATTTTGTCGAATCAAGACAATAGAAATATGAGTGTAAAGTCACCTAGTAATAAAGAGCTATCATTAAAACCTTGTTAAGAATGTTTGATTAATTTTTTTATGAATATCTTCAGCTATAATTATTACCATGCTTAGAAACTGTCTATATAAGAGGGAAATGTCGAATGAATTATAATAAGAATTCTGATCGTTTCACTATCAGTACAAATCCATCTGAAGAGGAAATGAGGGCAATTCAGAGAAGTTTACAAGACCATAACAGAAAGTATCCTAGTGGTGAATTAGACATTCCTACTCCTGATATTAGCTTAGTTTTAAAAGATGCTAATGGAAATATCGTTGGGGGAGTGATCACAAGCATGCTAACTGGAGTCATGCATCTTGAAGTTCTCTGGGTAGATGAAAAGTATCGAGGTCGAGGTTATGGGAGAGATCTGGTATTCCAAGCTGAGAGAATTGGTAGGAAAAAGGGTTACACAGCGTCACAAACCTGGACTTTTTCATTTCAAGCACCTGGTTTTTATCAAAGTATTGGGTATAAGATCCTAGGAATTTTTGATGGATACACTGATGGTATCACTGAATATGTTCTTCTAAAGAAATTTAAAGCAAATGAACAGACACCTTATGAAGTTAATGAACCAATTGATGATGGATTTACCATTTTTGAAGATGACTCGGAAGATTCAATGAAGATTCTTCACGAAGGATTATACAAATACGTCACAAGACATGTTGGCGAGTTGCGAAAGAAGCATCCAGGAATTAAAATTAACTTAGTTATAAAGAATGATGATGGTCAAGTTATTGGAGGATTACAAGCTTATACAACTCTCAAAGCAGTGCATATTGTACTTCTCTGGATTGATGAGAGATACCGTAATCAAGGTTATGGTAGAGAGCTCTTGACAACCGCAGAAAGAATTGCTATGAAGAATGGGTGTATTTCAGGACTTGTGAATTCTTATTCATTCCAATCACCAAAATTCTTTCAAAAGTATGGGTATAAGATCTTCGGGATTTCTGACGGTTATCCAGATTCCATAAAAGAATATTTCCTCATAAAAAAATTCTAAATGAGAATAATAGAACAAGACAAAAGAATTATTATCGGAAAATCTATAGAATAAATTGGTTACCGTAGAGGGATTTTTACCTCTGAGGGATCTCAACTTTAGTGATATTGCTTGGAAATATCTTATTGACAATTACCCATTTGTTCGTAACTTTTACCATATGATAGAAATCAATGTATCTTTCAGTTATTTCCGTTTCTGATCCAAAGGCTAAATCTATTATTACTGATGCAGCATTACCAATAATATTCAATGATTTGATTGAGTAACTCGCAGTTGAAGATTCTGGGTTTT
>JBHLKC010000255.1:0-5130 GCA_048887065.1 Candidatus Hodarchaeota archaeon
GTAGCAGTAACCGCAACTGACGCGTCTCAAGGAGCTCCTGGTGATGATCTTGAGTTTTCTGCTTCCTTCTACTCAACAACTATCATCCTTGGTAAAGACAATGGGATTGCTGAAATCAAAGGACGTACTTCCATCAATTATGATTTTTCTGATTTTGTTCGTAAGGAAGGAGATCCATTCCCTGAACATGAAGGTCAGGGTACTAGTCTTGCTTTTCGTGGAATGATTTTATCAGCTGTAAAAAAGCATATGGAACGTTACAATCTTCCTCCTGATTGTCTCGCCAATAAAACCTGGGTTATTCATAGTCCCAATGGATCTTTTCCCAATGAAGCCCTTCTTGATGTTTCTAATCATTTTGGTATTAATCTCGCCAAAAAACAATTTGATGAAAATGGCCAAATGCTTGGAATAGAACCTACGGTTAAGATATGCAACTTAGCTCCTATGATAGCAAATGGGTATTCTGCCACAGTTCCTACAGCGTTATGTAACGCCATGGAAACTGCTTCTAATGGAGATGAAATTATGGCAGTTTTTTATGGTTCTGGTGCTGGTTCTGATGTAATCACCATTAAACTTAAAGCAAATGGGACTGAAATTGCAAATAATTCAGTACCAACAGTCCAGGAGCAGATCGATTATAAACAAAAGATCTCTGTTGAGGATTATATCAAATTTCGTGATAATCCTGATCAAGCAGCGAAACACATTGCACTATTAGAAGTTGAACCAATCTCTGAAGAGTTTTATCAAGTTGAAGGTTGTCCTGAGTGTGGCGCAGTATACTTTAGAGATAGTTGGACAAAATCTAATTTTCCAGATTTTATTCCACCCGAGAGATTTGAGAATTTAAAAGGTCACTGCTTACGTGGAATTCAAAAAAAGAGCACTGATGCAAAACGGATATGCGGGGCCAAGTTAAAGAAGCTAAAAATTCCTCAACGAGCACGTATTAAAAAAGTAGACTTTTATGGGCCTAAAAAGTCTAAGAAGCAAATAGGACACCCTGAAGATCCTTATTGGACCATGTTTGAAAATAACACGGTTCGTGGGTTCAACTATAATCCCAAAATCTGTAATTTTACTGAAGGTGAAGAAGTCAAAACAGTAATTGGCCGATGGCGCCCAGCTCCCAAAGGATGGGTACCCCTTCTCTATGTTCCGATGTATACTCATCTTCGAAGTGATTTCAGCACTCCTAATTAGAGTATTTTTTTCTTCACGCTTCTTAAGGTTTCAAATAGAATATTGTTTTCAGAATGCATAGTTTTTTTCAGAATACCTACTTCTTGACTAAAGAAGTTTTTTAATGATGAAATCTTAAAAATGAATCTAGTGCTCCTCAAAGTACTACGCGATTATTGAGTGATAGCTATGCATATTCTTGTTTTTTTCAGTCTTTGTATCCTTATTCTTATAAGATTAATAGGTCTTGGAGTATCAACTGATTTTTATTTAAGCGGGAGAACAGCTAGATTTAAGTTCCAAATACTAGGATGGATTTCATGGCTGGTTGCAGGGATATTTCCCATTCTTTCCGAAAATACTAAAGATATGTTTCTCTCAAACCTTTTTTTGGTTATTAATGCAATATTTGCTTCGTTTGGTGCCTTTTTTTTTATGATAGGATTTTCTCTTTATTTCAGACAAATCTCCGTTCGAGTAGCTGGTTTTTTTTCCTTGATCATATTGATAATCCCATCACTTCTTTCCCTATTAAACCAATTTGATCTTGCTATTAGTTTTTCTTCCATTGTCTTTTCCTTTTTATTGTTATACCTGATTCTTTTTTGGCTTTTAGAAAGAGAAAAATTTTCACAAATCCTCATAAGAAGTAAAAACTGGTTTTATGCTTTACTTGGATCAGCTATCCTCGAGCTAATGATTATTCTCCTCATTTCTTTCCAAGGACTTTCTTATGGTTTATACCAGACAGATAATCTTATGATGATATTCTTGAATTATTCTGTCGGTATTGGTCTAACAATTTTGCTTATGGTCTTTTTGATCCATTTAGAGTTTAGTCTTTCTTATAGACATAGATATGAATTAAAGGACAAATACTCCCACAATGTAGCGAATATTATCCAAATGATTTACAGTACAACGGAATTAGTTCGGAAAACTGACTCTTTAAGCGTAGAAGATTTGTCTAATCTAGATACAATTACTCAGAAATGTGAAACAGCGTCCGACCTCATTGAAGAAATACGAAGACTATAATTATATACGAATAAGAGGTAAAGCATTGTGTCTTTTAATATTACTGAGCTATCAAAGAATAAATATTTTCTTGTTGCTCTAATTTTATATATAAGTTACCTTATTTTATTATTTTTCCTTGCTATTCCTTACATTCCAGAAATGTTTACAGTAAATGGCAACGAAGTACAAATGAATTTAAATCCCACATTAATCTTTGTTGGGGCCGCAATAATACCCGCTATTTTGATGTATGTCATCTTAGAGTTTAAACACCTCACGGCTCCCTTTCTTGCCATGAATCGTCGTATTTTAGTGTATATCACCCTTTTTTTGCTACTTCAATTTGGTATCAATATTTTCCTTGCGATTTGTTTGGTTGTAATCAAACCTACCTTACTAGATCTATCAACCTATGATGTTACTGATATTTTTTTAGTTTGGATTATTAGTTGCAGTTTTTGCTTATTTTCTGTTCTTCTAAACACTTATATTGGTTGGAGATGGATTATTGCTAACCTAGAGAAACCTAGTCCCTTACATTGGCTTGTAGGATATGTTATCTATTTTCTGAGCGTTGGCCTAGGTATTATATCCATTCAGATTATTAATCCCTCTGTAAAAAACATTCTTCTTTGGCCTTTTGCGGGAATAGGTATAATAGGAGCACTCAACCTCTTCCTCGTTTCCTTTATAATATTTATCACTGGACTTACGATACTAGGCTCCTCAATGGCCTCAAGCGAGAGTGATGCCTTTGTAGGTTTCGTTTTCATGATGGGAATTCCCTTCATGATTGCTGTTTTGTTCTTACCATTCTTCTATGCTCTACCATATTACTTAGGTATCAAATTGGCTAGTCGTAAAGGTACACGAAAACACTACGTTCAATGGGCGCAAAACCAAGATCATAGTTAGAGTGAAGTATATATTATAGCATTTCATTCGTGTGAAAAGTTTTAGAACTCTTCAAAAAATATTCTAAAAATATTAATACTGGAAAATAGTACAAATGGTAATAACACATTAAACGTTTAGTACATTACTAATAGGGGAAAAATAATACAGATGAACCACAGGAAGACGATTTTAGGTATCCTTTTTTTGCTTTCTTCTCTTGTGTGGGTAATAGAACCAGTTTCAGCTGTAGAGGAAGAATTATTTTCAGGGTCGTACGAAATTGCTCCTCTTGATCGTTTGATTTTCCCCTATCAGAATGGAGAGGTTTGGATTAATGTTAGTGTCCCATCAGGGGAATTTGTACGAGTCTATTTCACAAATTCTACAGTTCAACCAGAAATTAGGTTTAATTGTCTAGATAGTAATGGAAATGAGTTTGATCGTGGGTCAAATTTTGTAATACGAACTATCTTGATTACTAATACAACTAGTATTGATGATACTTGGTTTATAGTTATCGAAAACGAGTTTGATACCCCTGTTGAAATTTATATAAGAATTTTCAGAAGAGTCAACCCATCCAGCATACCTACTACTTCTACATCGGAAAATCTCTTTGTTAATTTCCCGGAGTTAACCACACTATTGGAATTTGGTGCAATAATTGCTTCTTTGGTATTGATTGTGGGAATATCAACAATAGCTGTACGAAGGTTTAGATCAAAATCTAAGACTAAGACAAGACAAGAACTCCGTTCGAGTAGCCATCCATTTGCAAATCAATTAATGGAATTATTTAAGAGAACTAATATTAAGATTTATGACCTTAGATTGCATAATATTTCTAAAAAAGCTGTTAAACAGATCAATCTTAACTTGAAGAAATCTCATATTAGCAGAATTCTGACTTTGAACGGGTCATTGGTCGTAAATAAAGAACTGGTCTGTGATAGACTTGAATCCAATGAAGTGGGAAGGGCAATCTTTAGTATTTTGAGTTTGGATATACCACTTGTAGGGGGTGATATTAGTTCTGTGTTAGCACGTTATAAATATAAACGGAGTGAAAATCATCTGGAGATAAAGGATTTCAGTCGTTTTGAAAATAATGAAATCATAATGAAAACGACTCAAATTCTGCCTAAAATACGAGCATCTAACATAATCTCATCTTACAGTGATTTTGTAGAGAATGTTGGAGAACTTATTATCAATGAGAAAGTCAAACCTAAGGAGTATCTTGAAGACCATGTCCTAAAAGAGTGGGAGTATCATATATTAATTGTTCAAAGACAGAAAGCTGAGTCCTTTAATGGAAAAATAGTTAAGTTAGAAATGATGAAGGGAGGACTAATTTTTCATGTACAAGCAGAGGGACAGATTAAAAAGAAGACCTCACGAAAATCTACAAGTTATGAAATAAAATTTACCAAATCAAATGAACCTATAAGAATAGTAACATTCGGAACAGTGAAGATAAAAAAGGTTCCTTTGCCTAAGATCAGTTTTGACAAAAAAAGGATATCTTCTCACAATGATATTCTTAATGGTGATTTTCAAATCAGTCGGCTTTCCAATAAAGGGGAGGATTTAAAAAAGGAATGTATCCAATTAATGAATCATCCAGAATATAGATCACCAAAAGTTGTGATCTGTCCTAACTGTAACAGTCATGAACCTTTTGGTAATCTATTCTGCCAGAGGTGTGGAGGAAAAATTACTTGATCTTATAAAACAATGTTTATTGTGAGATTCTTCTTGACATTTTGGTACTACTGTAAACCAATGTTGTATTGTGAACTAAGATTGGCGATCAGGATCCTGTAGCCTTTCCCCAAGTTGATAGAAGTTGTTATCGCCTCCAATAGCCCAGATAATTGGATGCACTTTCCTCATGTCAAGCTTATTGTCAGTAAGACATTGGGTGTCAACATAAGATTTCACAACCCTTCCAATAATTCCATCATTCTGTTCATAATCAAGGATTTCAGTCACTTGACACTCCATATTTATAGGACATTGTTG
>JBHLKC010000256.1:0-5130 GCA_048887065.1 Candidatus Hodarchaeota archaeon
CCTATTCCACATCGTGAGAGCAATAATTGAATTTTTAGATCTAAAGAGCTTAACAGGGCATCAGGAGAATCTTCCATCATTTTATAGTAGTCTGCTGGTTTCTCAAAAAATGGTGTAAGTGATATTTGAACTCCTGCAGAATTCTTCGGAGTAATTAATATTGTGGCAACTTTTTCAGAGAATTCTTTTTCCACTTCCTCAAAATCTGAACCAAATGATTCTTCCAACTTTGAACGATAAAGGTCAATCCATTCCTCAGCGATTAATTCGGGATCTCCTTCACCACGATCCTCTGCTTCTACTTTTGCATGTATTAAAAGCGTTTCCTTCTCAAAATCACCGAGACCTATTCCAAGGGCGCCAATATCGCCTTTTGGATCAACAGCTATAATAGGAATGCCTGACCTAATTGCTTCTTCGACAATAGATTTACATACTACAGTTTTACCAGACCCAGATGCTCCAAGAATTGCAGCATGGGTTAGAAATGTCGTACTTGGTAATAAAAACTGTTCGTCTCCCTTTTTTCCTAGATAAAATTTCGGATCAGACATAACTACACCTTAAATTATCATATAAACAGAAATTTCTTATGAACTTGTTTTTAAGACATATAATTTCTTCTTGAACAATATTCAATGGCTTTAGTGACCTTTAAAAAATTGCCCTTAACAATTACTAAACGATTAAGAACTTTGATTATCTTCATGTAATACTACAGATATAATATGAAACAAAACAAAAGATAAGAAGATTGATCGTATTTAGAAAAATGTAACTGAATACTTGGTCAGGTCAGGCAACACATGGTAAACATTGGTATACTAGGTCCTATGGATTGTGGAAAAACCTCAGTTTTTGTTAACTTTATGAATTCAATTGCTTCTGCAGAAGAAAAAATCATTGCTGGAGCTCCTGGTGGCCCCGAAATGTACACAACCCAGACTGTGGATTTTATACGATTTAGCTGGAAGGGGTTTATCCATGTTTTATATGGAACTGGAGGACACAAAACACCGATCACTGATTATTATCGAGTATATGTTCTCAGAAACGCCAATCGGTTTGTTTGCATGTTTGACCTTTCACAACCAATAGAAGAACAACTGGAGTTTTATGAAGGTTTAGAAATCCCATCAAGACAGGTTAGTATTTACCTTAACAAATATGATCTTGCATCTGAAAATACAGAGAAATATCAAGAGAATGTGGAGGATTTTTTCCGTAATAAACGGAAAAAAATTATTAAAGATTCATTTGTCACCGTTGCCATTAAAAAACCTGAATTCGATGAATATAGACAGAATTGTATGAGTGGTATATTGAATTTATGTGAGTTTGATCAAGAAGGATCAGCCTTCGATGTTTGGGAAGGCCAAGGTTAGGCTAAGAAAAAGGATCCGATATTATGGCTGAAGATGATCCGTTTAATCAGCTTGTCGTGACTCTAGGAGCGATCGAACATTATGAAAGAGCTCTCTGTTTAATTGCGGTCTATTTGGGTCAAAGAGTAGATCAAAATACAATTCAAGGTATCACAGACATATTTTCTATCCTTTTTGGAACGGAAAAAAAAGTTACTACAGCCAAAGTGAGAGGATTAATAACTTCTTTAGTTAATGTAAATATTCTAGATCGGGAACGAGAGCGGATAATCAGTTCAACAAAGGTGTCTTTTCATACGATAAGTCCATTAGGTCATATTGCTTTATTGTATGTGTTATTAACATATGTTATACATAATCCCTTAGAAATTGAAATAGATCAACATAGATTTACAGAAATTATGTCAGAGGACAGCGAAGAGAAATTAGTTTGGTTTTTAATAAATTCTGCATTACCAAGTGATAAAGTAATATATAGAATCTTTGAATCATTACAAAAGGGAAGAGATCTGAAGAAAATTAGGGGAAAACCTCTTGTATTTAATGTTACAAAGACATTTAGTGGTAAAGACATAGCATTCAAAATATATGAAGAATTAATTTGGGATTATTTAAACTTAAATCTAGGTTTGTCCCGAAACGAAATTACAGATCACTTTGAAGGGACTTCTGTAGGAAGCTATTTGAATAAATTAGAACCATTTGTGCTAGACGAAACTCTTGCCAAAGTAAAGTACTATCGTTTATCTACTCGCGGAATCCTTATTTTACCAATATTGGCTTTGATGATTAAAGAACTTTCAATTGATAAATCCATTTTTCATTCGATTTTGACCACTAGAATAGATCCTGAGGATAAACCGTGGGTTATTTTAACTCGTCAAGCAAGAGATTTCTTCAAGAATATGTATCGCTTACCTTAACTTTAATTAAAAATAGTATATGGTTCCATAATAAAGATTGATGGGCATGATTTAATTGATAACTGTTCTTACTGAGAATCAGGAGTCCTTTTTTATTCCTTTAATAGATTTTCATACACATATAGGGCGAGTCAAAATTGAAACAACTAAGGGTACTGCTCAACGAGTTAATAGGCCGCAAGATATAATCAACCTTTATGAAAAATTACAGTATGAGATACATAAACGAATTTCACAAAACCAATCGAACTATTATGTAACGTTACCATCAGCAGAAGAACTTGCTCATCCCCTTTATCCAATGGTAAGGAAATTATTAGAGTCTAATGGCTCTAAAACAAGAGGGTGGATTGTGGATCATATTGTTTGTTTTCCCTTTAACGATTTGTTTCATAAAAAAACAACCCCCAAATTTGTTAAGAGTAATGAATATGTACGTCAACAAACTCAGTCCTTTGATTTTTCTTTTCGATTCCTTCCATTTTGCCGAGTAGATGCAACTGATGAAGGAGCACCTGAAGAAGTCAAAAATTCTGTTGGCTTAGGTATGAGAGGATTAAAACTCCATCCTATGTCACAAGGTTGGGTTGAGAAAATTGTATCTACAAACTGCAAAAAGACTTTGCAAACTGCTGGAAAATTAAAAATACCAATTATTTTTGATGTTCCTAATAAGGGAGTAGCTGTTGATATCACCACTATTTCAGAGGAAGCCCGACAAGAGGTAGATTTTCCTATGAATGTTGTTTTAGGTCATTCTGCTTTTGATTATAGCTCTCCTGAAGTCTTTGAATGTTTATCAAAAGATGCAATGTTCGTCGAAACGTCTGGTATGAGAGGAAAAGATGTCGAAATATTCTTTAGTAACGTCATGAAAACTGGAGGATGGGAAGAAAAAATTTTATTTGGTACTGATTCGAATTACTTTGGAGTCTTACAAGCAGCTGATTTCATCACTTTTTTGCTATCACATAAATTTAAAGACCTCATTGAAAAGAATGGTTATGATATTGAACCATTAATAGCTGCAGCTAAAATATTGGGTGGGAATGCTTTGAGAATAATTCCCCCTTTATGGGTTATTAAAGGTCAAGTTTCGCAGAAAATTCAAAAATCAAGTAAAAAGGGGTTTATAACAAATTTACCAATATTAAAAACAAGTCTGAAGAAATTTACAACAAATAAGAATAATATTGCAACGATAGATCTTGCTAAACTACAAAACAAAAATCTATCGGTTCAAATTTTAACAATGCGACAAATAGATCACAAGCTTTCTTGCGTTCTTGAAACTAAAGACAAAGATCAAAAAATCATCCTTAGATCTATATCTGATCTTGAGAGAGCAATTAATCTGCCCATAAAATCACTAAATCCCGTTGAAGTGGTATCTAAATCACGTGTGAGAAAAACCCGCCTAAAAGAACACACATTTCTAGAAATGTTTAATGGTTAAATAATATGGCTGCTAAAGACTATTCACCTGAAACAGAATTATATTTCACCCATGGAATTGAAATTGAGAATCATCTAGTTTCAAGAAAAACTGGTGAAATTTTAGTTGGAAATCAACTATTGGGTGTTTGGGAGGATATGTTTAATGGGGCAGCGCAGTTCCTAATGGGTTTGAAAAAAAGTAAAAGCACACCCAAGGATATTGCAAGACAGATTCTAAAAATTGAGGTTAAAGAGGAGATTAAAAGAGAAAGAAGACTGAAATTTGTTTTTATTACATATAGATTAGGAAAAAAAGTAGTTCGGGTAAATGCATTTGGTCCTGATCCAAATATAAGTCAAATTACTTGGTTACTTGAATTAGTAACTCCACCAGCACAGTATCTTGAAGAATTAGATTGGTGGATAAATACATTGTTTGCTGCAGCAGTACATGGACTTTCGAAAGCACCTGATGTTGCTCTCTTACCGATAGGATTAAACCCAACGGAAAAAAGGGTCAGAAGTGGACTCACGTGCGGGGAACATCATCACATTGGTATTCCAAAGGACCTAAGAATTCCCATTTACAATATGATTAGAAATTATGTTCCTCATTTGATTGCACTTAGTGCTACATCTCCCTTTTTGAATCAAATACCAAGTGGAAAAGTTTTAGTCCGAAAAGTTAATGGTAAAGACCAAATAATAGCACGATGTATTCATTCATACCGATTACTCAAAAATAGCGGTCAAATGGGTCCAAATATCCCTTCTTATCTACCACCCTTAAACATGAAATCTTCTCGTAAAGATTTCTCAAAATTAGTTAGAAAGACCCCACCAGATGATAGAATGGTTGACTTATTCCCATTTACCAACTATTCTACAATAGAAGCAAGATTTTTCGATGCTCAACCCTTCAAAGAAAATCGTTTGGCCCTTGTGCTTCTACTTCAAGCTCTTGCCCAAAAAGCTAAAAATTTAATTGAAAACAAAAAAGAAATTCCTAAAGTCGCGTCAAACTGCTTGTATGAAAACCGTAGGAAGTCTGTTCAATTTGGATTAATAGCACAATTCACAGACGATACAAGCTTACCTGAAGATTTTGCAAAGTATTACAATTACGATATATCAACAGGTAAAAAGGCATCAAAACTAATGCATTCTATTAAATCTTTGATAGCTTTTCTGCAACCAGAACTCGAAGAACTCGGATCAGATCTAATAAACTTCCTTTTCTTGCCTATATTTGGTTCTAATGAATATGTTCCTCCCCTTTCTGTTACTGAATACTTATTGTCATTATATAAATCAACTGATGACAGCATATCGAAGTTATTATCTAGTTTATACTATAATGAAGAAACTCGTTATTTATTAAAGGC
>JBHLKC010000257.1:0-5112 GCA_048887065.1 Candidatus Hodarchaeota archaeon
TTATGTTGTATCCATCCAAGAAAACAGAAAACGATCAGTTCCAATACCAAATAGCTTTTTTGGATCTAAATCCATAGCTTCGCGTGTTAATGGTTTCATCATAAATGTACTCCAGTCTTGTGGCACAACTCGGCCACCTACTTCTCCTAAGCTCTCAGTTATGAGAGGATAAGTTGATTTAACCTGAATATACGAAACTGGTAACTTTTTGATAAGCGATGCAATCGCTGCAACCACATTTACCCCTTTAGTCAGTAATAAGTCCATTACCTTTAGAACTGATCTGGTTTTTGAAGCAATGAGATATCCAACTAGCTTATTTTCTTCCCATAAGAACCACACATTATTTTCTTCAATACTCCCCATTGCAATCTCCCCTATTTTAACCATTGCAGACATAAACGGCTCATATCGTCGTGTAAATCCAAGATGATTAGATGAAACTTCTCGAAAGAGATTATCAGCAAGAGGCAGTTTTTCATATGTGGCTTGTTCTACATGAAGACTCTTATTTGATGCTAAAACCTCACTTCTATGGAGTATTATGGATGTAGAGAAAAAAACATCTTGATATTTTTGCTTGAGATAGAGAAGATGAGCTGTTCGATATGTTGAAGTACCTAAAGTTGAGAACCTCAATCCTTCATCGCGCATTCTTTCATGAGCTTCTTGTAGTAATCGACTCGCAATTCCTCTACGACTGTAGCAAGGATGGGTACATACTGCCCAGACACCTCCCACATCCTCTGGTCCTTCAGTTGAGACCATAGGTAAGCGAAATACCCCAACTTGCCCAGTAATGACTCCATCTATAACACTATATAGCGCAAAAAATGGAAAGGCACGGGGATCATGCTGACGAATTAATTTAACTCGTTCTGGAGTAAGGGCAAAATCTAGTCCTAATAAGTTGAGTTGGAGCACATCTAGTGGATCAACTTCATTATATTCCACAATTTTCATGTCTTGTAATTTCCTTTGATCTTGCTTTTACAATCATCTAAATATATTCGGAGATAGATTTGTGATCAAAATTTGATCTATCTCATTAAAGTAAATTAGATATTAACGTTGTAATTTTTGAAATCGAATCTATATATGTTTTATGTTAATGAAATGTGTCCAGTATCGGTTCTTAATATAAAGACATACTTCCAAGAAGAAGCTCCATAATTTTCAGTTTGATAGCTCGAGTTTCCGCTAGGTAAATCGATAGTTCCAACTGATGCAGTCGCAGTAGCACTGACGCCATATCCATCAGATAAGAGATCAACCACAACTCCAATATTTCCTGTGTATGATTCTATAAAAAAACCACGAACTGAATTAGTAAAATTTTCTGATATATCTTGAATTATAGTTAGATCTACATTTCCCGTACTAGATTCGATTGTCCAATTCGTCATTTGAGTTATGTAATTTATATTGTCTAACATTAGAAAAATACCTCCTGTAGAACAAGCAAGATTTGGAGACGTGTCGTTGAATTCATAAATATCTTTCAATATAATGTCCATATATGCAGTGCCTGTTGTCACTTGAAAATCAGTTATCGTTGAGTTTACAATTGCGATATATAAATCACCAGTGGATGTGGACGCATCTATACCAATAACTGTGTTAGACCTCACCAAAATCTCCACTTCATATCGATACGGATCCCTCGTCTCAGGATCATCATCCCATCTGCTAGAAAAGCTAACTGTCGTGATTGATCCTTGTTGTGAACTCTTAATTTTGTTTGCATCAGCTAGCTCGTGGCCTTCAAGGCCATAAACAACAATATTAGCTGAAAGTGAGTCAGGAAGTTCAGGATCAGTATTAATAAAGATATTACCAATGTCATTACTTAATTCAAGTTGAATTGCTGATGTACTCTCACTCGGAATAGTAAATTGGTGTTCTCCTAAATATTCATAATCCCACGGAGTCAATAAGCTGAAAAATAAAACACCAAATCCAATGGTTACGATTGCAAAAACGAAAAATCCAGCTATAGCAATTGGGATTATAGGTCTAGTTCTCCTTCTGTACGGAGGGTAAAAAGTAGATGGTTGGACGAATTCCGACTTCCGTGAAATTTCAGTAAATTGTATTGAGGATTTAGTAAGACTATATCCACAAGAATCACAAAAATTTGAATCCTCAGGAACGGAATTCCCACATTTAGGGCAATAAATTATTAATACACCTTCTAAGTCCTATTGAATTTGATTTTTCTAAGGTTGAATTATTTAGGCAGAACTAGTATAATAGATTTACGTTGAGTTTTTTCTGTTAAGAAGACGTTAAGTTCCTCTTTAAGAAAGGATGCATATTATTAATTTCCACTTATAGAATATAGAATTTATCAATCAGAGAAATCAATTGCTAGAGGTAAGATTTCTTTTAATTTCTTCACTATTGACAAATATTTTGGATTAGATGTATCTATAAGTTTTAGGACCTCATGGATTTTAATGAAATCGAGATTCTCCTTGTCAATTAGCTCAACGTAATCTGCTAACCAGTATACTAACTTTTCAGCACGTTTTTCAGCTAGTTCAAAATATTGGTCTGAAAGATTTTCAAACTCAATAATGCTAATATTAGGATTCAATAACTTAACAAATTTGATAAATTCAGAGAACTTCTCTTGATGCTCTTGTACTTGATGTTCTGGATCATAAAAAACAATTATTCTAGCAGAACGACCATAATATGCAATCTTATGACGTTTTTCTTTGAATGTTTCAACTACAGTTATAAATTCTGCATTTAACAACTTATTAATATGGAAATAGAGGTTTGTAATACTAATATCTATTTTTTTTCGTTCTTTAAGCAGATTTTTAATCTCTTTTACATTTAAAGCGTAACGATTATTTGGTTTTCCTTCTGGTATCCCTTCTAGTAAAATTCTCATAATTGCTGCACGTATTGGGTGTGATTCATAAGTTTGTTTTGGAATACCAACGTATTTGATAAGTGGTATGTCTTTTATATTGAAAGAATATATTTTGTCAGGCAGAGAAGGGTTTTTAGGAAATTTAATCTTATTATTCATCAATTCCACTCCAAATGTGATCGTTGTGTCCAGTTTGAACCATGATGAACATCAAGCATAACGTTTTCTTTGATTTTTTAAAAACTTACCATTCAACTATAACTCGAATGATACACTGGAAAGACTTGTGAAATTGTTATAATCCAACCAGGCAAACTTTTATTCCTATAAGCTCAAAAAGGACATTTTTCATTGACAACAATTTTTAATTTAACCATTATTTCTTAAAAGAAAGAATTATTGTTATTTTCTACTTGTAACCTTTGAGACTTACCACATTGAGAAAATATAAAAAAAGATATCATTAAACTGCATCTTGAATGGTAAACCATTCAACAGAGTGTTGAATGATCGAAATTTCTGAAAAAAGGGATTCAGTCCTAATAAGAAAAAAAAGAAGGTATTAATTATGTTTATCAATAATTTCTTGGGTACAAAACAACTACCTGAACAAGCTCAACATATTTTTCGTTCATTTCTTTTACTTAGCTTCGTAACATCTTTTCTCTTCAATTTATCAAGTACATTTTACATACTATATGCAATTGAGAATATTGGGTTCACCCTTGCAGCAGTAATGACTTCAATAATGCTTCTCGCTCAAGTATTTTTTGATTATCCTTCAGGATCTCTGGGAGATTGGATTGGCCAACGTTGGGTACTCACAATTGCAGTGATAAGTTATAGTGTTGGTTATTTCTTCTTACTTATTGCACAATCTGTTACAAGTTTTCTTATCATTGGATTTATTTTCGGATTTGGGAATGCACAATTTTCTGGTGCCTTATCATCATGGTTAGATAGTAACTATCAATCGGTAGCTCTTGATGTAGACACTGAAAGAAAAACCTATGGTTTTGCAATGTCCCGTATTGCTACTCTGGACAATATTGCTCTTTCTTCTGCATTTTTGATAGGGGGAGCTTTAGCTACCGTAATTTCTCGTCAATTCGTCTTTTTTGTACAAGCTTGTTTCTCGCTATTTGTTATTTTGGTAATCCTAACTTTGGTTAAAGATATCAAGAAGAAAAAAGCTGAATCAAAGAAGGAGGATTCTCTTCAAAATTATATCAGTTTTCTTAAAGGAGGGGTCTCCTTCCTATTAAGTAGTAAAATAGCGTTTTTCTTCATTGTCGGGTGGGCATTATATAATGTAACATGGCTAATTTGGGGTTCCTTAATATTATTTCCGCTCTATTTTGGATATTCTGGTTCAGATAGTGTAGCTAGTATTCTTAGAACCCTAATTTTTCTTATTGGAATTCCGATCGGTATTTATAATGCAAATGCAAGTAAGAGGATTAAGAATGATAAATTTCCTTTTTTTATCATACTTCAATTATTATTATTTTTCCCAGGGTATGTTATTTTGACTACTTTAATTCCTCCGACAAACGAACTTAATATTGTGGGCTTAATTTTTACACTTATTCTCCAGAATTCGCTTGTAAGTTTTCTATTCAGATTAGCCAACATTTTAAGACAACGGATTATGGTCGACTTAGTTCCTTCGGAGTATAGAAACGCGATCTATTCATTAATACCAACAATAATATCCCTTATTGGCATTCCAGTACTCCCCATTGTTGGAAAAATAATTGAAGATTTTGGAATAACAGCAGGTATTGCCATTGCTGGAGGAATTTCTCTTTTTGGTGCTATTTTATTGTTTATTTCTATCCACCTAATGAATAGAAAGACACGAACTGCGGAAATAGAAACTATGAAACAACCAATCAGTCTTACTGGTGTGAATTAAAGCAATGATTGGATTAAACGACTGCTTTTGCCTTTCAGAGATCTTATATATTGCCCTGTAATAAATGAAAAACCTCATTTAATAGATTAGCATAATCAGGATGAATAATATAAACACTCACCAGAAATTGGTACAATAAGTTCATATCTAAGTGTTCTTCATTTATTACTTCTTCATGCTTGATTAACCACTCACCAAAAAGTTTATGAAACTTGATATGGGTTTCTGAAATTCGCTTTGGTAACTCAGGATAATCGGTCGGAAGCTTAAAGCCTAAAATTTTCGCAAGTTTCTGGAATTCATTAAA
>JBHLKC010000258.1:0-5095 GCA_048887065.1 Candidatus Hodarchaeota archaeon
GCTCAGACACAAAGATCAATTGAAAACTTCCCTTTCGATTCAGCAGCTCTTATCCGTTTTCCAAATGAGTTTTTACGCGCACTTGCTATTGTCAAACTCTCTTGTGCTGAAATTAATCGAGAACTAGGTTTAATACCACCTGAGATAGCTAATGCAATAATCAAAGCTACTCAAGAGGTAATTGATGGAAAATTCTATGATGAATTCCCGTTAGTAATCTGGCAAACTGGCAGTGGTACTCATACAAACATGAATGCCAATGAGGTGATTGCTAATAGGGCAATTGAACTGATTGGAGGTAAAATTGGGACGAAGGATCCTATTCATCCAAATGACCACGTTAATCGTTCTCAATCCTCAAACGATGTAATTCCAACTGCAATGCATATTTCAGCTGTTGAAGGGATTATTGATCACTTAATCCCCTCATTAAAACATTTACTTCAAGCTTTGCAAGAAAAACAGGAGGATTTTCACCATATTGTGAAACCTGGTCGTACTCATTTGATGGATGCGACACCTGTGACGTTAGGTCAAGAATTTTCAGGATATGTGACTCAAATTGCTAATGGTATTAGAAGAATAGAGAATTCTTTGCCCCATTTATACGAATTAGCTTTGGGTGGAACCGCAGTTGGTACAGGATTGAATTCTCATCCTGAGTTTGCAGATCGAGTGGCAAAGCGAATCGCTCAACATACAAACCATCCATTTAAATCTGGAAGAAATAAATTTGAAGGATTAGCTGCTCATGATGCCATTGTTGAGGCTAGTGGGGCTATTCGCGTTGTTGCAGTAAGTCTTATGAAAATCGCTAATGATATCCGTTGGTTAGGTTCAGGCCCTAGAAATGGGATTGGAGAACTGATACTTCCAGCAAACGAGCCAGGATCTTCTATTATGCCTGGAAAAGTTAATCCTACACAAGCTGAATCGGTAATTCAAGTCGTTGCACAGGTTTTAGGGAATGATCTAACGATTAGCTTCGCAGGTTCTCAAGGGAATTTTGAATTAAATGTAATGAAACCTGTTATGATCTATAATTTATTGCAGTCAATACACTTAATTGCGGATGTCTCTAGAAATTTCGCAGACCTTTGCATAAAAGGATTGAAAGCAGATGTAAGAAAAATCAACGAGAATTTAGAAAAGAATCTGATGCTTGTAACAAGACTTAGTACAATCATAAGCTATGAAGCTGCAGGGAAGATAGCACAAGAAGCCTTTGAGACAGGAAAAACACTTAAGGAAATTATCCTTGAGAAGGGTCTCTTAAAAGAACACGAGATAGATGAAGTTCTTGATCCATCTAAAATGATTTCTCCTTAGTTTAAACAAATACAAACAACTTAAATATTATCTTTTATAGCATAGGTTCGAACTTAAGGCAGAGGAACATCTGATAAATTATCAGGGGATATTTTTCTTTTCCCCGCTTCGATTTCTTTAACTATTTTTGTAATTGCTGAATTTATCGGTGTTGGAATTCCCACTTCTTTTCCTTTCCTAGCAATGTATCCATTCAGATAATCAATTTCAGACACTTGACCTCGTTCTAAGGATTGCAAAGTCGACGCTTTAACATCCTTGTACGGACCAAAAATTGCTTGGATCATTTTGTGTTTTTTCTCCATATCTACCAGAGAATCAGATCCAGTAAGCATGATATCTTGAGGATGGAATTTATTAATCTCTTCTATTTGAATTCCTAACTTGTTTGCCACAGCAATCATTTCTGTAGCAATGCCCATAAATATAAATCTGATCTGTGAATTATCGGCCATTCGTCCTAGAGTTAAGCCTGTAATTGCTCCAACACCATTTATCGCAGCATTAATCCCGAGTTTATTATAAAGAATGCCAAAGATATTGTCTGTGATTGTTACAGGTTGACTGAATTTTAGTAATTTAGCAACCTCTTCAAGCCGTTTCTGATTGCCTGATTCATCAAGTAAACCAACAAAAAATAACCCATCTGCAGTCCTTTTTATAACTCCTGGGCTAACCATTGTTGACGCCCAAACTACAACTGCACCAATAACACGATTTTTCCCAACTATCGCTGCAACATCATCCTCAACAACACCGTTCTGAAGAGTGACAACAACACTATCATCGTTTAATAAGGGAAGTAGGGCTTTAGTTGCATCAAGAACATCCATAGCTTTCATAGCGAGAAAAATTACCTCAAACTTCCCCTCTAATTGATCGACAGATGGTACAGCTCTCATAGATACATATCGTTCAGTTTCAAGGCCTTGTAACTTAATTCCCTTACTCTTTATTAAATCAGCAAGTTCAGGATGCTTGGTAACAGCTGTAATATCTACAGCATTTTCTACTATGTGTGCTGCAATAAGCCCACCAATTGCACCCACACCAATAACTGCAACTCTCAAAATGAACACTCCAATCAGTTTAACAATAGAATTTGACAGATCCTTTTATGATTACTGAATTTCAAGTACATTAGTGGGGCTTAATCCTTTTCCAGTTACTGAAATAATATTTCGGAAATTCGAATTATCTTTTGATTTTTTATATGACGAGCTTCTAATTGTAACTATAATAATCGAACTAGGTTAAAATGTCAAATTTGTAAAAAGGCTTATGTAGAATCTTACGCTGTGTGTAGAACTTGTTTAAAAATGGAAGAATAAATAAAGAATCTTATATTGTCTGCAAATCTTGTGGAGAAAAAAACAGTAGGAATTTCTCGTATTGTAACTGGTGTGGTACTAAATTATTTTCGAAACACGAATTTTCTCATTCATTACAAAACGCTTCTCTACAACCAGAACCGCAAGATATAATTAATATTCCACAATTATCGGCCGCTAGTCCTGCTAAAGGATTAATCGGGCTAGTAGTAAATGCCATTTACATTGTAATAACAATTGGAATGGTTATAGCCATTTTAACAGCTACATGGGAAATGTTTCGTATTGGTGGAATTAGTAGTTTATTAATAATCGGTTTTTCAGAGGATCATTTAGTTATTCTATTAGGCCTAAGCATATTAATCATTTTAGCTAGCTGGAGAGGATGGATAATCCTTAAACTTGATCCCCCTGATCCATACCCCGAGGGATATAAAACATTGAATGCTCTTTTAGGAGCATTTCTTCTACCATTGTTTTTTGTTGGAATTCCCTACCTGATCCTAGGTTTAGGTCTGAGCATCCTAATCACTTTACTTATTCTTGTTTGGTTTTTCGTTGCCCCTTATCAAGAAAAAAGGAAGACTGCTCAAATAAAAGCTATCCCAAATGCAGTACGTCAATCTATTTCATTACAAGACTCTTATGTCTTGGAAGAACCACAAAGAGAGGAACAAAAATTCGCAGGGACTTTTTTTAAAGTTCAGAAGTCAGGAACTATCGAAAAAATTTACACCATTGATTATGCTGATAATCGCGGTTTCATTATCGCTAAAAGATCCGCTCTCAATCGAATTGGGATGTATCTTGTTATTATTTTGCCATTCATCATTTTTCTCAGTACTGATCTTATTGGTACATTATTGTATAGCATCCTTCCTTGGAGAGCCAGTGACTTCGATTTTTTCATCTCCTCTATACTTTTCTTTTTCCTTCCCATTTTAATAACTCTCCTTATTCTAATTGTGTTAATTAATATTTTAGATATCCGACGTATTACAATTTATCGTTCTGATGGTTCAGAACTAGGGATGATAAAAGGTAGTCTCCTTTTTACTCGATGGCGGATTAAAGACGTCTCTGGAGAAATGAATATTACTCTACGATTTCCACTCTTTGGAAGTACTGGGAAAATTCACACTCCAACAGAGGTACTTAAGATCAGGACACATGGACAAAGTGCTGTCGTCTATGGTCTAAATGAAAATCTATTTTATACGGTGCATTCGCTGGATTCTATCTATGTGCGGAAAAGTTTCCGAATTGACTCAAATGATCTTTTGAGTCCTCTTCTAACATGTTTGTCTTCAATATGCATCATTGAAAGGATGTATAAACCCCAATCCGAGTCTAGTGATGGTTGTGGATGTGATTGAGGGCTTGCAGTAAAAAATGCCTTGAAGCTGAGATTGTATATGGTTACTCGAAATAATTCACGCTCGATTGGTCATATTATGAAAGAATTATATATTCCTCGATCGCTCAAGCTACAATGGCACATTACTGAACGATGTAATTTTCGGTGCAGTCATTGCTATCAAGAGAATTATGCTGGAGAAGAATTATCTTTTGACAAATTACTTGAAATCCTGAATCAATTCAAGGACCTCCTGCATTCATGGAGGAGTCAAACAGGAAGACGGATTCTTGGACATGTTTCAGTCACGGGTGGAGAACCATTCCTACGGAAAGACTTGTTTGATCTGCTTGAATTGCTATCATTATCTAATCATCTCTTTACCTTTTCCCTTATGACCAATGGTTCTTTTGTGGATAAAGAGGTAGCTAGAAAACTTCGAAAACTAAAACCACGGTCGGTCCAAGTCAGTATCGAAGGTACAAGGGATCTTCATGATCAGATCCGTGGGAGTGGAAGCTATAACCAAGCTGTTTCAGCCATAAAATGCCTTAAAAAAGAACATATTCGAACTTTCCTCTCCTTTACTGTCCACAGAGGGAATTATCACGATTTTCCAGACGTAGCCCAGGTCGGACGACAAATGGGTGTGAATAGAGTTTGGTCAGATAGACTTATTCCTTCGGGTAGTGGGGCCGATTTAGAGGGACTCACGATAGACGAAACGAAAGTATTCTTTGAAATAATGTATAAAACACACAGAAAAATCCGACGAAGATGGTTCAATCGTACAAAAATTCCAATGCATAGATCATTACAATTTCTAATCGAAGGGGATAGACCCCATCAATGCACTGCTGGAGATACCTTGATTACTATCATGCCTAATGGAGATCTCTACCCATGTCGTCGAATGCCAATTCAAGTAGGTAATCTATTAGAGACCCCTCTTTCTACTCTATATTATGAAAGCGAATTATTTCGAAAGTTAAGGGATAGAAACCAGATTAGCAAGGGTTGTGAACGATGTCTCTATTCTCGTCTTTGTCGTGGAGGACTCAAATGTCTTTCTTATGCT
>JBHLKC010000259.1:0-5086 GCA_048887065.1 Candidatus Hodarchaeota archaeon
GCTTGACGTGAAATCATAATTCGTTGAGCTTGTGGTGATCCAGCTCCATGCAAAGATTCTGTTTTGTAACTTAATGAAGCAACACCCATGGAAAGATTTTCCACAAACCGAATAAGCCGATATCGATCCTCGGGAGGGACATCTTCGCAAGTCGTGATATATTTTTTAATTAAATCACCAATTTCTGGATTCTCCATGTCTGCTTGAGATGGCATTGTACAAATAATCCCCCCTGCTAAGTCTTCAGCTAATCTACCAATCTCATAGGGAAAACGAGTGACATTCTGTTTGTTTACATTAGCTAAAAGCATATCCATTTCGTAATTGCCTGCTTCCCGCTGAAATCCTTTTGCACTACATGCAATTGCACAAGACCAGAGTGTCTCATTTAAATGAACCATTTCGACAATTTTATCTCTGATATGAGAAGCGTGCTCAACTCCATTGAATCTAGCACTTAGCGCCGCTGCACCAATAAGAACGTCACCAACACCTGTTTTGCAGGCATAAGATTGACGATGATATCCTGCAAAACGATTTACTAATTCACCCGTATACTCTATTTCTCCTTTCATGAAGACATGTTCGTGTGGTACAAACACATCATCAAAAATTACAAAGACTTCTTGTCCACCGTATTTCCAATTCCCAATATCATATTTTCCCTGTTCCATCTTTCGAGTATCGGATGATTGCCTTCCATATATCATTACTATTCCTTTTTCATTGGTATTAATACCAAAACTTACAGCATATTCTTCTTCTCCAGGTCGTAAAGCAAGAGTAGGCATGACAATCGCACGATGAGAGTTAAGAAAGCCAGTTTGGTGGATTTTGGCTCCACGAACATAGATCCCTTCATCATTTTCCTCCACAATATGTAAGAATTGATCTGGATCGGATTGTTTATTGGGACGTTTACTCCGATCTCCCTTAGTATCCGTCATGGAACCAGCGACGAATAAATCTTGCGATTGGACTTCTTCCCAATACTTTTTGAAGCGTTCATGATAGTTTGTGTCATATTTTTTATCGATTTCCCATGTAACTGAATATAATGCATTTGCTGCATCAAATCCAACACATCTTTGAAAGCAACATGCAGTCTTCTGGCCCAGTAATCGTTGCATTTCAACTTTTTTAATTAAATCTTCAACATTCTGGTGGATATGAGTAAAACGATTGATTATAGATCCTGTAAAATGGGATCTAGCGGTCATCAAATGTTTATACTTGTCTTTTTGGGCAAGCTCATAAATTCTTTTCACAGTGTTAATACTGGGTTCTATTATTTTATAGAATTCATGGTTCCAGAACTTTCCAATCTTTTCTCCAAACATATAGAGATTAACTTCACGCTTGATACTTTCCAAGTATTCGTCAGGGGTTTTAAGAGGCATTTTAAACTACCATTTTTTTGGTAATGCTATATTAAAATAAATAATAAATCATTGTGGATTCAAACTTTGAATCTTCCCTTTTTTTCTTTATCGTAAAAAGTACCAATTGATTAAAAACTCTCTCCACTCGGCGCCTTTCAGCAGATTTTTCAAGGATTTCTCTCAATGTCATCAACTATATCAATTAAAAATGCCTATATGCTACTTTTTGCCTCTCAAATTGTCAACATTGGCTTCGGTCTTCTTGCTATCTTCATTACATTACTTGCTGATGAGATTCAACTGCGACCGCTTGAAATTGGGATTATCATCTCAATTTTCATGGTCGCCCGGGCCATTTCCGCCGGTGTAATCCCAGATATTTCTGATAGAGTAGGTAGAAAAATAATCTTGATTATTTCACTCCTTTTCTATGCATCTAGCACGGCCTTACTAGGTTTTGCTCGTACGTTTCTCACTTTGTTTATATTAAGAATTGTTGAGGGGGCATCTGCAGGTGCTGTTTTCCCTACAGCAGAAGCGTTACTTGTTGATTCAGTTCCCTTGAAAGACCGTGGTGCTTGGATGGGGAAATATTTTACAACATTTAATTTTGGTTTTATTATAGGTCCAGCACTTGGAGGGGTTCTGTTTACATTTGGTGAAGAGATTTTGAACCTTGAAACACTGGAAGCGTTTACTGTCCCATTCTTATTTACAGGCTTCCTAGGTTTCCTATCTTTGATTTCAGTGATACTTTTCGTTGAAGACATTTTTAAGAAAGATACAGTTGAAGAATTAATCACTGAAGAGCTAGTTAATATTCCTACTTCCTCAATAACACCCTATTTTAGTTCATTTTTATTTGTAGGAGTATTAAGTGGTTTCTCTATTGGTTTAATAATTCCCATCTTTACATTACATATGACGAATGCCTTCCTATTAGACGAAGGTACAATTGGATTTATTTTTACTATTAGCGGAAGTACAGCACTTTTAGTAAATTATCCTGCTGGTAAGCTTAGTGACAAAATCAACAGAATGCAAATCGTTTGGATTGGAATGATTTTCACTGGAGTATCTTTCATCGGCGTTTCTTTAAGCACGTCTTTAATCGTTGTAATTATCTTTTTCATATTTCGTTCAACAGCATTTCAAGCGTATCTTCCCGCATACCGTGCCTTTCAAGCGGATAAAATTCCACCTTTAGTACGTGGTAAAGTTATGGGTCGTATTCAATCTGCTTTCAATGTTGGGGCTACTCTAGGCCCCTTAATTGGATCTACTATATATGAGATGTATGTAGCCCAAACAATGCAAATTTTCGGATATAGCTTTTTTGGAGGGGGGATTCCATTTTTAATTGCTGGTTTATTTGGGTTAATTCAAGTAATTGTTGCAATCTATATTTTACGTTCAGAAAAGAAAAATCAGCTTCATCTCCAGATATTATCTTAAAGAAATTCTTTTGAGAGTACATGAGCTACGGACACGTAAGGGGAAAATGTACCTTAAGAATGATCGAACTGTGATCATTGACGGATTAAATGTCCTAGAGGGCTTGAAAGAAATAGAAGTAGCCAATCTTCAAATAAGATTTTTCTTTACCTGATTAACAAAGGATTCTCGGATTGATCTAATTGGTAACTACTCTGAAAAATTCTTGCAATATGTCTTGAGTTATGCTCTCGCTAAGAGTCAATCATTATCCATCAAATTGGTTCATTGTGATTGTAATACTTATATTTATGATATTTCGTACGAAGAGATTTCAAAAAATGTCAAAAACAAACATTTGAACGTAAAATTAATTGTAATAATAGTTTCTAGGAAAAATGGAAAAACAAGGTTCAATAATTAATTAGCAGCTGTCAATGAAAGATCAAAAGCGGAATTTACTCTTGAAAGTTTCAAGAAGGTTATTAAAAAAAATGATTGAATTTTAAAATGGTAGGAATTTATTAAGTATTTAATAATAGGAGGGTCTTTTTTGACCACCAAGAAACCTATTATACTTATAGTGGATGATGAACCAGACAGCTTATTGTATTTACGAACAGTGCTTGAAAAAGAAGGATATATCATCAACGAAGCAAGTTCAGGCGAAGAAGCACTAAAAATGACCCAGCAAAAACCCGACCTCATCCTTATGGATATTCGAATGCCCCAGATGGATGGATTTCAAGTTTGCGAACAACTAAAACGGGACATTGAATATCATAATATTCCCATCATTTTATTTTCTGCTCTACTCACGGATCAACAGATCAAACAAGGGGCGATTCAAGCAAAAGCTGATGCATTTCTAAAAAAACCTTTTGAACTTAAAGCTTTAACTGAGACAATAAAACAGAAACTTGGATTATAACTCCATAATGATCACTTAAAAGATGTGTTTCCTTTTAGTTCACAATAGAGATAGTTGATGAAGATACATCCACAGAAATGGATGGAAAAAATTCCGTTATCAAATATAAAACACGATATCCGTAATGCAGAATCGACAATGGGGATTTTAATTGATGAGCGATATTTTTCCATAATAGCAATTTTTGCGTTATGTCCCCCTGTTCTTAAACAACTCATTGATTTGACCAATAGTGAGGAAATACCCTAGATTTATCGTACTCGCTCTCTGTATCATGGGACAGTAGATAAGGTTCCTGTAAATGTTATTTGGGGGAGCCAGATGGACCAGTAGCAACTTATATAATGGAGTACTTGAAAGCTATGGGAATGAATTATTTCATAGGCGCAGGTACTGTTGAGAGTGTAGTTGAGAATTTGAAAGAAGAGCTATAATGGGTATTCAAAATAATCAAAATCCTAAACTAATGATAGAACAATAGTTCCTATGATTGTATTGTTTGTTACACAACTTAGCTATGAATGAACGTATCTTGAGGATTGCTTTTATTACTAATACCTAAAAACCATGTTGAAGAACCACTTTTGTGATTGAATCCAATGATATCCAGAGATCGTGTTGCGAATGCTATAAATCACCTTCCTGTAGATCGTATCCCTAGAGATCTCGGGGGTTTGGTAAGCGGAATTTCTAAAATTGCCTATGAAAGACTTCTGGCTTATTGGAAGATAAAAGGTTTAAGAATTCAAATTTCAGATAGAGTACAACAACTTGCTAGAATTAATGAATCAATTTTAACGAAGTTAAATATTGATACTCGCCATATTAGAGCTAATCCCCAACATGATCGGCCAACAACTGATTTAACAGCAGAGATGTTCCAAGATTCATACGGGATAACATATCGTCGAACTGGAACTACAGAAATCCCAAAACTTTACTATGAAATGGTTGATTTTCCCTTAGCCAGAGCAACATTTAATGAGGTGAGAAATTACCAGTGGCCTTCGCCCACAGAGCAATGGTTCACAAATTTATCAAAATTAGCTAAGACCTACTGGAAAGATGGTTATGCTGTGATTGCTGATCCATTATCGGGGGGTATCCTTGAACAGGCAGTATGGTTAAGAGGTGTGGAGAGATTTTTCCTTGATCTCTATGAACATAGAGAGATTGTCGAGGAACTATTAGAACTGAGTTTAAACAATCAGCTTGAGATATGGAAGGCATACCTTGAAAAAATTGGAGAATGGGTTAATATTGTTGTATATGGTGATGATTATGGTCACCAAGATCGGATAATGATGAATCCTAATATGTGGCGAACGTTAGTTAAACC
>JBHLKC010000260.1:0-5040 GCA_048887065.1 Candidatus Hodarchaeota archaeon
TCATTAAGTTACAAAACAGAATCTTTGCATGGAGCTGGATCACCACAAGCTCAACGAATTATGATTTCACGTCAAGCTAATATAGAAGATAAAATCAATTTGGTGAAAGAAATTCTTGATATTAAATAAGCGAATAAACTTTGAGGACATTTTCTATTTTCTATATTCTATTATCCTGTAAAGGTCTCTATTTTCTTACTTAATTTTTTTATTATTATGCCTCTGAATTCTTTGGTCATGTTCCCCTAAAAATTGTCGGAATTCTAATCAAATAACTTCAATTTTAAATCACTTTAACACAAATATTCATAATATTATTTTTATAAGATACCTTAAGGGTTTAAAAGGCAATCATGAATGTTAAATTAAATAACAAAGTTGGTATAGATCGTGGCAAATGAATTAGCAAAAGAAGAAGGCTTGCAACAGACAATTAAGTACTTAAATTATAATGGCCCGTTATTTATCCGTTTTCGGTCTGAAAGTAAATCAAATCTCCGAAAACGATTATAAAATGCATGTATTTCTTTTTTAGTTATCCTGATGTCTGTTGTTTGTATCAAAGGAACTTTATCATTAAAAAAAAATAGGTGAGAGGAAGAAGAAATCTTTTATTTGATATCCATGAATTTTTCATGTTTTGCGCCACATATGGGGCAAATATCGGGTGCTTCTCCTTCAACAGTATACCCACATACTTCACACACAAACATTGCAACCTGGGGTAGATCATTACCTCCTTCAACCGCTTCTAAGGCTTTAGAGTAAAGCTTATGATGGATTTTTTCAACCTGATTTGCAAAGTCGAATGTTCTTTCAGCAGCTTTCTTTTTTTCTGCTTTGGCATCTTCTAAAAAATCAGGATACATCTTTGTGAACTCATAATGTTCACCTTCGATAGCAGCTTTAATATTCTCTGTTGTACTTTTAATCCCACCGTAAACTCGTAAATGGGAGTGTGCGTGTACGGTTTCAGCTTCAGCTGCCGCTCTAAATAGTCGAGCTACCTGAGGAAACCCCTCTTGATCTGCTTTCTTAGCGAATGCTAGATATTTTCGATTAGCCTGACTTTCTCCAGCAAACGCTGCCATTAAATTATCTTCAGTTTTTCCCACAATAATCAACTCAATCTGCATCAGATAATTCTGATATATTATATTTTCCCCTCTTAGCAATATTCTTTTCTCTTTTTTCTTAACGATTGTTACCAACAACCCATTTTACGATTTTCGTAATCTAGGAATTAAAAATGGCATTAAAAGAAATTTATATCATAACTAATAAAAGAAGATCCCTAATCTATTCATTTTTATTAAAATGAAACCTGTGTAATCCATATTTTAATATAATGAAATAATAATCATCTAAATTATAAGAAAAACTAAGATTTTAATAGATTTTACTCAATCTAATCTAATAAATTTTCAAAAGAATCATTTCTCTCGCGATTCTCTTTACTGGGTGTATTAAAGTTCCCGATCAGCTGTCCTTATAACGGTTTTTTCTTCTTCCTACGCTCCAGGAAGTGACCATGAGCAATAATTTGAATCCCAATATTCTTAAAAATATCTTGGATATTTTCACCAGTCTTAGCACTTGCAGGGATATATCCGACTTTAAAACCATGGTTATTTATTGTTCTTGAACTTATTTTATCTATATAATTTGTCAATACTTGATTTGCTTTCAAATTTGCATTAGTATCTTGTAGATCTATTTTATTGCCTACTAAAATAAATGGTATTGGTCCTTTTCCATTATGTGCCCACAGTTCTTTAATCCAATTATTAAGATTAATCATCGAGTCTCGCTTTGTGACATCACAAATGATTATTGCTGCAGAAACATGGGAATAATAGCTTTTACGAACCTCATGGAATTGTGTATGGCCAGCAATGTCCCAAATCTGAAATTTAACTTGGTGATGACCGATTTTTTCATATTTTACGGCAATTTCCGTTCCAATAGTCACGAGATAATCTTCAGAGAAAGATTGATGGACATAACGTCTTTGAATGGAGGTTTTCCCAACGGAGGCATCCCCTAATAATACAACTTTATACATTGAACTCTTTTCTTGCTCATTCAAAGTGATTTGAATGTTAAAGTCTTTGTAGTTCTGTTCTTCATTCGATACTGACCCGTTAGGGTCCAAGAAAGCTAGTACATCTTTATCAATTGAAATTAAAGAGCTACGAGAATCAGTAAACTTTTCTAATGACATATCATCTTCCATTTTAACCCTTCTCTGTTCCTATAGGCAAGATGTTAGGCAATTAATTAAGAGACTCACACCTTATCAGTAGATCAGAGAACTCCTTTCTTATAGTATATTTCTAGATAATTTACTCTGATAATGACCGATTTATACTCCCTTTTAACAGCCTAGAGTAATTTTCCATTACAAAGTAATTATATGATATTGATTTTCAATCACAGAACGCAATTTCCTTTACCAAACATCTTTAAAACACTGAGTAATCAAAAGGAATTAAAGGGAATATTCTATGAATTAGAGCAGAATTTGTATAATTGGACGTGAATACAGACCAGTTGTGATTCTATGGATGATCAACCTTTAATACTACTATTAATACTGGGATTACTCATTCTAGGGTTATTATTTTTAGTTCTTAGCCTAGCAAGACGGTATATATTTAGCTAAGGATTCTGAATAGGCTTATAAATCGGTATTTTCAGTGCACATGATGGACAGCGATTAGTTTTAAGATCAAATTTCTTTTCTATCTGATAGCCTGTCCTTTTGATAAGTAAAACCTGGCAATTTGGGCAATAGGTGTTTTCTAAAGGATGCGTAAAGACGTTACCTAAATACACATACTTTAATCCAATTGAACGGGCAATACTATGAGCCTCCTCCAGAATAGTTACTGAGGTTGGATCAACTTCTGTGAATTGGTAATCTGGATGAAAACGCGTAAAGTGAAGAGGAATTTCAGGATCAATATCATTAATTCTTTCTCCTACTTCTGTAAAAAATGCCACTGAATCATTTACAGTGGGTATTATCAAGCATATCACTTCTACATGCACCCCTTGATCGATAGCCATTTTAATGTTTTCCCAGACCTTCTCAACATTGATTCCACAGTATTTTTTTGCTACTTTCGCGTTTCCTTTAACAGTAACACTCATTCCAGTCATACCTGATTGAATAAGTAATTTAAGGGCATAAGGAGTCATGTATCCATTTGTCACAAACATACGATACGTTTCAGATTTACAAAGACG
Organism: Candidatus Hodarchaeota archaeon; assembly: GCA_048887065.1. GTDB lineage: Archaea > Asgardarchaeota > Heimdallarchaeia > Hodarchaeales > Hodarchaeaceae > Hodarchaeum. The sequence goes on from JBHLKC010000260.1 coordinate 3,253, forward strand.
GAATACATCTAATGCATACTCTAAGGAAAGTGTTGGCTCATTGAAGGAAATAGAAATACCATCTATCTTTGGATCGCTTTCTGTTCTATCAACTAAATCTTCAGGACTTAGATAACGGGGAACGTGTACTTCTGATGGATAAACTTTGGAAATACTCCAGTTTTGACACCATGGGCAAGAAAAATTACACGAGTAAGAACCAACAGTTGAGGCGTAAGTTCCTGGAAAATAATGAAATAAAGGCTTTTTCTCAATTGGGTTAACAGAAAAGCTGGATATTAATCCGTAATTCAAACAGTAAAGCCCACCATCAACATTCATACGGGTATGGCAACGGCCAAGTTTACCTTTGGGAATGTTACATTGATGCCAGCAGGTCTTACATTGAACTTTGGAATTATCCAGAGAATCAAACAGAAGAGCTTCCTTGTGAAAGACAGATTTGTTTAATGTAATCACTTTATCTCCGCAACGTTTGAACCAAGGTTCTTTGTTCATCACTCTTAGCAAATACGCCAATATTACCAAGTCGGATATTTTCCAGTCCCTCCCCTTTCATGATATAATAACTCTTCATCATTTCATTAAATGTAGGAGCCCGATGATCCATCAGCTTATATGAAGGAAAAAAAGCCAGCAAAGTTGTGGGAATAGAGGAATCTATGTCTGCAATAAGATGAGCAATGAGTTTATGTTGATCTGTTTCTACAATTCCTGGAATATAGAGGGCAAGAACTTCCACAGTGAAATCTAGATCAATTATATGAGAGAGACTTTTTAGGACAGTTGAATTAGTTGTCCCACATAATTTTCTATAGGATTTCTCATCATATGTTTTAATATCTAACCAATAAGAATCAACTCCCCCATCTCGTAGGATTATTAGATTATCTTTAGTCAGTGCATAGCCATTAGTTTCCACTAATACCCAAATTTTTCCATTAGTGGCTTCCTTAATTGCTTCAGCCGCCTGAGCATAATATTCAGGTCGACATGTTAGATCCCCTCCTGTAAACGCAACAATATTACGTGCAGGTCCAAATCCTTGCGGAGAAAGGACTACCTGTGAAGGGAACAGTTTCTTAGGACAGATTTCTGATCTTCTTCCATATAAAACACAAGAACCACAATGAAGACAAAGATCTTCTGCATGCCACATTGTAGCTCTTGAACGGGGCTCTTCTACAGTTACTTGACCTAAATAGGCCTCTGTCATCATAGCCAACGCAGTATTACTAATCCATTCCCCATTAACGTGCTTGGAGAACTCAGAAGAGTGACATTTCAGACATGTGTGATTACATCCGCTCTGGTAGACCGAGAGATAATCTTCGGGCCTTGATAAATGAATGGATTTAATCAAGCGGGCATATTGTGAATTTTTAGTGCGAAGTGTGACCTCACAGGCTGGTTTCTTTTCACTAGGAGCTGTATGGGTTAAACAGCTTCCACGAGGAACTCCTTGCTCTGTAAGAAGACACTTCATAATTAACACCTAGAATATGCAAAATGTTTCTAATAAATTTTTATTAATCTCTCATTCTTGAACTACTACGGTTTACTGGAAAAAAAAGATCATGAGCTAAAAAGAAATTTATGAGGGACATAACAAGAATCACTACAGAATAACTTGAGTCTTTGGGATAAATTGCTTGATCAAAAAGCAACAATGAGTGAGTTAATCGAAATTGCACACTTAGATGATATTCTCGAAAGAATGCTCAAGAAAAGAATCTATCGTAAGGAGCAAGAAGTTCTTGAGTATGTAACGCAAGCTAGAGCACTTGT
>JBHLKC010000261.1:0-5038 GCA_048887065.1 Candidatus Hodarchaeota archaeon
GAAATAACCTGAGATAATTCAAGTTAAGAAATATATTTTTTTACCAATAGGGTTTGTATAGAAGGGCGAGTCATTGTTTCAAAAGATTAGAAATCTTACTAGATCTAGACCTCGGATTAAGCCCTTGATATTTCTTAGTTTATTCAGTCTTTCAATATTATCAGTTTTATATGTCTTTTCTGAAGAGAATAGATCTTTTGTTAATAAAAATGCGTCAAATTTTCATGAAATTCCCGCATTAATATCTGATAAACAACCACCTATTATAACCCCTAAAAATCCTTTTTTTTCGCTCCAACCTTTTCAAACTCCAAAAATCTTATTTATTGTAGCTGACGAAACGCTACCAGATCCATTTTTAGATCAACCTTTTTTCGACTTTTTGACATCAAACCTCAGCTGTAATGTAACATACCATAATGCCAATAATTCGTATGATTATTCAAGTTTTGATGCAATAATCATCTCAGATTCTATTTCTGGGTCAGCAGATGTCGCTTCATTAGAAAATGCATCTATTCCAATCCTTACAATGGAACAAGAGACTTGGAGTGTTTTTAATCTTGGAAATGGTGAGGGAGTATCAACAGCTGATAATAAATTGATCGAAGTGCTTGATAACTCGTCTTATATCACGAATTATTTACCTCTTGGCCCCTTAAATATATCGATTGATCCTAATGCAGATAAAGGTTATTTGACTGGATTTAATGCCGTTCCTTCTGGATCTAATGTCACTAGTTTAATTCGTCCTACATATAACTTTCCATCTGAGAAATTCTACAGATCTTTAGTGGTTTTAGATAAAGAAGGTGTGGATTGGAGCGGTGTGCAAAGAGCTACAGAGCGTAGAGCTTTTTTAGGTTTTAGTAACGGTTCCTCTCTCAATCAAGAAGGCTGGAAATTATGGAACAAAACAATAAAGTGGACTCTTTATGACGATTATTCTGGAAATGCTAGAATAACAGTAAATGTAGAAGATCTCAATAATAAAGCAATATCAAATGCAAGTGTCACCCTTCTAAATAGTTCAATGAGTATTTCTCAATATACAAACAATACAGGAAATACTACTTTTAATGATATATCTTGGGGACTGTACAACATAATTGCTGAATACAATACAGTAATAAATGACAGTTTGACAAATATTAATATTATTCCAGCTAGGACTTATTATCCAACAGCAGAATTTACTTTTAAGGTGCAGTTATCATTTTATACAGATATTACCCCACCGCAGTTTAATAACACTTACTTTGACAAAGATTTGAGTCAAGGGACATTCTATGTTGACGTATTTGATGAGAATTTGGTAAATTCTTCTGTTACTCTTAATGTTACGGCAACGAATTTAACAAGCGGATTAGAGATCATAAAAGACAATTTCACAATGATTTTTCAGGCTGGAAATACGTTTTATAATGATACAGCCCTTGATACCTTAACAGATGAAACTAATATCAGTATTAATTACAATATAATTGCAGAGGATACAGCTGGTAATATTAATAAAACTCAAATAATATCATTTTTATTGAGTGATCCTGATCCTCCAATAATTCATGAGCTTAATGTAACAGATTATGGGGATGGAACATTAGAATTTTATGCCAACATAACAGATACAAGCAAAATAAATGATCCTGTTCTACTTATGGTTAACGGAACTCTAGTACATATGCATCTTAATGCGTCTGGATTCTGGACATATCTTACACAATCGTTATATGGGAATCTTCTGAATTATACCATTTTTTCAGTTAATGACTCTGTTGGAAATGAAAATGGTTCTAAAATTCCAGGTTTTCCAATGGATATTGGAGAAATCACTGTTTCTGATTCTACTCCCCCTCAGATATTTTGGATTACACCTTACGCGTCACATGATAAGGGTTTTGTAGAATGGAATGTCAGAATAAATGAAACGACGAATTTTCAAAGTGGCTTAGATAATAGTGTCAAAATTACAATATCTGTTAATAGTGGACCAAATGATACTCAACCAATGATCATCCTCGGAGATGGTTACTTTTATTATTTTGATATTTTCAGCTTTAATGATATGATTGAATTCTGGATTAATGCAAGCGATTTGGTTGGAAACTTCAAAATTGAACACGCAATATTTGAAATATTTGATATAGCATTACCTCAGGTAACATTTAGTGCAATAGAATTCGGAAATGGGACTGTAGAATTTAGTGCAACTGTTGTGGATTGGCCGAGTAACATAACTACAGTATTTGCCTATGAAAACTCTACTGGTTTTTGGGAGAAATATGACTTAAGTCAAGTTAATATCAATCTTTATGTTGGTAGATATCATAATTTTTTATATAAAAATAGAGAGCTGTTTTATTATGTGGAAGCCAAGGATGAGGCGGGTAACAACAATACTTTAATTCAAATTAAATACCTATTATTGACCGATGTTATATCTCCTGTTATTAATCTTAAAATAGAAAACTCTACCGTCATAGATGGCCAAATTACTCTTAGAGCGTTTGCCATTGATAGCTGGGGAAGTTCACAATACGTTACTAACCCATTTTTTGTAAATATAACACATCAAGGTATAACAGAAACTTACCCAATGGAGCAAGAGCCTATACTACTATACTACTTCTCAACTCATAATTTCACATTTGGGGATTACCTTACTATAAAAGTTTGGACTAATGATGATGCTGGAAACCTAGGAATTATAAGTAAATCAATAACAGTTAGTGATGATTCTCCACCGAAAATTTTAGATTATGGGGTATTTGAGTATCAAAATGGAACTATTTCAATCTGGGCTGAAGTTAATGAAAGTTCATCAGGTAGTGGCCTTTTCATAAACAATACTTCCGTTAAACTCGAGTATATTTTTTTTAACGAATTCAATGAAGAAATTATGGTCATAAAAGAAGATGATACATATTGGTATACAATATCAGGATTTGAGCCTGGTAACGCCTTCACATATCGAATAACCGTTATTGACAATAATGGTAATGATAACGATACTGGTTGGAAGGCGGTGTCGATTCTTGATAAAACACCCCCAACTTGTTATGATGATGATTTTGGTTACCAAGAAGTACGCTTGAATTATTCTTCATCACAACTTATTTTTTGGGCAAACGCAACTGATACATTTGGATCAATTCAAGGAGTAAACATCACTATCAGTTACTTATCAAATTCCGATAGGATTAATGAAACTCATCTTATGCCTTATAACGGATCAGTTTATGCCTATTCTGCCATTTTACGATTCAATACCTCATTTTCTTATTCAATTCACATATTTGATTCGAATATAACCAATACCGTTATTAAATCCGAAGAAGATTTGAAGACATATAATGGCCCAATTGTGTATCAAGCTGATCTTGTTTGGTTAACTGAAAACAAAGTTTTTGTATGGGCAAATGTTTCTGATTGGGGAACTCCTACGGTATACTTCGAGTATGAATTTGTTACAGGGGGAGCTGGAAGCTCGAAGAAAGAATTACTAGCTAACATGGCCGTTATGACATTTAATGGCAGTCTCTACACGGTGGAAGTCACTTTTTCAGAACAAGGTGCCCTCCAGTGGCGAGTAATAGCTCAGGATACAGAGAATGCATTAGAATGGCAGAGTTCATGGGAAGAAAGTTCTTTTGAACCAGAGGTTTCTTTAACACTAGATGATCTAATTCTACCATTCACCTTAGTCGCATTAGTACCAATCCTCTTGATTGTGACCGCTCTTATTGTTAGACGAAAATATCAACAATTAATGCACGAAAAACGTGAAATCACTCGACATTACAATGAAAAGCTCTCTTTCGTGAGCAATATTTACTCTATTTTAGTTACAACAGATGTAGGAATTCCAATTTACAGTGTATCAAATGTATTATATCAAGCAGACGAATCATTAAATATCGAATTTAGTGGTCTTTCAGTTGGGATGTCGGATTTTCTTGAAAATTTTCAATCCCAGATTCTTGAGACCTATCAACCAGAAGGTACCAAAGATGTAACAGAATTAATCAGAATGAGTGTTATTGAGCAACATAAAATCCAAATCCTTATTGTAGCCTCCCCATCAATCCGAACATTCGTTTTTATGATGAAAAAGCCAACGGAATTTATTAGAGAAATATTTCTTAAAGTTGTTAAAGATCTTGAAACTCAATTGCAACTCCCTGATGTAGGAATTGTGGATGAGAGTCTTGTTGAACCACAAACAGAACAAATTCTCAATAAAACCATTCCTCTTTCTCTTTTCAGAACAATTTCAATTAATCCGATTCAATTGAGACACATTGATCAACAGCTAAAAAGTGGAACAAGACATTTTCCGATTTCTCAAGCAGCTTTAAATGCCTTGAAGAGGTTATATATTTTCCAGACTACGCCTGAAATAATGAGAGGGGACGCTTTATCAGAAATCGCCTTATTTGATAAAATCTCTGAAGAAGAAACTGAATATACTTTTGGAGGGCTTCTTTATGGTGATATCCTTCGTATTCTTACCAAAATACTCAAAATTCCAGTAAGTGTCACATTCGAAGCCCTTTGGGTTGGAAGTTCTCCACTTTTAAGCATAATTAAATCAGTAGACATTTAAAAAACTCAATTGACCATTGTGGTTAAAAATCTTTTACTTTGAATCCCTTTATCTTTTAGGCGACAAATACACTTTAATGAACATTTATTAAGGAAATAACTTTATAAGCCAAATTTTTTTTTAATAGTTCATTAAATGCTGATAGCTAGTAAATTTTTGAATATTGACTAAAATATTATTCATTCGGGGTTTAGCGCCATTATGGCAATATTAGCTAAAGTGTGTTTACTTGGAGATGGAGGAGTTGGTAAAACAAGCTTACGAAATAATTACTTGGGAAAGGGTTTTGCGGTTGAATATTTACCAACTTTAGGCTCCGATTTTGTCTCAAAAGATACCCTAATTTCAATAGGCGCACGTAAAATAGAATTAAAATTTCAAATTTGGGATCTTGCTGGCCAACCTACCTTTAAGCAAATTAGAAGAATATAT
>JBHLKC010000262.1:0-4998 GCA_048887065.1 Candidatus Hodarchaeota archaeon
TGTCCACACTTGGGACATGGATCACTTAAAGTAATAGTAGTTCCTCTCCGAAGGTTAGGAGCCTTCCAAGTTCGTTTACAGCTACTACACACTACTTTAGTGATTTGTTGATAAAATTTTAATAATACCGCTCCACCACATTCAGGGCATGTACCTAGATGTTGTTCAGGTGATGGTAGTTTCCATGATCCAGAAAAAGGGCAATCAGTTCGATTACATTCACTACAAAACCAAGGTTTATCTTCTTTAGCTTCTCTTGTCCAGCATATTGGGCACATAATCCAATTATGAGGCGTAGAGGTGATTAGTAGGGGTGTTATGTTGCAAATTCTACATATTTCATTACTAATCAGGGTTACATCCCCTTTTTTAGGGAGAGGAAAACTTGTTTCACATAAGGGATTTGAACACTTTAGAAAACGAGAACCCCCTTTTCCTTGTTGAAGAATCAAGTTTCCTTGACACTCTGGACAAACTCCTAAATTTTTGCCAATCCCAGTCATAGCTTCAATACTCTGAACTAATGTCGAAAAAATGTCATCTTGACTTGCTTTCAGTCTTTGTAAACCACGAGTTGTTAATTCAATTACTAAGTTATCAACATCCTCTGGGGTTTTTTCATGGTCTCTAATTTGTTGAGTCCAAGTTTCGATTTTTCCTCTGATTTCTGGAAGAATCAATTCTTCAGCATTTTGTGTTAAAACCTTATACAGCGCGATTCCAAGAGCTGTAGGTACAAGAACTCTTTGGGATCCCTTCAGAGTGGAGTAATTGCGTTTTTGAACCGTATCTATGTGAGTTGATCTAGTAGCATCAGTGCCTAAGTTTAATTTAGCCATTTTTCTGATTAGTCGTGATTCACTCCATAACGGAGGGGGAGTCGTAAAACCATGGTGTTTGAAGCTCTCAAACGACACTTCAACATCCTTCTGAAATTGAATTAACTCTTGCACTGTAAATTGTCGATATTTATAGAATTTGAGAAAGCCAAAATCTACGATTTTCTGTCCTCTAGCAATAAATTCTTCTCCTTCTGCTTCTAAGATGATATATTGCTTTACAATCGAAGCATCCTTGTGAATTGTTGCTAAAAATCTCCAAACTACATAAGAGTATATTTCCCATGCAAAATTGATTAGTCTAGGTGTTTTCCTAAAGGATTTTTCAATCTCTGCTCGTTTAACGGCCTTAGCAGGCATAATAGGCTCATGATCTTTTGAAAATCTTCCTTTACTGGGATTCCGTACCCCATCTAGGATGATGCATTCATTTGCAATAAACCCGAAGTCCTCATTTGAAATAAACTTTTCTGCTAACTTGGTAAGATCTTTTTGGAGATAATAAGAACTTTCTGTTCTAGGATATGTTATATAACCGTTATTATACAGTTTTTCAGCAATATCGGCTACCTGTTTTGGACTGATTTTAAGATACTGTGAGCATTCTGCTTCTAGTGTATCAGTATCCAATGGCACAGGGCGTTTGATGACACTAGATTCCTCATTGTAATCAGTGATAATTCCTTTACCAACTTTATCTAGCTTAGAAATGAGAGAATCAACTACTTCCTCGTCATTAGATGGATTTTTTGTCCAATCGAGGAATAGAGGGCCTCTAGGAGTCTCTATTCTTATTGAAACTCTCCAAAATTTTTCTGGTACAAATTTTCTATTTTCGATATATCTGTTGGTTATTATCCATAAAACACTTGTTTGACATGGACCGTAGGAGATCACCTGATTTCTAATACCTCTATTCTGAATTCCAACAGTTAAAAATCTGGTTAATGACGATCCCATTCGTAAATCTTGTTTTCTCAGGGAATCAACTTGTTTAATCCAATTCCAGTTAAGATTTCCTTGATTTTCAAATGCTTTTCTTAGAATCATTGGACTTGTACTTGTAAAATGCATTCTACCATGATGAATATTTTTATTACTCTGAGTTGCCAAGTCTACAATTTGTCGGCCTATTGATTCACCATGACCATCCCAATCAGTCGCAATAACAATAACATCAGAATTTTTCGTAATTTCAACAATGTGTAAGACCATATTTTGACGAATAGGGATTTCTATTGGATCTAATTCAATTAAATCGATAGGATCTGAGTTATGCCAATTACTTTCTTTATCATAAGGTGGAGGATAATCAAAATTAAGGATGTGACCAGTAACACTTGTTATTACTATTTGATCACCTTTTCGTAGACGATATTCATCTTTTCCTATATTAAATTGGATTTTGTGAGCCTCAATATTACTTTCAAATATATAATTATATCTCGTCTTTCCTCTCCGCCCTTTAAATTTTAACTTATAGACAATAGAGAATGCACGGACTAAAGATCGTGCAATCGAAGGTTTTTCAGCAAATATTGATACGACAGCCATCCTAATATCCCAAATTAAAACAAAGTTTTAAAATCCTATTATTTCAGAGTAGGGGTGAGATGATCACTTCTCATTCTGTTCTATAATGTAAAAACATGATATTTAATATTTTGAGCTGTTTCAAAACCTATCAAAGTCGTTATATTTTGATTAGGGGGTTATCAGAAGCTATAAATACGATGGAGAGCAAAAAATGATCAGAAACTAGTACACGTTAATTTTTTAGGTAGTACTTCTTTGAGGATCGAGGTTTTTCAGATAATTGTAAAAAACAAAGTTTTAAAGGTCAATCACCACGCCTTGAAAGGCATGGCTTGTTCCGTGAGGAATAAGAGTAATTGGTTGATTAACCACAGAGAAGTTATGGATTGAAAAATCGTGACAGTATCACAGTTATCAGGAAAGTTAAAGAACGCACCCAAAGATACTTCTCTAGTCTTTGGCTCTGCAAGTGGGGGATTAAACAGAGAGGAAACTCTCAGTGTCTCTTACAGAGTACTGCCTGATAACATTGGCGAAGAGAACCAACTCCGTAGCAATAATACGGAAGAACAGAACTTGAGAGTATCTGTCTATGTATTAAATTTGAGGGGAAAACCCCTCATGCCAACCACACCACGAAAAACAGGACTGTTATTGAGAAAAGGGATGGCTAAAGTAGTTACAAGAGCACCATTCACAATACAATTACAGTATGCGACAGGTGAGACTAAGCAATCAATAACATTAGGAATTGATGCAGGTTATTCAAATATTGGCTTCTCTGCAATCACAGAACAACAAGAATTAATAGCAGGAGAAGTTACTTTACGTAAAGATGTTTCTAAAAGGATAACAGAAAGATGAATGTACCGAAGAACCCGTAGAAATAAGCTTTGGTATCGAAAACCACGATTTCTGAATCGAACTCATGTAAAAAAGAAAGGATGGCTTGCTCCAAGTATTCAACATAAACTTGATACATATATACGTTTAGTTGATAAATTAAATAATTTCCTTCCTATTTTAAAAACAATAATAGAGACTGCAACATTTGACACTCAAAAAATACAGAACCCTGAAACTAAAGGAATTGAGTATCAACAAGGAGAATTACAAGGTTATGCAGTACGAGAGTACTTATTAGAAAAATGGGGTCGAAAATGCGTCTATTGTGGAAAATCTGGAATCCCCTTAGAAATTGAGCATATCATTCCAAAACTAAGAGGAGGATCGAATCGAGTTTCTAATTCAACCATTTCTTGTCAGAAATTCAATCGAAAGAAAGGAAATCAAACAGCTAGGGAGTTTGGTTATCTAAAAATAGAAAAACAAGCTAAAGAATCTTTAAAACCAGCCACGTTTATGAACAAAGTCCGTAAAAAGTTGATTGAGAATTTATACTGCCTTTATACCTTTGGGTTCATCACTAAGTACTTGAGAATTCAATTAGGTTTACCAAAATCACATCTTAATGATGCTTTTGTAATTGCTAGTGGTACTATACAACAAAGAGGCCAATCTTTTGATGTTAAGCAAATAAGAAGGAATAATCGGTCTATTCAAATCAACAGAAAAGGATTCAAGAGAACTATTCGCAGGCAGCGATACAAATATCAAGCGAATGATTTAGTAAGACATAATAACGTGCTATATAGTGTAAAAGGTGTTTTTAATTACGGTAAATGGATTAGATTAGTGAGCTCTACTGGTGAGATTATTAATTCTAACATAAAAAATGTTAAACTTATTAAATATAGTAATGGACTCTGTTTTAACATCAATTCATCATCCATTAGATGAAAATATCTTTATGAGTTTTGTACGGGGCATAAGTGTATATATGAAAGATAAAGAATTTCAAAAGATAATCTAAGTGTCTGTTATGAACAATCTTCCTCCATTTAAAATGTATATTACTGGTGTTCCTGGGACTGGAAAGACTAAAGTGGCTCGTAAACTGTCTCAACTTCAGTCTCTTGAGTACATCGAAATAAATTCAGTAGTCTTGGATGAAGGTTTCTATTTAGGATATGATATAAATCGAGATTCAGTAATCATCGATGAAGACTTATTAGTTCTTCATTTAGAATCGTTAATGGCTAATTATAGACGCTTATGTTTGGTTGGAGGTGTAATTCCTATTAAATCTTCAATAGATCTCGTTGTAGTTTTGCGATGCCGTGTTCCAATACTCAGAGAGCGATTACAGGCTCGTAAATACTCAAATGAAAAAATTGAAGAAAATATTGAAGCAGAAATTATGGATATAATGTATTATGACGCCTTAGAGCTAATGACTGCAAAGAAAGTCATTGAGGTCTCTAATGATATTAATACAATTGATGAAACATGCAACCAGATTATTTCCCTAATACAACAACATTTCCCTAGCAATTTGGTATGATTTTTCAATCGATTTAGTAGTAACATCTGAAGATGAACTTAAAGGTTGCATATGGCCTGGGAGCAGTATTTTTGCATCAAGTTTTGTAAGTCGTTTTAGTGAATCGATCAAGTTCTTGTTTGAACCAGAAGGAAGGTCAGTTCTTCCAAAAGATCCATGTGGAAAAACTGTGTCCCCACTCACTAGGATCTTATTCTTTGCTTCCCATAATGAAATTGA
>JBHLKC010000263.1:0-4983 GCA_048887065.1 Candidatus Hodarchaeota archaeon
GCTTGTCGAAGAATTATTAAAATGCCTCCAATAGAAGCAATGCGACCTCAAGCAGCTTTCAAGCCAGCTCGTCCAGTATATTTAGAAAGAATGTTATTAAAAGTTAAGACACTCTCTCCCTTAACAAAATTTTCAATTAGATCGGTCTTTCAAGATAAACGAAAAGGATCCTTCATTGTATTTGGAATTATTCTAGCAATGACCATCTCTTTCTTCGGATCAACGGCAGGTACAAGTTTTACGTCTGGAATTGATAAGCAATTTCAATTTTATCAAGCTTGGGATATGCAGATTACCTTTAACAGATATCAAAACTCATCACAGATTGAAACAATGCTTGAAGGTCTCACATGGGAGCGTTTTGAACCATTTGTTTTAGTACCTATAAGATTAAAACAGGACATGACTCAAATCTATGCTATTACTGGTCTTGAACCAGATACACAGATGCGTAATTTTGATACTGGAGGTGTTCCAGGATATCAGAAAGTGGTGATTACTAAAGACTTGGCGATTAAATTTGGTATCAGAAAAGGTGAATTACTACCAATGAAAGATATTAATAATAACGACAGAGTATTAGAGGTTGAAAACATCTTACATGAATTCACTGGTGGTGGATTATATACTTCAATTGACACAGCACGATGGTTAGCGGGGAAATCTGGGACAGATCATGCAAATGGAATCTACATTCATACAGCTGATTCAGAACAGTTAGAAGAAACATTGGTTGAGAATCCAAATGTCCAAGATATTATCATCAAAAACGAATTAGCAAAATCAGTACGAGAAGGAATGATAGTAGGTTATGCATTTATGTTAGCAGCAATGTCTGCAGGTTTAATTGTAGGGATTGCTATTGCTGTTTCAGTCGTATCTATATCAATTTCGGAAAGAAAATATGATTTTGTGAACTTCCGTGCACTAGGAGTCTCTAATCGTGAAATCTTTGGAACAGTACTATTAGAGTTAGTCATTGCGAGTATTGCTGGAATTCTTATTGGATTTATTACAGGTAGTGCATTAGTCAACTTCATCTTTGGATGGGCAGCAGAGTTTGGAGTTGTATTTGTTATGGAAATAACTCCATTTAGTGTTGTTTTGTCACTTTTAAACGTATTTTTCGGTATAATCTTAGCTACTTACCTTTCACTCCGATCCCTTTTCCGCACATCCATTTCTGAAGAAACAGTGAGCCGAATTATTGGTTAATCTTTCTTATTCTTCCATTTTTTTATCCGAAAAATTTACTCACACAGTTTGGGCAAAGAGAAATGGCACCCAGCTCTTCACGGTCTATATTATATGTGTGGACTTTACATACTAAGTTTTTGCATGTATAACATACCTTATGGGCTTTATTTGTGTGACATACAAAACAATAATTAGTATCAATTGAAGCTCTGGTGCCGATTGTAGGAAATAAGCGAAGTTCTACAGCAGTAACAAGGTCTTCTGGTATATTTAGATTACTCAGACTTTCACGTAAGATATTCCAATTATTTAAAGTTATATTACGCTCAGTCCAGATCCGTAATTGTTTTAATAGGTCTTGTATCTCTTTTTGATCTTCTATCAACCGTTCTGGGAAAATCCTCACAGCAGGAATTAAGAATGTATGTTTTCTTCCATCTAGTAAAAGTGATAATTCGTGAATCAATCCTGCTTTAATCATACTCTCCAAATGATGATTCAAGCTAGCTCGTTTTATGTTAAATTTAATTACCAGATCGTTTTTTGATACAATATTAAGCTTTGATATGAATTCAAATAATTCTCTACGTCGGTCGCTACTTAAAGCTTCAAATAATGGAGAATAATCTCGGAGTGCCATTGTCGAAGCACAATATTAATGCCTTATGTAAAAATATTTTTATCGAGAAAAATCAAAATATACATCTATAATCAAATTAGAATTTTCTTTTAGGAAAAAATCTCCCAGTTTTTGTTAGATATTGGATATAATTGTCTCCAAATATTTCTGTGAGAATTTGTACTTCCGCTTTAGTTTGTGTGGGAAGTGCGAACCAACTAATCAAACCTAGTAATGATAACCATACACCTGTTGTAAGAAAAAGTAATAATGGGAAAAGAGCTTTTTGAACATACATTGGATGTTGAATTATCCTATATGGCCCCCCTGTCGCAAGAACATATTTTTTTTTCATAGTAGAATAGAGAGGTGTATAATTAGGATTATAATACAATACTGCAGTTCCCCAACCATAGCTAATCCAGATGAGAATTAGTCCAATCCAGTTGATCCACGTGGGAAATTCAAATACAAAAGATGTTGGGATATTATTCCACTGATTAAAAATGCAAAGAAATAGAATACAAAATACAAATAATGAACTTATACCAAATCCCACTGTTATAGTTATTCTTGCCCATTTAGGTCCAATAAGTTGGTTATTCTGGGAGAAATTTGTGGTTTCAATTGGTATAGAGCCGGGAGGTAATTCGCCACGATGGAATCGTTTCAATAGATATAATAACATGCTACATATGATCCAAGCTCCAACAAATGCTAAGAATAGTTCTATCCTTCCTAGCACACCTAAATTCCACCATGTAATTTCGAATTATTCTGAATATTTCCTAATCCTCTAATATTTTTTTCAAATTGATACCTTCTTCCGCCATATGGATTTTTAAAAGGTTTATTCTATTTTTAGCGAATTTTCGTAGGAACCAACTGAAACGAAACGACAATCTTGCTGTGAAGATGCATGATTTTTCTTTTTCTTCAATTATAAAAGAACCCTTGGGGGAGATAAGAGATAGAGGGAAGAGATTTTTATATTCAATTCTTTTATTTTCTTCAATTTGCAAGATCCTGAATTTAATTTTATGTAGTGCTCCATGGATATATTCTTCACAATAGATTTCTGATCCTCTTAACTCTGGCGTTTTCTTAAGCCATTTACATGTTAAATGGTCTGAATGCCACTTTCTATAATTATCTGGTAAATTTAAAAAGAAATTAAAGATTGTGTGCGATGCTGTTCGAATTTCAATTGAATCTTCTAAACTCATAGTTATCCTCTCTAATTCTTGAATTGTTAATGAAATATCCATAATAAGTTACAAATAGCCTTTTTTTAGCATATATTATTATCTTCTGGTTTTGTTAATAGATTTTTATCATTTATTGACTTTTTTTTCTGAAATTGTTGTTTTGTTTGATTCTGCAAACTTTACAACTGTGAACATTCAATATCTAAAAGAATAATTTATATATATAACATTGATAGTCTTATATGAGTCTTTTAAATCTTTTTAACAATGAAGGTCTGAAAATTGCTGGAAACGCCAGAAAATAGTAGAGCTCATTTAGAAGGTTTTGCATTTGGCATGACGGATGGAATCATTTGCTTCATAGGAATTATTATTGGTGTTGCTCAAGCAACACGAGATCCAACGATAGTTATAATTGCTGGTATTGTTGGTGGTATTGCGGATGCTTTTGGGAATTCTATTGGCTTTTTTATATCACAAATAACTGAACAAAATATTCAACTGAATCAGAAAGAAACTTTAGGACGTGAAATTCATGTTCACACGCGAAAAGAGATAATTTACAGTGGTTTATTTTCCTTTCTTGCGACAATTATAGCTCTAATATTGCTCATAGGACCTTATTTCGTTATTTCAGATTTTGATGTAGCCATGTTATTAACATTTGTTCTTGGTATCTTTGCATTGTTTTTCCTAGGTAATTATGTGGCAAAAATTGGCAAAAAAAACTCATTGAGAATGGGTCTTTTTTATGTAGTCATAGGGATTACAGGTGCAATTCTTTCTTTTGTGATTGGAAGTTTCTTAAATCAAGTGTTTCAATTGTAATTCCTTTAAGGGGAGGATATTTTTTAAAATAATAAATCTCCAAACTTAGCTTCCTTAGAAATTAATCTAATAACCATTTGCTAGGTCATCCTACTCAAAATCAGCTACCACGGCATTTCATTACCCTTCCAATCAAGGAATGTGCCAGAGGATTTCATTTTTAGGGATTGAATAACTGATATCATACCACTAATAGATTCAAATGGCTCCAGAGGAGCTTTGTCAGTATATAGCATTGTTGTTTTGACCCAGCCAGGATGGAAAGAAACAACTTTAATTCCGTGATCTTTTAATTCATTGGATAGCATTTTTGTTATCATATTTAAAGCAGCTTTACTGGCGCTGTAACCATAACCAGTACTACCATTACCTTTTTTCTTAGAGATACATCCACTATTAGAAGATATATTTACAATAATAGGCTCATCACCCTCTTTCAATAATGGGAAGAACTTTTCTGTCATCATTAACGGTGCTACAGAATTCACTAGGAAACTTCGACAAAGATCTTCTTGATTGAGCTCTCCAAACCGATATCGGAATTTTTCATTACCAGACGCAATTCCAGCATTATTGATTAATACATCTAACTTATCAGTTTTTTCTGATATCCTTAAAAATAACTGATGGCGTGATTCTTCATCACTAACATCCAAATGATGCACCGTTAACCGCGTTTCATACCTCACTTTCAGCTGCTGTAATTCTGTTGAACTTTCAGGGTTTCGACTAGCAGTAAAAACTTGGAAATTATTTTCTAAATACTGTCTTGTGAATTCTAAACCTAATCCTCTACTCCCACCAGTAATAAGCACATTTTTCATACATGGATTTCCTCCTATGGGTCTTTATTTTTACGGTCTAATACACAACTTCGACTTTATCAGCTCTCCCTGTTGGTTTTGAGCCATCTAGTGGGAGATCACTTTTATTTTGGTTCATAAATTTGAAACCAATTGTTATTGATAAGAATCCAATGAAGTAGACAGATAAAACAACGACTACTCCACCTACTAATTCAAATCTATCAATAATTTGTCCTGCTATTGGAAGCAAAAGCACACCTAATAATGAAGTGATAGTAGGTATCAAAGAATACACTGCGTTTCTATTTACTGATGGGACAAGATC
>JBHLKC010000264.1:0-4980 GCA_048887065.1 Candidatus Hodarchaeota archaeon
AACGAGTAGCTAGGATCAGGGTAATCTGGAGCCTGTGCAAGATTCTCATTCCCAGATATTGGCATGATATACTGGAAAAACCTGTTCTCATATTGTTCCTTCGGTGGGAAGTAGAACGAGAATCGAGCTTGGGTGCCTTTAAAACCACCATGGACATACCGATGACGTACGGGCTCGTCCCGCCACTCATCAATATCCACATATGGCTCAGTGAAAAGCGGATCACTTGTTTCGGCAGATTCACTTATTTTCAATTTAATGCACCAATTTATTTTTATGTTTGGATGTGAGAATTCTTTTTAATATAAAAATCTTTAGCTTAAACACTGCAAATATAAAAAAAGAATATGTACCAACGAGATGATTCATAAGCTAATTTGAAAATGTATGGAAAACAGGATTACCTCATTCTACTTTAAGAATATTTCTACATAATATGATTCCAAGACTCATAATCGATTTATCTTACTTTAAGAGTTCTATAGACCCAAATTTGAGTACAATCTCTCCAGATTCGTTTTTGGTTTCAAAGCCAACTATTTTACTCCTTTCTTTTTCTTCTAGCAGCCAACCTTCTGTAGTAAGTGTATTGTTCATAAAAACAGGCTTTGAGAATCTTGCTTTTACACCTTTGACCTTTGTTGGGTCACCGCCAGCAAGCCCATCTACGATTGCTTGGATAGCAAAAGCCAGCGTACATAAACCATGTAGGATAATATCGGGTAATCCAACTTTTAATGCAATATTTTTATCTAAATGAATAGGATTATCATCTCCCGAGGCAGCTGCATAACGCATAGATTGATCAGAAGTGACTTTCATCTGTTTAGTAATAATTATCTGTTTTTCAATTGATTTTTCCTTCACTCTCGGTTTTACAAGTTTAGATCTCTTTTTCGGTCTTCTGAAAAACATTCCAGCTCGCATTTCGAAAACAAGTTCATTTTTAGCGTTTCCACTGGTTTTTACCCACACAATGTCCCCTGATTCTTTAACATCGATAGAATCTATTTCGAGTGTTGTTTTGATTTTATCCCAGGGGCGTAGTGGACGATAGTACAGGATTTCTTGTTCACCATGAACCATTCGAGAAAAATCTAGATTAAGCGTGTCATCTGCAATCATTTCTTTCAGTGGGGCTACAACCATGGTTACTGGGAATAACACTGGGATTGTTAACTTGGTTTCATCTAATTCATAATAATATGGGTTTATCTCATTTGTAGCTTTGGCATACGCCATTGTTTTCTCTGGATCAACGATTTTTGTTGTCCCCGTGTAAATCCTACCGATAATATTAGGATCGAGATCACTTTCTATTGGTTCCACAATCCATAATCCTCCAGCATAACTAAATGAATTCATACATTGAAAGATTAATTAAAATTTTACTTTTTCTCTTTTTATATTAAAGGTATTCATCTATTATGGACTCGTGAAAGTAGAGTCTTGTCGCGAATCCATTTATGGGCTCGAAATACTTCTTTTCCATATTTTTCAGCCAAGGTATCAAGGAAAACTGTCAACTCATCTAAATCCATATGTTCTAGTAATTCAAAAGGTCCCCATGGGTTAAGATAATAACATTTCATTCCTATATCAATATCATCGACAGTACCAATGCCTTCTTCTAGAACTTTGGCTGCTTCATTGATTTGAACACGCATTAAGTCTATTGGATCAAAATCTGCTGGATCTGACAAATCAATAAACGGTCTTCTACCTCCAGAACGCCACTTATAAATTCCTTCGCCAGTTTTTCTACCAAGTTTATTTTCTTTCACTAACTTTGATATTGTATGCGTTGGGGAATAATCTGGTGAAAGATGTTTAGCAAAATATTGTGCGCTATCATGTATAACATCTAGTCCAGCATAATCAAGAAGCTCATAAGGACCCATAACCATATTCATATTTAAACATGCAGCATCAAATTTTGAAGGGGGATACTCCCCTCTATCAAGGAATAGTTGAATTAAAAGCGTTGATGGAGCCATGATGCGATTACATATGAAACCAGGACTATCTTTGGCAATAATGAATTTTCTCCCAGTTCTCTGAGTAAATTTGATTGCGAACTTGAGTGTACTTTCAGCTGTTTTCTCTCCTCTAACTATTTCAATCACTTTGCCTAGAACTGGAGGAATAGAAAAATGCAATCCAACAACTTTCTCTGGTCGTCGAGTTGTATTGGCAATTTCACTTATGCTTATTGTTGAAGTATTTGATGCTAAAATAGCTTGATGGGGAGAAAACTTATCTAACTTTCTAAAGATATCCTTTTTAAGCTCTAGTTTCTCAGGTACAGCTTCAATACAAAGAATGGCATTTTTAACGCCTTTTTCCAGATTTGTGGTCGTATCAAGACTGTTAATCAGCTTTTTATATCTTCTTTCAGTTATTTGGGTTTTTTCTACAAATTTTTTTAGGGACCAATCAATCAACGCTTTTCCTTTCGCAAGAATATCTTCGCTTATATCAACAAGGGAAACAAAGTAATCAGAGAGAAGAGCTACTTCTGCAATACCATGGCCCATGTACCCTGCTCCTATAACTGAGATCTTATTTATCTCTTTATTCTTGATATCAGGATCTATGTTCATTATTACCACATTCCTAGGTGGAATACTCTTTATTTTACCTAAGATGTGTTTGGATTGTGATATTTAGGTCAATCAGAGAGATGATAATATCTCTCATTCCACTTCTTTCTTTAAATGTTACCTAAAGATAATTTCTCTAATTCTAGATTTTTTTTCTAAATGGTAAAACTGGAATTCGCTTAAATGGATAATTGAACAGATTCTTGAATTATCATGAAAATTCATGATAAATTTTTGGTTGAGGTGTTATTGGAGTAGAAATATTGTTATTATATAGAATTAATATAATATCATAAATATCATAGAATAAAATAATACATTTTTAAATATCGAACTCAATGTTAATATTAGTTACATGAACTCTAAGCTCTTATTCAAATTACAAATGACGTAGGATTTATATATTTTAAATTGGTGAGATTATGATTCAATCTGCAAACAAAGATAGGACAATTTCCCTAGTAATTCTTACTCAAGTCCTCAGTCTTGGTCTTGGTTTTTTAGGTTATCTGGCCTCTTCTCAACGTGATATTGCCACAGATACCAGTATATTAAGGATTTTATTCGCGACATTTGGTTTCCTTGTCCCCTGTGGTCTTTGGGCTTATTTTGTATATAAAGGCATGTTCAATGCATTCAAACAATCCACAAAAGGAAAAATTATTTCCCAATTGAATCGGTTTAGGAAGCATTTTCAGATTTTCTTCGTTCCAGTTCAGATGTTTTCAGTTTTAGCTACATCATTGATCTCTTATTTCCTTTTTCCTTCGATTGATGAATCACTTTTAAACGGTATAATTTCAGCCATGAGTTTTGGTACAATAATGTACGTAACTACTTATATCATTCTAGAATATGTCTTAGATAGGATTCTATCACCTAGAATAATGGAGGTATTGGTTCCAGGGGAAATAATACCATTTACCACCATTACAGTTTTACAAAAATTCTTTTTGATCGTTTCATTCACTTTATTAGGTCTAGAACTCTTTGTTCTTAGAGCTCTTGTTCCTGATGTTTCCTCTCTGGATACTTCTGTTATAGTTTATCTAATTTTCTTTAGTATTATTCCATATTTAACCCTCTATGGCTTTTATAAAACAAATGAACCTAAATTCAAAGGAATTACAAACAATATGAATGAAATATTATCAACTGACGTAAAATATTCAGATAAAGTTTTTATTACGTCTCAAGACAATCTTGGGAACATCTCCCAGCTTTATACCAGTATCTCAAATTACTTCGTTGGAATCCTTCAATCAACTCAAAAATCAGCAGAGTTTTTAGCTACCTCTACGGAAGAACTCGCATCTACATCAGAGGAAGTAAACGCTTTAAGCGAAGAAATTGCTGCAACTATCCAACAAGTTAGTCGTGGTTCATCTAATCAATCTGAATTGTCAATTAGAGCTTTAGAAGATGTACAAAAGATATCAAAAGTAGTTGACCGTTCTCTGAAAGACATTGAGGGTACGTTACAGGTGATTGAAGACATCGCAGGGCAAACAAACATCCTTGCTTTGAATGCAGCTATCGAAGCAGCACGAGCGGGTGAATATGGGAGAGGATTTGCTGTTGTGGCTGATAATGTTAGGCGATTAGCTGAAGAGACTAAGAACAATGCTTCAGACATCACAAAGTTGACAGCAGAGATTACTTCAAATATTGGGGGGAGTATTGAACGATTTGAAGAGAGTTTACAAGGCTTTGCCACTCAATCTGAAGAGTTCAGTGCCTCTAGTGAGGAAGTTGCTGCTGCCACTGAAGAACAGACTGCAGCTATGCAACAACTGAATACAACTGTCCAAGACTTATACAAACTCGTGGAAAATCTGAGAACAAGCATATTCAAAATTGAGACATAGCTTATTTATTGCTTCGATCAATCCGCCATATTTTCCATTTTCTCCCATTAGGCAAAACTCTCCTAATGATAAACCAGTTTCTTTCAATGATTCTTTTACCTTCAATCCTTTTCTATCATATTACAATAAAAAACTTCATTTATTTGTCCTAGAAGAATGATTCGACGATCTTGGATAATATGCAGGAGAAAAGTGAAATTGCGAGACAAACGATTTATTGCAGAACATTGTGGTGGACCTCTAAAAAAGGCGCAACATTATCAGTTAATTAAATGGGTATGCGATTGTGCAGAGCATTAGATTAATAAGTTTAAAACTTTCTAATTTGTAGTTTTATTCAAGGAGAAAAACAGGGAATAATTATGGATCTCATTCAAGCAATTAAAATAATAGAAAAAGAAATGATTAGATATAACTATTCTCACGAAACACCTTGTAGGTTGTTGGGATTTCCAGCTACAATAAGCATTAAAATTATGAATTTATTCTCAAAGAAAGTTGATAGAAAT
>JBHLKC010000265.1:0-4980 GCA_048887065.1 Candidatus Hodarchaeota archaeon
GGAGACATTTATTAACCAATACCAAGAAAGTGTCGAAGCTGCTGGCTGTGAATTGATTAATCTAGACTATTACGAGTCCTATGGATTTAATTGACTCTAGAAAAGCTGAGAGCAGCCAAAACAGAAAATAAACCGCTTTTTAGGATCTCAGTCCGTTTTTGATGAAATATCCTAACTTGTTTAAGAGAGTTGATGTAATTAACAGCTAAATTTTCCGATATAAAGAAAAAAAAAGATTGAGATAAAGAAAAAAGGGATTTAAGCAAATATTAAACCCATAAAAACAAGCCAGGCTAAAGCTGATTTGGCAGTTAGGCTCAAGATCTGATACCCTCTTTCACCAAACAGGTAATCTTTCCATGGCCCAATTTTCTTGTATTGAAGAAACATATTAACTGCAAAACTGTTGAAAAAGATAAAATACATCACAATTGCTACATACACAAACGTTGGAATAGCTTGATCAACTCCTGTCTCAAAAGTAAGAAATGTTCCAACAATCACAATCCAGGGCATTATACCTGCTATCCAACCAAGCCAATATGGTAACCAGCTTGTTTTTTCAGTATACTGATTGTACTTTTCCATCAATAGGCCAAACATGTTCATTAAGAAGTTTAACACGAAAATCAGTGTTAAAACCCAGAAATCTAAAATACCAAACGCCAATGAAATAAACAAGATCATTACTGACGAGCTGAATGAATATTCCCACCAGCGAATTGGATTCATTTTTTTCCGTAAATTTTCGACATATGAATCATTTAACGGGAACGCGATCAGGAAATGCGCAAGTGCTGACATAAAGAGGAAGCTTGCTAATAATATTCCTGCAACGTTTTCAAATGCAAAAAACACTTCTGGTACTGGCTCAAAAATTGGTTTTGTTCCAGTTTGAACCTTAATTTGCAATTTTGAAATATATATGTCAACTGAAAAATTTTTAATTTCGTCTATAAACAAGCTTAACCCAAAAATTAACACACTTTGGACTAAATGCAATATCGCCATAGCAATATTGAACTTTTTTAAATGAGTTGTACTTACTGAGGATGTTTCCCCACTTTTAAACGTAAATTCGGCCATTTTCCTCAAACCTTATTCTATACGTAGTTTATAATAAATTATTTTAGTTTCTAATATCGTCTGCTCATTTTCTCGTAATTTCAATGTCTCATGAGATTAAAGATGCTTAGATGATGTTACCGATTTTTAGTAAATTGTAAGTTTATTTAGATTACGATGCATAATGCAGATTTTCTGCAGATACTTTTTTTTGTAGAAAAAGATGAGATTAAACCAGCAATTGAAATGAAAATCACCTCAAATTGGAAATTCAACCCCTAAAGAAGTTGTTAAACGTTATACTTAGGAGTTATGAGGGTGAAACGATAAAGCGCCTAATAGCGAATATAATTAAGCTTAATACTATTATTGTGAATAAAATAATTACCAAGAGAGTACTGAGGGTAGATTGAGAACGTCCAAGATGTAAGAGAATGATGTAATCAGCTAAAATGAAGATAGATTGAGACCTAATCCCTGTTTCAGTAACTACTACATTTTCTTGGGTAGAAATATCATATTTTTTGAGATATAATTCCATTGGTTTATCATCGGATTTTTCGATTGGAGAATTTGTATAGTAAATATATTTATCTTCAATCCACGATTGCCCCACAATTATACCTAGATAACCTCGACTTATTGATTTATTCTGGTTAACAATAACCTCAGAATTTACCCTGGCCTAAACGGATTCGAATTTCACCCTCCTTTAGTATGAATAATTCAAAAAAAAGGAAAGTTAACTTTATGAATTTAAAAACTTTTGCTATAGAAACCTTTGAAATAGCTGAATGGAATGTATTAAAAGCAATTTTTCGATTGAAACCTAAGGATTTTGAGAAACAAATAACACCCACTCTTAATCCTATTAGGTGGATTATAGGTCATTTAACAATGCATATGGATACGATCTTCAACCTTTTATGTCTTGGTGAAAGAAAATTAGATCAAAATTTCCAGGACTATTTCACTTCGGGACCAGATAGAGAAAAAGAAAGAAAATTCCCCACAAGTTATAAGGGATTAATCGAAAAATTCCTAAATTTTTCTGAAACAAGTTTTGACTATCTTTATGATTTGCCGGAAGAAAAATTCACAGAATTGCCAGAAAATAATGATGAAAGCAATACAGAAACTTTGAGTGAATTAATCCAAAGAATTTCTCTGCATTTCTTGGGACATATTGGACAGATCTACTTAGTTAAAAGAGAATTAGGCAAGGGAGGTTACTTTGTTACTGGAGTAAAGAAGAAACATCGGGATACAAGTAGAATTAAATGGCTAAAGTGGTGGAATGATAATAAAGAAAATTACACGTAATTCAAAATAGCTATTAAAAATAATCCCAGGATATTTTGGGTTGAATTTCTATGAAAGCAATAAGATTCCATGCAAGCATTCCTCGATATGTTCTCACAAAAGGTTTGGGGAAAATATCAAAGTCGGCATACTATAAATTCCTAACACCAACTAAATTAGATGAAATTCCTGAGCCAAAAATACGACCAGAATGGGTAAAAATAAAAACGATCTACGCAGGTATTTGTGGTTCTGATATTAATACCATAATGCTCAAAGAGAGTCCTTTATTAGAACCAATTTGCTCTTTCCCATCAGTATTAGGACACGAAGCTATTGGTATAATTGATAAGGTGGGTGAAGGAGTAACAACGTTAAAACAGGGAGATCGTGTCGTGGTGGACCCAATCCTCAGTTGTAAAGTGAGAGGAATCCGACCATTGTGTGTCAATTGTGAGAACGGTAATACTGTAAGATGTGATAATTTTGATAGCGGAAATCTCAGCCGTGGGTTTGATTTAGGTTGGTGTCGTGACACCGGGGGAGGATTCAGTCAATTTTTCTTAGCCCATCATTCTCAAGTCTACAAAATTCCGGAAGTCGTGAGTAATGAAAATGCTGTCTTAATCGAGCCATTTACAATAGGGTTGCACGCGGTCATGCGTCATTTCCCCAAAGATTCTGATACAGTACTTATTGTTGGTACTGGAGTAATAGGAATAATGGTTATGATTGCTTTAAGGGTATTAGGTAGTAAAGCAAAAATAATTGCGATTGATAAGACAAACCAGAGAGAAGTAGCAATTGAGAAATGCAAGGCAGATAATTTTATCCAAGTAACAAAGGGATATTATAAAGAATTAGCGAAAGAACTTAACATAAAACTTTATCGACCGCTTTTACATAGATTGTACGGCCCAATAATAAAAAAGAAAGATTTAACAGTCGGAGGTGGGGCTGATATAGTATTTGAGTGTGTCGGACTACCCAGTACTATTGAGGATGCATTACGTTTTACAAAAGGAGGGGGTAAAATGGTTCTTATCGGAAATCCAGAGGAATTAACTGTTGATTGGTCATTAGTCTGGTTTAAAGAACTTCAAATTTGCGGTTCGTTTGGATCTTGTATGGAGACAGATGAATTCGGAACTAAGAAACACGCCTTTGAAACTGCATTAGAATTAATTTCCTCTGGAAAAGTGGACCTTTCATGGATAGTGACTCATAAATTTCAATTTCCAGACGAGTACAAGAAAGCATTTAAGTATTCGATGAATAAAGGGAAATTTAATGTAACTAAAGCAGTTTTCACATTTTTAGAATAGTATTAATTCATTCTAAACATCCTTCTAGCCAAATTGCAGCAATAGTATCAAAATCAGGAGGTTTAAGATTAATTTCTCTATCAACTAAAACATCTATTACTGCTGGAACCTCTGCTCTCTCTGCTTCTTCAAGTGCACCTTTTATTTCATCTGGTTTTGTTACCCGGATGCCATAACAATCCATTGATTCCGCTAACTTATCGTAACGAACATCAAAGAAATCTACTCCGATATAACGTTTATCATAGGCAATATCTTGTCCTGCTTTAATCATACCATACGCACGGTCATTAAAAACAATTATTACAATAGGAAGTTTCAACCGTCTTGCGGTCTCAAGGTCTTGAACATTGAACATAAATGAACCGTCGCCCATTAATGCGTATACTTTTCTATCTGGTCTAGCTAGTTGAGCACCAATAGCATACCCAATTCCAACTCCTAAATGACCTGAATCACTTGTAAACAAGAATGTGTTTGGTTCATAAATTCTATTCAGATAGAATTGCCATATCGCTGTATTCCCACCATCTATGATAGAAATGGCGTCACGAGGGAAGAAATCACGAGCATCCTTAATGACCCTCAATGGGTGTAGAGGAACTTGATCTGATTTTCCTTGATCTAAGAAATCACTTAACCAAGCCTTTTGGGCGGAATGAAATTCATCCAACTTTGGAGAAAGAGCTCTAGGTTTTGTTTTCGATTTAATAACATTTAATAACTGAGCCACTGTTGATTTTGCGTCACCTACCAAACCTAGGTCCACTGGCCTATTAAGGCCTATAACTTCAGGATCAATATCAATTTGAATCATTTTTTGGTCTTCAGGTTCTCGCCAAAAAGGTGGTCGTCCAAAATTATCATAGGCACCTAAACGGCCACCTATTAATAGAATTAAATCTGAATCAGTTAGTGCTGCAATTGCTCCGAAACCAGGTATCAACAACACTAATGGATGATCTTCTGGTAATACGCCTCTAGCGAAGAGAGTTGTGGTCACTGGACATTGTAAATACTCTGCTAGCTCACGAATTGCAGAACTTGCGTTTGCTCGTAAAGCTCCTCCTCCCACATGGATAGAGGGGAGATCAGCTTGTAAAATTAAATCTGCAGCTTTTTCTAGTAATTCAGGAGGTGCGATGGGATTGGTAACACTTCGATAGTTTTCAGGTTTAGTCACAGGTTTTAGAAGATCAGATGGCTCATATCGGCCAAAAAGTAAATCAGAAGGAAGATCAACTAAAACAGGCCCTGGTTTTCCTGATATTGCTGCTCGAAATGCCCA
>JBHLKC010000266.1:0-4971 GCA_048887065.1 Candidatus Hodarchaeota archaeon
CATCAATAATTGATTCAAATCCTTTTTTTTGACTGATAAGCCCATTCTTTTTAGTTCAGTGAGAATGAAGGGTTCTTTAAGTTTTAAAATGTCTTCCTTAGTCATGATCTGCCCCTTTTATTTGATTTATTATTCTTAGATAAGGCCGATACCAAAAAGCTACAAACCAATAATTTTTTCTTCCTTTTTAATATTCTTCCAGTTGTTAGTTAAAATCAAAAAGGATTGAATTATTAGACTGCTTTTGGTGTTTCAATAGAATTTAGCAGGCCAAAATATTTTATTATTCGCTACTAATTCAGTATTCTGTTTTTCAAACAGGTCTTTCTTGCTTGTTTTTAACGCCTTTTATTAAGAAATAGAAGTTTAGCAATTAATAACGTGATATTCTTAAGAAATTTTCATAAAAGCTCATCAGACGGATATAAATTGTTAGCTTTCATATAAATTGAGCTTTGAATTCTTCATTTTACTTAAGATTCTCAACTAAGAGTTCAGAAGAGTTTGTGTTTCTAGATGTTTTCAATAAGTAAAAAAGATGGGCTTGCTCGAATAGGATTGTTGTTAACCCAGCATGGAAAAATACAAACTCCTGTATTGTTGCCTGTTATCAATCCAAATCAACAAATTCTACACCTAGACGATATGATAAGAAGTGGCGCTGAAGCCTTTATCACAAATGCGTATTTATTATATCGAAACCATGAAAATCGTGAAAAAGCATTAAATGAGGGTTTACATAAATATATCGGTTTTAATGGCCCTCTAATGACTGATTCAGGCGCATTTCAATTAATGGAGTATGGAGGAGTATCGGTAACCAATGAGAAGATAACTAAATTCCAAGAACAGATTGGTAGTGATATTGGTGTCTTTTTAGATGTTCCAACAAAAAAAGGAGCTTTTGAAGAGCATAAACAAGCTCTAAAAGAGACTTTGCAACGAGCTGATGAGCACATACGGTGTCGTAATCCAGCAAGTTCAGTTCTGTGGGCTGGCCCTATTCAAGGGGGAGAATATTTAGATCTTGTGGAACACTCTTGTAAGAAAATGAGAGAAAAGGATTTTCATGTTCATCCTATTGGTTCCGTTGTTCCTCTTTTAGAACAATATGATTTTGAGACTGTAATTCGGATGATACTTACCTCTAAACGACACTTACCTTCGAATCGTCCAGTTCACTTGTTTGGAGCAGGACACCCCATTTTTTTCGCTATAGCAGTATTACTCGGTATAGATATTTTTGACTCCGCAGCTTATATTATCTATGCAAAGAAGAATCGTTATATAACAGAATTTGGGACAAATTATTTGGAAAAGCTTCAGTACCTTCCATGTTCTTGTGATGTCTGTCACACTACAACAGTTTCCGAGTTAAAGAAGTTGGATCAGGAAACACGTACAATATTACTTGCGAAACATAATCTCTTTGTTAGTTTTGAAGAAATGAAAAGAATCAAACAAGCAATTATTGAAGGTAGATTGTATGAACTAGCACTATCTCGTGCCATGAATCACCCTTCTTTAGCGAAGGTCTTAGAATTAATTTTTGGAGCTTCTACGTCTCATTTCATTGAACCATTCGATCCAATATCAAGAACAAGATCAATACTAATTTCACATCCGATTCTTGAGTTTCAACCTCTACTACAACGCTATAAACAACGAGTTTTAAGTCGCTTTTATCATTGGAGTTCTAGACTTATAATAGCTCAAGAACATCAAAAAATCCGCTCCTCATCTTCTTATCAGGTAGTAAAAATATCACCTTTGTTTGGTATAATCCCTGATGAACTAAAAGGAGTTTTTCCATTAGTACAATATGAAAGGATTCCATTGTCATTTTCTCCTGATATAACAATGTATATATCCCAATTTCTAGAAAAATATCATTCAATGTTCGAAAAAATAGAGGTACATTCGTCAATAAAACTGGATTCTGAAATATTCAAAAATTTTGAAACAATTGAGCAGATAAAAAAGGATAACAAGTTAAATAATTTGCACATACTGAATGCAATTATAGATTACCAATTTGGTAAAGGTACACATAAAATCTTTAATAATGAACAAATAATTATTGAGCGTTCCCCAAAAACTGGAATTTTTCGCCGATTTTTGGGTGAATCAGGCTTACTTGGAACTTTTAGAGCATCTGATTTTAGTATCATTCCTACGAAAAACTTTGCACGTCGTTTACATAACTTTTTATATTATCCTCGTATGCGAGTAGTAGCTATGGAAGAGAGTATTCCTTTTATAATAAAGAATAAAGATTTATTAGCTAAATTTGTACATGACGTGGACTCAGATATTCGTTGTGGTGAAGAAGTATTCATTATAGACAAAAATGATACATTCCTCAATTCTGGGACGAGCGTATTGTCTGCTCTCGAGATGATTGAATTCAATCGAGGAGTAGCTGTTCGCGTTCGTAGGTGATTAGGATTCTTGAATGTTAAAGCTATGACGATTAAAAGACTTTATCAAAAGTTTATTACAATTTATCTTTAAAATCTACTATAATGTTAATGTAAAGGAAGGAATTAATATTGTCACGAAAACGCTCTCGAAAAACCCTCCTAGAAATTTCTAATCAACCTGAGTTATGGATATTTAGTAACCTCCTAGCAGAGGAGTGGGTTACAAATAATGACTTAAAACAACCAGTTTTCGAAAAACAGGTAAACATGCCAATATCATTACCTAGTGGCACCTGTATTTTTAAAATTGAATCGGATGGGCCACGAGGGATTATTATATCAATTTCAATCATATATGGGTCAGAAATTCATTTATTTCAGATTATGGATCCAGCTCATTTCTCTGATTTTCGTCAAAGCGTATTGAATTATGTGAAAGAGATATACCATGATAATTTTGACTTTTACAGTTATTCAAAGTCTTACTATATTAATAAAATGAAAGAATTTGGTATTACTTCAATTCTTGGCAGGAATGTAACGATAAAAGACTTATCAGATTATGGAGTTAAATCTAGAATCTTACAGCGCATTTCCGATCCAATTCAAGGTTATGAAGTTCCCCAATTTTTTCGGATTAACCAGCGTTTAGCATCTCTTACTCCAAAAAATCCTCGTGAGCAAGACCTAATTTCTAATCTTCGGACAAAAGTATGTGATAGTTTAGCTAAACACGCAGTCATTGAGGGTCTACGATGTGCAGTAATAGCCCTAAAACACTATGCTGATCTCCTAGATAGTTTAACCTCCGAAACACGCATTAATTTCCTAGAAGAGTATCAATACTTAGCAGATGGACTATATAAGTTGAAAGATTATCAAAATGCTGCACTTTTCTATTCTAAATATTTGTCTCAAGCCAGCTTAACTGACGAAAGTGATCAAGATCCGATATTAACTGCTCTAAGAGAGTCTATAGACCAGTTAGAACCTCAGGAATTTTTAGAATACGCTTTATTTGCAGCAAAAATCGCAAGAGCGCATCACGAAGAAGAAAGATGATATTCTTTAAATTAGCAAAGAAATAATGGTTATAACAGATTGAATGTTTATTAATATTTGAGAATTTTCAATGGTTCATGCTCTGTTTTATATGACTCTCCTAATAAAAATGAAAGATAACCTAGAACGTGAATTCCAATGGTATTGTCAGTTAAGGAAAGGATTAAATAATTATCCGTCTATTAAAATATATTTAATAATGGGATTAAGATTCCTGTAAAAATTATGCATCCATTCCTTTTTTATTGTCTTCAGAAGAGAGAAATTGTTGAAATAAGTTTAAATCTAAAACTTTTGTGCCATAGAATATTTCTCCGTATTTAAATCCTGCCAAAGATCCAAAATAGAGACCCATTCCTTCGATCCAATCGATAATAGGAGGATTGTATGAGGAATTCGCTCGAAATTGGGATCTATAAGCTAGAAGCGCCTGTTTCTTTTTTTCAAAGTGATTGCTAATATCTACAATAAACTGTAGAGGTTGAATGGGTTGTACTAGTTCACGGGCAGTAAAATAATAGAAAACATGTTTAATTCGCCATAAAGGAAGCCCTTTAAAAAAATGCTCCCATTTAGATAGTCGGCTATAAAAAATTGCTCCATCAAAGATGAGCTGAGATTGATAATGGTCAGGTGATCCCTTAGGGGTCATTCCCTGCATTCCTATGACAATTTTCGGCCTAGTTTCACGAAAAATTGTCGCTAACTTTAATCTTGCTTCAATACTATCCATAAGTTTTCGATTAGGTAAATCAAGCAAAAATCTTTTTATCCCAAGTATTCTTGCGGCTTCTAATGATTCTTTAATCCGAATTTCTGGGTTGTCATTGAAAGGGGTAGGTTCTCCATCAGTTAAGTCAACAATACCCACCTGATATCCTAATTCGGAGAGAAGTGATAATGTCCCTCCACATCCAATTTCTGCGTCATCTGGATGAGGGGAAACTGCAATGATATCGAACTGATCAGTCATTCTTCATTCTCCATATAATAAACCGTAAAGTTACTTCATTTAATGTTCAAAAGGAAAATTCATAATGTTCGAGTAATTCACTTTTAATGACAATATCTTTTAAATTAAATATTAATAATTATTTGGAAGTCGTATTAAATAGTAAGACATGCACATTATTATGGCCTTACAGATTATTAACTCTCTCTAGCATACTTTTCACTTGAGAGGTCAATATAATTCACTTTAGACAGACAAATTATCCGAGGAAGGTTCATTGAGTCAGAACGAGCTTGTATTTGAAGAGGGCCAAAAAGGGATCAAAATTGTTTTCTGGGGCCCGACGCTTGCGGGAAAAACAACAGCTTTATCCTTGTTTCATGCTATTAAGAAAAAAGAAGATCCAGAGAGTGTTTATAATTTTTTAAAACTAGAAGATAAAGCAACTGAGAGGACGATTGGATTCGATCAAGCAACATTTGGTTTAGGTGGAGGTTCTGGAAAAGGTTTCAAGTACCATCTCTTTACAACACC
>JBHLKC010000267.1:0-4970 GCA_048887065.1 Candidatus Hodarchaeota archaeon
CAACAAGGCGGAGAAATTTCAAGATATGGGTATTAGAACGAATTACGACACGATATTTTTGTCTTCCTGTTTTTATCTGAAATTGATCACAGAACTGTTCTATAAAATCCAATAGGCGTTGTGAATGATTTACAAAGCCTACATGATATTCTACCCACGTATAATTCTTTCGAGTTCGTTCATCTCTATATAAATATCCATCAGTATCAATTAATCCTCGGACACAAGCAATGGAGTAGCTAGTATTATTTTGAATCCAATTTGGCACACCTACTTGTTGTTTAACTTTATTACCACATTTTAAACCTAATCTTTCCAATTCTTGTACGAGTAGTACGGAGTGGATTCGGAAATGAACAAGTTTCTTATGTTTGGATTTATGTAATTTTACATCATAATCAAACAATTTTTTAATGAGTTTCAACAAATACGAGATATATTATGGGTTCTCATTCGAAATGGAAACATCAATGGTGTATTTGCTTAAATGACCGTCTCCTAATAAAATTCCTATAAATTCGATAAAATCAAAATTTGATTTGTGAGGAATTTTTAATTTGTAATCAGTATGAGATTTAGATTCAGAAAATGGATAGGGGATTGTTGTGATAGGATATCCTACCAACGTTTCAAGTTTTTGGAAACTTTCTTCACGAATACCATAACCAAAATATAATTGATTGCGAAATTGAGAGCCGATTAACCGTTTAATATCATTTAAACTGTGTCCTTTTTCTTTTAAGTCGTTATATACAGTTCACCAAGTCTCTTTGGTGGCATAAATCAAGTCATACATCACGTCCGTCGATTCCAACTATTAAGGGGATTTGTCCGTATTTTCTTTCACCAATCAATCTCATGGAATAATAATGTATTATAATATAATTTCTCGTAGACTTCCTCACTATTCAATTAATTTATTGAAATTTTCATTTAAATACTCCAAATTTTCCATTTCTCACGCTAAACTAGCAAGTAGTGTAAGCTAATTCATCAGCTTGTTTATTCAGGAATAAAGTTTCATCAGTGATTGTAAAAACAAAGAATACTCGATAGAAAAGCAAAACATATGTGGATAATGATGAAAGAATGATATCTAGGAAGATGCTTCACAGAATTTCTGCTAGGGAATCCTAGCCAAACTAGACCACCTACCCTGAATAATTAAACTATAAGCTATTTCTAGGAATAGTATAATGTATCTTTGGGCCAATCTTAGCGGTCTTTAGTCTGATTTTAGCATTCAAAAATCGTAAATAATTATTCAATTAGATCATATCACAAAATTGATCAAAAATTAAGTTAAAGCTCTTCAAAACCTTCTTCGAGCTCTTCTGCTTCTTTTCTTTCATCATCTTGTGAATCAATAGTAGTTGTAGCCAATTTTACTACAAACTCATGGTATTTCTCCAGAAGTCTTTTAATTTGATCATCTGATAATCGATCCTCAGTTACAGCACGGACATCAATTGGTGTTTTAGGATTAGTGTTAACTATTTGAACTGCTTGAATGCGAGAAAGGTCAAATTCTGATTGAATCATCTCAATAACTTCTTCAGAGTAGGCAGCACCGCGTGAAAGTTTCTCAGCATGCTGTGCTGTGACACGTTGTACATAATTGATGCCCTCTTCTTCTCTGATCTGTAATAATTCATGTACCTGTCCTAAAGGAATAGGTTTCTCTTCTAAAATTTTCTTAACCATTTCTAGTCACCAATGTATGAGCTGTGAACTAGATTATCATATTATTTTTGTGTTTTTAGGTGCTCTGGCCTAGCGATTACTTTTTTACGAGCATTACCATCAGTAACTTCAACTAGATAAGCTTGTCCTCGTTTTTCCAATATAACTCCAGTTTTCCCATGAAATCTCCTATGAGGTCTTCCTTTTTGTACACTGGGCTCAATCACAATATTCACTCTGGCATCCACTTCATATTCGGCTAATGTGCGTGATAAAGACGGCAATCCTCGTTTTCTTGGGTGTTTAGAGAAGATTCGCCGAGTTCTGAAATTTGTTCCCTTTGATTTTTTAACCATCTTGGAATACCCCTAATATGGTCAGCTCTCCTTGGGGTCTGTAAAATAAGGGGAGTTTTTCTATGCAGTAATGACATTAGGAACGAGATTTCTTTAACTATTTGTGGATTTCTTTTAGACTTTTTACCATCTCTTAACCATGCATAGAATCCATAAATTGTAATTTTCATTAGTAATGGATCTCTAACACATTACAGAATGTTGTTATTATCGAATACCTCAATTACATCAAGACAAGAAACCACTGCAGGTATTTTGAGATATTTGGAGAGATTCGGTTGTGTTCGGCCTTCATCTCCACTTATTAACTCCTTCACGTACAACCCTCCTTCACAAACAATGTAAACAGTCAAAGATTCAGGTTTAATTTCTTCAATTTGAAATGATATAACCTTTCTAGATCGAATTTTATCAGCACGACGATGTGCTACTCTTAATGGGGTGCGTTGTTGGATTACAGTATTTGAAAGTTTTTCAGCAATGGCTAGGAGTTCTGCTTTATCAATCATTAACGGAGCTGTTAATGAAACAATAGCCCGATATCCTTTTGCATTTCTACTAGATTTAGTTTTCAGTTCTCTAACTTTACTTCTAGTTGTTACTCCTTCGATCTCAATTTCAACTTTGTTTTCAGCATTTACATTGATTTGCTTGGTGAGCATTTCAAAGTCAAGATTCCTTTTTTGAGGCTCAGATATCTCTAATACAAAAGGACGTCCATCTCCTAACATACGCGCATCTATATCCTCTCGTCCTGAACCATGAAATTTGCTCGCTATACCTTTAGTAGCAGATAATATTGGACCTGATATGAATTCCTCAACCGATTCTTGATACATTTTGCCTGTAAAATTGCAGTAATCACAACCTTTTCCTCTACACTCGCGACAGAACCATTTTGACTGTGGTATTCCCCGTTTAAGTTTTCTATATCTTCCAAGAATGAATAAAGGATTGCTCTTAATTCTAATGTTGTCATGAATCAGATCATAAGTAATTACAATATTAGGTGCCTTGAAATCAACAGATGCAAAATCAATCATATCCAGCAAACGTTTACCAATTTCTCGATTAAATTCAGATTTGATCGATTCTCCAAATTCGAGATTGTAGGTACTTCGGACAGAATCTTCCTTATCTTCAATAGAAGGAGGAAATTGACATCCAACGAGAAATGTTGAAAACTCATAATCACGTGTTAGTTGAAAAGCATCCTGCGCAAGCTTGTCTAAAGATTGAGGAGAAAGAAAGTCTTTGCATATATCACACAATGAATTTTCAGGTTCAATTTCAGGAAAAAATCGCTGGATTGATAAATAACCTATTTCAAAGTCTTTTGAGAGTAAAGATGATACGTTGGGGGGATTATTTGAAGATATACGGTGTTTATTTTCCCATTCCATTAAGAGTAGGATTTTTAGGGCTACTCCTCGCCTTTCATTCGAAAGTCCTGATAAAAGATTGCCAAATTGTCTACCAAGACAAGAATTACAGCAGTGTAAATCTCGTGTTATATCTTCGACTTTTTTTAAAATTTCTGAATTCATTCGTAATTCCCTTCAATATTGGACGAGGAAATCCGTTTACCATGGAAGATCCTCTCAGGGTGGGATCTAAATATTAATCTGGTATGAAAAGTACCTAAAAAAGCTCTTTTTAAAGTATATAATAAAAGCTTTCAAGTTATAATAGTATTCGCCAAATCGTTATTCTCGTTTAAGGATAAGATTAAATTCTTTGATATTCCTCCTGGGCTTAAATTTGATATTTAGAATGAGAGCATCATGATGTTAGATAAGGCCAAATAAGGAGTTTCATTTTAGAGAAAATAGAATTAACATCTAATGTTGTATTCATTCCTTATTAGATTCTATTGAAAGATGGTATTTCTTATGGAAAACAATGAAGATCATAAAAACACATCTCATTCATCTAAAGATTTTATTATACCACTAAGGTTAATTTTGCCTATTACTTCCATTGGAGTTTTTATGGGAGCAATGGATGGCTCAATTGTTAATGTTTCATTAAAAACAATAGCTACAGATCTAGACACTGATATGGGAGGGATAAGATGGATTGTCATTGTTTATCTCTTGGTAATTTCTTCGCTAATCGGTATTGGGGGGTCAATTGGGGATAACTATGGACGAAAAAAGGTTTTTCAGTTCGGGATGGCCTTGTTTACAATTGGCTCTCTTCTTTGTGCTTTCTCATCCTCGTTGATTTTTCTAATTCTCTCAAGGATTCTGCAAGCAGCTGGTGCAGCAGGACTTATGGCTAATGGGTTAGCCTTAGTTATTACGTACATTGATCCTTCAATAAGAGGAAGAGCAATTGGTATCAATTCATTAGTTGTAGCTTCAGCTCTTTCAACGGGTCCAGCTTTAGGGGGTTTTCTATCCGAATTTGTTGGTTGGCCAAGTATTTTTTTAATTAATATCCCAATTGGATTTATCGGTATCCTGTTAGTTCAGAAATATATCCCTGAGACACCACAAAAAACTGATGTTAATCTTGATTATCGAGGAATGGTTATTTTCATTATTACCGCTTTTTCTTTTGTCAGTGGAATTCTTTTTCTTTTTGAAGGAAATTTTCTAGGAGGATTTTTACTTGGTGTGGCTTTATTCAGTGGATTTGTATTTGTCTTCATCGAAATATCTCATCCTCAACCAATGATTTCAATCCGTTTAATGAAAGATAAAACGATATTATTTGGAGTGTTAGCCTCTCTATTATGTTACATGTCCTATTATGCGTTAGTTTTTCTATTACCATTTTTCTATCAAGATGTTATATTTTTCACACACGCCCATAAACAATCGATAACAGGAATTCTCATGATAATACCCCCTCTTTTTATGGGCACATTTGGTCCTATTGGTGGCCTGCTTTCTGAAAAGATTAATCTGAGAAAATTGACTACTA
>JBHLKC010000268.1:0-4953 GCA_048887065.1 Candidatus Hodarchaeota archaeon
TTCTTCAATATTCTTGTTAAAAAGAACTCACATTGTTAAAAAATTGAGGGCCAATTCAAACTAAAAACAAAATTTACTAAATAAAGAAGTGTAAATGAGTCAGCTTTCCTTCAGATTATCATCAAATGAAATCCATTTTTTATCCATTCTTCTAGTGGAGGATGTCCATACAATCGTCCATCAATCGGTAAGTTTTGACGTTTAGCAGAATCAAGTGCACCCATGGTTTTAGCGCATACCTCACATACTGCTGTTATTAATTGTTTCTCTTTTAATTGATCAAATTTGTCATAATTTACATTTTCATACTCAGTAATGAGTTTACATGCCTCACTCTCAAATATTACTCCAACCTCATATCCTTTTTCCTCTAAATCAAATACATTCAATAGAATATGGGTGAAAACTCCTTTATTAAAATTAAATAAGACAAATAGCTGCTTCCTCATTCGAAAATACCAAATGGATCAAAAAATTAGTTGATTATAAAGAGATATGTGTAATAGTTCAGGAACTACAGTGCATTTCAATAAGATGTGAGAGTGTTGAGGAAGCTATTTGTACTAATTATTATCGAATTAGACGTTTCTTATCATAGATAAGAAAGTTGTTACATCAATTACAAGAAAATGAATGGTAATTCAATGCCAATTCCATTGGAGTCGTTTTAATTCTTCTTCAGATATCTTTGGTTCTTTACCATATTTCTTCTCTAGATAATCATGGATCTTATGATCAATTTTAACTGGTTTTTCAGTTAGCGAAGTTTTAGTCGAACACATACATATCTGATTAGTAGATGTTGTATTTAAAGGTAAAAGACAGTGAGAGGAAAGTGAAAATGAATTCTTATACGAAATGTAAGAGTATATCTTATAAGTCTTGTATTAAACAGATATTTAAGTAGTTTTAAGTGAAAAATCTTGCGATTAGACGAATATCTTGTACAGAACCAATTTATGTCTTCTAGATCAAAAGCTAACCGATTAATTCAAGAAGTTGGTGTATTGATAAATGGAAACCTCATTAAAAAGCCAGCTTATCGTTTGAAACCAAAGGATAGAGTTGAGATCGATAAAGAAATTATTAGAAAATATGAGAAACCTTTAGGTTACCATAAATTGGATTGGATTGAATTAAATTCTCCACTTTCTTTTAATTCAGAAGATATTTGCCTGGATTTGGGAGCTTCAGCAGGAGGATTTTCAATCTTCATGCTAGAACGAACAAAATCAGTTTTAGCAATTGAAATCTCTCCGCAATTCGAGCCATTCCTAGAAGATATCAAAAATCGATGGTCAAATTTTTCATATAGAATTGCTAATTTCTTTGAGATGACCCCAAAGGATTTTCTCTATTCATTTAACGTTATTACAGCTGATTTAACTCTCGATCCATATTTTTTAATTCAAAACCTTGATTTATTCCCACCACTCTTGCAAGAAAATGCAGAAACCCAAGCTCGTCTCCTCTTGAATATAAAAACAGGGAATATAAATCAGATTCAAGGTTTAACTAGTCATATTGAAAAAAAAGTAATGCAGTTATTTCAGAATCCATCGTGTATCTGGATAAGATCAGTACCAGGTAAACAAGAACTTTTTCTCCTAATAGTATGTTCTTCAAGAAGTTAATTATGATATTTCTTACTGAAAGATTTAAAGGATGGAATACATTGTCTCAAAGATTTAAATTATTAGAACAGAGTCCCAGTATTGAAGAATATCAAACACTTCGAAACGCAGTTGGTTGGCCGTCTGTTAGTGACCAAGCTGTTGAAAGGTCATTAAAAAATTCTTTATACTCTGTATGTGCCTATATTGGAAATAAAATAGTGGGTATTGGGCGAGTCATTGGAGATGGGGGTATTTATTATTATATTCAAGATGTAATTGTTTTACCTCAATTCCAAAGAAGAGGGATAGGAAGAAAAATTATGACATCTATTATGCACTATTTAGAAAACTCTGATCCCTCAGCTTTCTTCGGGTTGATGGCAGCAAAGAATTTCTCAAGTTTTTATGAATTATATGGGTTTAAAAAAAGACCTCCTGACGCTCCAGGGATGTTTAGATATTGTCAGTCAGATTAACTACAGAAAAAATGCTACTCCATTAGGAAATTCATTTATTAGTGTAAAAAACACAATATGGTATTACTCCCCCAGGTAGTGTAGTTTAAACCTTTATGATATCCCCCGTCTGTGTATTGTAAATATAACCTACCACATTGACATCTTCGGAAAGAATTAGGGGGTGATACTGAAGTGATTCAACAGTTGACCGAACTTTTAGATGAACATCTTTAAAACTAAGAAATGCCTGGGAGACATCTTGTGCCCCAAGGGAATTTAAAACATCATTACGAGACATTTTTGTTCTCTTGGATATCTTTGACAATAATTCTTCCATCCTTCCTTTGGTATTTTCGCCTCCACAATCCGTGTGTCCTACAACTGCGATAAAATTTACACCAAACTCATATATCGCAATGAGAATTGATCTGAGGCTATCTTTAGTTACTAAAGCTCCAGCATTACGGATAATTATAGCTTCTCCTGGATCTTCAATACCAAAAACATTTGAAGTGATTCGACAATCCATACAAGTCAGTATTAAGGCATGCCATTTTGGGTTAGCAGAAAGCTCACGATAAGGGAAAAAGAATTTCAAATTTTTCCATTGCTTGAATTTTTCTTCTAATTTTTTTCTATTAAATTTCTCTAAATGCATTTTTACTTGGTTCACCGTTTTAATCGTTTTTGATTCAGATCCTCTTCAAATATAATATCCCCTATAATCATTATAAAGCCACCTTTTACGGAATATTTACATCACTCTGCAAAGTCCTAATCTCTCCAGATCTGATTGTAGTCCCTTCTCTTCTACTCTCAATTATTTGTTTAGAAGTAGTTTTTTTGAATGAATAAAGACAATGCTAAATCGAATTAGATATTTTATGCCCTAAATTATTATTCAAAAGAATGTGTAATAATTTGTAAAATCCTTCTTCAAAACGCTCTTATCTTTCAAATTTCCATCCAGGTTTAATTATCATACCTTCTCTCCTCCGACCATCAATCATAATTAGAAAAGGGTCTTCAGTCCGAATATGGCGAATGTATTCAGTTTCTGTTACAATTGTTTTCTGATTATTTAGCCATTCCCAGTCAATGAAGTCTTTCTTAGAATTATGCTTTATGAAAAAGTAACCAATATTAGCAGTGGTGATATTTTGAAAGAAATGACTTCCCTGTGAGTGTTCAACCTGAAAATTTTCTAAACTGGTTTCAATCATTACTTGTGCACCTGAAATATGATTCCATTTTACAGGGATTCCTAAGAAAGGATCGAAAGTTCCCCAGCGACCAAATCCTAAAAGAATATATGGAATCTTTTTGTCCTTTAGACTCTGATTTATCTGATTGATATCAGTGATCATTTCTGTTGTTTTTAGTTTGTCAAAAGAATCGGGTTTCACAAAGACAATATCACGAACGTCTTTTAAGATCCGATTACCAGAGATTTTTGATGAATATGCTAATATCTCATTTTTGGGAACTGAAACGATTTCCTCGTTCAACAGTTCATCCTGTTCAATAAATGGTCGTATTTGTAAGAGATAAAAAGTGGTTCTTTTATCAGGAACGGATTGAAAATTCCCTGCAAATTCAATTTCAACACTACAACCCATCGCTTTCTCTCCAAGTTCTAGTATTCTAGAGACTGCTTTAGCAAATGGAAACGTACCATATTTTAACTGATTACTAAATGAAATTATTGGAGTCCCACCACCCATATACCCAGGTCTGAGGGCTTGGTCATTGTAGTCGTAAGTATCGGCCACTTTAGATAAAATCTCCTTATCAG
This sequence comes from Candidatus Hodarchaeota archaeon, assembly GCA_048887065.1. GTDB lineage: Archaea > Asgardarchaeota > Heimdallarchaeia > Hodarchaeales > Hodarchaeaceae > Hodarchaeum. Next base: position 3,870 of record JBHLKC010000268.1, read on the forward strand.
CATCGAATATACTTGTCTTTACCAGAAAAGATTCTTCCCCTTTAGTGAAATCAATCGTTGGTGATGCTAAATCTATTGCAAAGAAATCTCTCTGACTATTTTTTAATAATTGATCATGAGTTGAATAAAAACTAATCTCAGGATATTTAGGACAAAATCGAAGAGCATTACCTCCATCTACAATGGTTTTTCCCAGACCTAGTGCAAGAAATGCTATTCTATCAGTAGGTTTCATATAAGATATTGGGTAATAATTATACGAGGAAGCTACTCCTGAGAATGAGGGATAAGATAGCTCCCCTGGATGTTTTCTCCCAACCACTTGCTGAATGACAACTGCCATCTTTGATTCTTCGACAGATTGATCAGTAGACTCAGCATAGCTTTTAGCTTTGTTTAAATAAGATGAAGCGTATACTAATTTAATCGCATCACAAAGAAGTTTCACTCTAGTATTTATGTCTTGATTGTTGGGTAGAAAGTATGTCTCAAAGATACCAGCAAAAGGCTGATATTGGGAATCTTCTAGTAAACTTGAGGATCGAATAGACAATGGACCAGTAAGATCTCGTAATATGTACCTTAAATCCTCCTCGAGACTTGTAGAAATCTTTGCTTTCAAAAAACTCCTTTTAATATCTTCATCAGGAGCATCAGAAAGAGAAATATCGTATAGTTCACCATTCTCTTGCATAAAAAGATCAAATTCGCTTGTTCCTATTACAAACGTCTTAGGTATTCGAATATCAACATCTAATGAGAGATCATCAGCAAGTAAAAAAGTATTGAGAAGAAATTGCAAAAATGCAATCCCACGACCTTTTCCTCCCAATGAACCTGGCCTTAATCGAGTAAATCGTATTGCAGGATGGTGACTTTCCTTATCCCAATCATGTACAACACCACCTGATTTTTCAACAAGGATTGCATTAATCGATTCCAGAAGGAATTGGCGCAAGCTTTCTTCTGGTAAATCCGTGACCTTTATAGGTTTAATCTTCTGAGCGATAGCAAATTCTGCACGATTCATTAACCAACCAGAAAAATGATCATGAGATCCATGATAAACTAAAGATTCATTAGG
>JBHLKC010000269.1:0-4948 GCA_048887065.1 Candidatus Hodarchaeota archaeon
TATATTGTGAAAACAATTTTAAATTTGATAAGTATGTTATTAGTCTAAGTGGGGAAAATTTGTATTGAAAAAGAGGTCAATATTAATTTATTGGTTATTCCTTTGTGTGATCATCACTATCGGTTATATTTTGCTACAAGGACTCCTTTCTGTAAATCTCTGGGAAAATATAGGAGTGATTCCACCTCCAGATCTGATTGAACTCTTTTCCTTATTAGGACTGATTCTCTACCAATTCAGTATAGTAGGAGGATTTAGTTTAATAACTGGGATTTTCGTGTGGTTGTTAATCTCAAAATTATTTTCTCCTACTCAATCTTTTTTGAAACTCCTTTTTGAGATTTGCCAAGCTTGGATTTGTCTTTCAGTATTTGAAGGATCTCTAATCCTTTATAATAGTATTTTTTCATTCCTGATTAGAGGTGAGGTCTATACATTTGTTTTTAATTACCAGATCATCTTGAATATCAGCTGGATCAATTTAATACTAGTAAGTCTGTTTTACACTCTTATAGGGTTTCAAGCATTAAGGAAAAGGTTACAAATGAAAATATTTTTGAAAAGAGTCTCTTTTGATATTGGGCAAGTTATAGTTATGCTGTTTGAAGTGATATTACTTTTTCTACCGTTTGGATTGCTTGATTTTATCACATTTCCACAAGATATTGGATCTCTGTTTTCATTGATTTTAATTTTCTACTATTATACAATACTTACAGTTTTAGTGATCGAATATGTCTGGTGGGTTGGACAAAGAATAGAAAAGGAAATAGAGCTATCTCAAACAGATTTTAATTCACGAATCTTTTTATTTCAGCTTTCTATTATATTAGTGCCATTAACATGTTTTATTTCGTTCATTCCTTATCCTTTTTTTCTTCTTATTATAACGCCAGTAGTATGGTTTCTCATTCTTTTAATATGCATTTTCGTTTCATTTTTCGGGGTTTTGCTTCATCGAGTGATTAACCTCTTGACTCCTGATTTATATGAAAATGTAGAGCATCGAGTGCAGCTTATTAAATATTATTTTGATTTTCTTCTAGCTAGTAGAGGAACCATGTTTAACTATCCCCAACCAGTTGATATCCTGACAAGTGATAAATTAACAGAAGTAATTCAGAATCGATGGGAAAAAGTTACGTTGAAAATGGCTTGTGGTCACTGCTATCATGTTTTCTTAGCGAAGACATCTAAAGATGGTACTAAGGTTAAACCCATCCCCTGCCCATTCTGCAAATCAATGGCAACAACACCTGTGTGGGAGTAGTTGTTACCATTAGGATTATTTTATTCCAAAGAGTTTTCTTTTTTAATTTCATTAGATTTGCTATTGAAACTCTTCAGGTTGGAGTTTTTTTAATCTTATCAGTTTTTAACGCTAATTTTCTTCTGATATCAAGGCATAAATGGCTTTTATGATTAAAGAAAAGTATAATATGCACACAATCTGAATTTTCCTCTAATTATAAGGAAAAAAAGTAATTAGTCCGTAACATATGTAAATATCAGAATTTAAGTAACTTCAGGGAAGATACTTTTCGCAAGTTCATGGATAACACGAATTCAGGAAACAAGCTTTAAAGAAGAAGGAGAAACACCAATGGATAATCAACCTTTCGATTCGCGTAAATCTATGGAAGAATTTGTCTTAGAATCAATTGATGAGATTATCTCTACTCTAAAAGCACTTGACCATTCTCAACGAATGCGGATTCTCACAGCAATGATTACTGAATCAAAGACTTTCCAACAATTAATGGAGCTTACTGACCTTCAAAAAAGCGCCCTTGGAAACCACCTAAGTATTTTACAAGAGAAAAATCTAATCCAGAAGGTAGATCGTGGTATTTATCAATTATGTCCAGATGGAGAATGTCTGGTTGGACATATAGCTCAAAGTCACTTGGAGAATAAAGTTAGGGAACAAGAAAGGTTAGAACGAATTCAAAGATTAATTGGGAAATACACAATTTTAGGAAATGATAAAATGAGTGAAAAAGAAACACCATCAATCAAATCTGATTTAGAAGTGAGAATAATAAGGCTTGATCCTATGCGTGTAGCTAGTGTTCGAGCTACAGGAAAGGCTATAGGAGTTCCTGAAAGTAAAGCATGGAAAATAATGTCTACTTGGGCTGAAAACGAAGGATTACTTGATAATCTAGAAAAACATCCTATCTACGGTTTTAATAACCCCGATCCTTCCCCTGATAGAGAAGAGTATGGTTATGAATTCTGGATAAAGATAGGTTCGGACATTCAACCCAAGGAAGATATTGAAGTTAAGGATTTTTCAGGAGGATTGTATGCAGTCACAACAACGAGACTGATAGTTGAAGATGATGTTATTCCTGCTTGGAAAAAATTGGCGGAATGGGTCGAAGCAAGTAAGTATGAATTTGGAAATCATCAGTGGTTGGAGAAGCATATTAATCCGCGCGCAAAACCAGAAGATCTTAGAGTAGATCTTTATTGCCCCATAAAGGAAAAATAGTTTTCTCTTTTTTTTTGGTTTCTGTCTCTATTTATGATGATAAAACTCTCGTGGTTTAAGTTCTTTAACCTTATCAGTTTTTAATACAATTTTTTTTCTAATATCAAGGCATAAATGGCATTTGGAAATATATCCTTGATTTAGATCCTTATAGTTGAAGGTTTCAACTGCAAAACTATAAAGCTCCTTTAGATTTCCAAGTATTAACGATTTGAAGACAGGAAACTCCTCAAGATCTATCCCCTCGTTGCATAACGAATCTAGGTTGTTGATTTTTCCCCATGAAAGACCTCCACAATACCCAGGGATATAATTACCATAATTATCGAAATGGTTATGCCAAGGCCGTACTAATTCCGAAGAGCAATTCTCATCAAAAAAATAGTAGGAAGGGTATTTTTCGTATAGATGTTGAAGCTTATAGACTGCTCTTCCCATTTTAAAGAGCTCCACCTTCCTTTGCAAATCGTTGACATCGATCTGCTTTAAATACTGTTCAATTGGTATTTTTTTTTCTATCCCTAAACTCTTGAATTGATGGTAGTAATACATTTGATAGACCAAGACATTATTACCAAAAATATCGTTACTAATTCTAATAGCTCTTTCTGTTCGTTCAAAGGGTACAAATTCTAAAATAAACGGATTAACACTAATCAAAATTCCTTTTAATCCATTACTTCTTAATTCGGTCAGTTTATTTCTTGTTAAATCATCATTTTTACACCAGTAACAATTTGTTTCAACAAAAAGTGAGGGAATTTGTAGCTTGTTCGCAGTCTGAATACTGTTCAGTAATAGATTATAGTTCAAAAACGGTTCTCCCCCAGTAATATGAAGACCATAATTAAGACTGACGTTTTCAGATCCATAAGGAGAAGGAGCAATAAATCCTGAAATTTTCTCTAAAACCGATTCAAGATCCTTTTCATTAATCCAATAATTATCCCATTTCGGAGAACAAAAATACATGCAATGCTTACATTCACAGCTACACCGGTAAGAAAGAATTAATCCTCCTGATTGTGGTTTTGGTATCAATAATTTCTGCATTTACTTTCCCCTTCTATTCGATTTAATTTAGTCTTTTCTTTTATTAAAGAAAATACTCTTGACGATAACTGTGAAGAAATTCAATCAATCCTAAAATTGATTTCTTGTCGTATTTACCAATATAGTGAATTTAATAATAATTTAGTATCTAACAAGCATAAGGAAGTTAAGGATGAATGTCTAAAGAATATGAGAATATTGACATTAAAATTCAACAAATAGAGCAACTCATCTATAGGGGTAAAATTGACGAAGCTAACCAAATTCTAGTATTTTTTGAGAAGAATGAAGACATAAAAATTGATCATCAGCTCAAATGTAGCCTTCTCAAGAGTAAAATTAAGATTAAGGCTGGGAATTTAGAGGAGGGGCTCAAACATGCCAATAATACCTTAAAAAGAAGTCAGGAACTAGGTAAAAATCATCTAATTGCTGAATCCCTTCATATCATAGGACGAATTTACTCCATTAAAGGGGTCAAGGATATAGCCTTAGATTATTTTGAAAAAAGTCTTGCACTATATAAGAAGGTTGGTAATGAAAAAGAAATTGCGTGGAGTCTTTGGAATATTGGGGCCATCTATTGCCATAAAGGTAAGTTTGATGCAGCTTTGGATCATTTCAAGCTCAGTAAAGATCATTTTGAGAGATTCGATGACAAGGAAGGTCATGGACAGGCGCTATATTGTATGAGTGCAATGAATCATGACAAAGGGGAGTTAGATCTCGCTTTAGAGTATCAATTGCAGACCTTAAGGCTTTTCAAGGAATTAGGTAATAAATCTGAAATTGCAAAGTCTCTTGCTAAAATTGGTTTCATCTATCTCTCCAAAGGTGATCTAGATCGTGCCTTTGAAAACCAACAACAGAGTATAGCATTATATGATGAAATTGATAAAAGCCAAAAATCATGGGCTCTCGTGGGAATTGGCGAAGTCTATAGACTGAAGGGTGAATTGGATCGGGCATTGACATACTTAGAACAAAGCTTATCTTTACGTAAAGATTTTGGTCATGATGAGGATATCGCTGAATGTCTTTATTATATCGGTAAAATATTTCATCAACAAGGCAAATTAGACCCAGCATGGGAATATCTAGAGGAGAGCTTAACTTTTCTCAATGAACCGGACGATAACCTTTTTATAACAGGTATACTCCTTGATTTAGTTTCTTTGGCAATTGAAAAACACTTTCACGAGCATTCGGCTGAATACTTAAAGCGTTTAAAGAGGATAAATGATCAAGAAGAAAATATGATAATTGACCAACGCTATCGAATGGCTAAAGCTCTTTTCCTGAAGAAGAGTACTCGAATTAGAGATAAAGCTCTTGTTCAGGACATTTTCCAACAAATTGCTGAAGAAGAAATTGTTGACCATCGGATAACAGTTGCTG
>JBHLKC010000270.1:0-4877 GCA_048887065.1 Candidatus Hodarchaeota archaeon
TATTCGGAAAAAACGATAGCTGAATTATCAACAGACACAGATGCTCTCTCAGGGATGTCTGCAGCTCTCTCTTCCTTCATGGAAGAAGTATCAGAAAGCATGGTTTCTCGTCCCGAGGAGCTGAGGACAGAAAAAATCGAAGTAATGAGTCGAGAAGGGCTTCATATGTTAGTTTGGCATGGATATTATTCGAGCCTTATCATTATCTCGGAAATTCGTCTTCCAGAGTATTTCAAAGATCGTTTAGGAGGATTAGGACGGGAGCTAGAAGCGAAGTTTGTAGATGATTTACAGGATTTTTACTCCACTGACCAAATCCCTTCCTCAATCGTAAAAAAGATGGTTCGTAAATATATTCCTCTTCACTACTTTAGCGCATTTGTACTTAATGAAGGAGTTTTGACTCTAGAAAGTATAAAATTGTCAAAGAAAGATCAAAAAATGTTTGCTCGTATAAAAGAGGTTCTTTTTGAGAAAAAAGGAGTCCAATATTTCTTCTCAGAGCAGATCATCTCCCATCTCTCAAAAAAATACAAACGAAGTGAAGCTATTGAATTTTTAGATAGAGCTATAAATTGGAATCTCTTGGTAGAATGTAGCCAAGAAGATTTATTACAACTGGGACAATGATCTTGAAATTAACCATTAGGGTGGTTAAAGATGACTGGAAAGATTTACCGATTCTGGTTATTGAATGAGCAAGGTTTGTATATTTTTGATAAAAAATTAGATAAATCGGTCATTTTAACGAAGGCCGAGGAAGATTCGCTGATTGCAGAAATATTTCGTGATCAGAAAGTAGAAAAAAATAATACAACAATTTTTATGAGGGATATCCCTGCTACATTCGCACGTTTATATTACCAGAAAAACAGTAACGATCTATATATTCTACTTGTTGATGAATTAGTTGATATAACTGACGTAGTTTCTACGTTCCAATCCTGGATAGATGAACGTTATCAACAACGGGAGCATCTTAAAGGTATTGTTTTTAGTGTTTTTGATGATATTGAAGGCCCCAAAGTAATCTATAATAGCTTCTTAGAGTATGATAATGCTTTACTACTTGCAGTGCAAGGACAAACGGTTAGCTCAATGGGGAGAATTGAAGATTTTAAGACAGGCTTTAAAGAACCTTTAAATGTTCCAAATCGAGATGATTTGATTCACATAAGCTTCGACTTTTTACAATCAGCCCCCACTTCCAAAGATCCTCGGATCGCTAAAATGGGGAGAGTTTCAAACCTTTATTTGATATTTTCAAGGGATTTTCCCCATGTGAAAGAAATCCTCTTTCGTGAGTTTATTGAAGCATTTTTGGATGAATGGGTGTATAACTGGGAAGCATTGGATGGTTCCAAAGAACGCTATTCTGCTCAAATCTTTGAGGAATTATTAGAAGATCTACGATCAACAGTTTCGATCGCAATTGACATGACTACGCATGAGGAACGCGAAATAGCAAAACTCAAAACATTAGTTATGGATCTTCTAACCCAAAATAAAGTTCTTGAGTATCAAGTAAGACGGTTACGGGAAAAAGTAAAAGAATTAGAAAAATCAAATTAATCAAATCATTACATGATCTTACCAATTTAATTTGTCAAAAACTTGAAATACTATAACTAAACTTCAATTTATAATAGAAAAAAAGGGTACATTTATCATCATCGAATTTCAGTTAAATTTTGGATAAAATTACTAAAAATAGGAAAACTAAATGTATTATAAAGAAACAAATAAATAAATAGTATATAGATATTCAATTAATAATAAAAAATAATATCGGAAAATAATCTCAATCAATGAAATATCAATAATTTTGGAAAGTAAGTTATTCTGAATCATAATGCTGAGGTTGAATAGCTATGCGTGTTTTACATGTGAAAGGAAAAAATTTAGTTGAAATAAATCCCCCTTATGAATTTTTAAATGGGGATGTTTACGTCATTGATAATTCTGACGTTTCAGCTGGGCTTGCAAAAAAAGTATTTATTTGGTTAGGCTCCCAAGCATTTGCAGATGACCGAGCAGTTGGTGCTTGGGCTGCTAAACAGCTTGATCTTAAGGATAAGGAGATCGATATTGATACTGAACTAGAAGGTAATGAATCTGCTGAATTTAAGCAATTACTTGACTTTGTAGTTGTTACAGGTGATACACCTGGATTTTTGAAACATGTTGAAGTGAATGTTGAAGAAATTTCTTATGCATTATACCGGGTACGAGATATTGATCTAGCGGATGGTTCTTCTTCTGACGACATTGTAATTGAAAATGTGCCTCTAAAGCGAGAAAGTTTCAAATCTGAAGATGTTTTTGTGCTTGATGCCTACCATGACCTTTATGTCTGGGTTGGTTCCTCTAGTCAAGTTGGTGAGAAAGCTGCTGGTAATCGGCTTGTACGAAAACTCGATGTTGATCGAGAACGTACCCCTATGATTTACAGTATTGGTGAGGGATATGAACCAGAAGGATTCTTTGATTTAATCGATCAACTTGCGGAATCAGGTCAAGTAAGAGCTGATGCAGCAAAAATAAGTGAGGGGCTAACTGGTACAATTGCTGACATTAAAGCACCAGGAACCCCCCCAGCTGAACTTTCACCTCCTCCACCTTCTGGTATGCCCGAAGTCAGGCCTTCTCCTGTAAGTGTACCTAAACCACCTACTCCTGTTGAGGAGCGTCCTGAACCAACAACTGCAGATTTGGGATTAGAAGCTGCTCCAGTTGCTGCTCCTGAAACAAGAGTAGGTATTATAAAATTATATTATAACCACGATTTACGAGAATTTACCGAGAAAAGCGAAAGAGATGAAGCAGTTTTAGAGATAAATGAGGGAGCGAAAACAGCAACTCTCATTTTTGCAGAAGGAAGCGGTTTAATTTTACAAAGAACGGCTGCTCGCCAAGCTAGAGGTATCTGCAAATCAGGCTTTCAATTAAAAGCTGGTTATCGTATTGGAATCAATTGTGAGCTAAGCGAGATGAAAGGAGAACGCTCAATTGATGACCGTCTATTGCAACAAGGTCATCACTACCGCTAGTACTCACAGTACTCACTCTTTTTTCTTTCATCCTCCTTTGATTTCTTTCAACTTCAAAATATTAGTTTTTAACTAGTTAATCTCCGACAAGAAGGTAATTTCATGCTTACATTTAAAGAAAAAGTTAGCTATGGGATTGGCCGATTAGGATCCTCCATTACAATCGATCTTGCAGATTTATTCACTGGGTATGTGTATTTTGCATTCTTTGGACTGGAAGAAGATCCATTTCTCGCATTTCTTGGAGTTGCAATTGGCAAAATTGTAATTGCGTTCTCCCAATATTTCTCTGGTTATATATCAGATCGTACCCAAACTCGATGGGGTCGTAGAAGACCGTTTGTGATCATAGGGGCTCCACTTTTAGCAATAGCTTTCTTTTTACTCTATTCACCTCATCTATTCTTAGCTGGAACGCAAGATTCAACATTAATTTTTGGATATTTACTTATATTTAATTCACTATATCAAGCGATTTATGGCTTTTTAACGACTCCATTTCAATCATGGATGCCTGAAATTACAACGGAACATGAACGCTTAGAAATTAGCGGTTATCAAAGCACAGTAAACATTATTGCATTCGTTATTGGTGCTGGATCAGCATTTCTACTACCCTCATTACTTGGTGGTACATCAGAAGAAGTAGATCTCGAAGCTGTTAATGGTATATTTTCATTCCTAAGAAATGGGCAGGTTATAACGTTATTAATAGGGATATTCGCAGTTTCGGTGATTATATTCTATCTTCCAGCAATTTTCATTATAAGAGCTAAGGAAATTTTCATTCCTCAACCAAATTTACGTGAAGAACTTAGTGTTGTATTTGCAAATCGTAATTATATCTGGTGGACAATTTCTCGTGGATTTCTAACCTTAGCTCTAAGTATCATAATGGGTGTTGTGTTGTCTTGGATTGATAAAGCTTTAAGATTTGGAACCTTAGAATACCTTATTTTTGGTATTGCCTTACTTGGCACTATTTTATGCGGATTTATTTGGTGGGCTAAATATGGTAACAAAGAAGGGAAAACTAAGAGCTTTCTTTACGTAGCAATTTGGATGGCTATTTTCATGCCACTTACCCTTCTCATTGGCCAAGTCGGTCTGTTCTCACAAATCCTTGAAATATCTCAGGAGACAGATGTACTTTTTCAGGCCACAATTTTTGTTATTCTAACAGGAGTTGGAGTATCAGGATACTACTTATTGCCATATGCAATAGTTGCAGACATTGTTGAAGAAGATGAACGACGAACTGGAGAATCTAGAGCTGGGATGTATCATGGCTTTGAATCTATCCCCCTGAATTTCTTTCAATTTCTTGGCTATTTATCTGTTGGATTTCTCTTACAGAATTTACCCCAGTTCGTTGATTGGCGAGGCAATGAGTATTCATTAGGTTTTATTTTGTGGGGACCTATAGCTGTCATATTCGTTGTTATTTCAATATTTATTTTCTGGAGAAAAGTGAATGCAGATCCATTGAGGACGGTTTAAATTATCTTCTTAACAAACTCTTTCCTTTTTTTTTACGTTAAATGTCTTTGATGATTTATTATCAACAAACAATTCACGGAAAGGGAATTTCAAGCTTTTTTTTACCTGATTCAGTATTTAGTGCTTATTTTATTCTTGAAAACTAATATATTAATAATCAAAAAGAATAAAGGCTTGGATAGACTTATAACACCTAAAAAACACCTCTTTGAGGAGATAGGGTTATATGATTGACATAAAATTGTTCCGCGAATCCCCTGAAATTATTCGTGAAAGTGAACGCAAACGTTTCAAAGATCCAAACCATGTTGATCAAGTAATATCACT
>JBHLKC010000271.1:0-4819 GCA_048887065.1 Candidatus Hodarchaeota archaeon
CAATTTTAGAAATTGCGGAAAAACTGTCTAGATTACTTAATAAGATTCTTTAGAGAACCTCTAACCTGTTATGATTGAGATAAGACGTCAATATAAAATAATTGGCCTACTAATCATAGCTTCTTTCATTTTCAATTTTTTACCTGTTAATCATGGAATCTCAACTTCTAATTCAGAAATTGACAGTTTAATTGGTGAGACCAGTGATATACTAAACGAGGTCTACCAAACAGCCCCCTCTGATCCATTGATTAATATTGAGGTTGAGAATTCAGAATCGGTAGATATGGAACCAGCTGATACAACTGAGTCTGGTTACTGGGTAACAATTGAAAATGAAACCGAGAATAGTGATATTAGGATCTCTAAAACTTACATTGAAGCAGCTCAAAAATTCGAAATAATTGAAGAAAATGCCAATATTACTCAGGTTAAGCTCTATATAAGATATGTTGATCTTTTAAACGGAGACGGAGATTACCCTCGCGGGACTATGACTGTTTCTACTGATAATAATGGAGAACCAGGCAACGTGTTGGGTACAACGACATTAGAGGAAGGATTTCTCACTGCCTCAGGCGAACCACTTGATTTAGGTCTACCATCGGGTCCTAAATGGAAAACTTATACATTTTCAAAACCAATTAACGTAAAACAAGGATTCTACTGGATAGTACTAAGTGATACTGGGAATCGTGATGCAGGTTATTGGGAATGGCACACTCAAACAGATCTAACTAATGGTGATACTGGTGTGTGGGCTGTAAAATCAACCCATGATGGTTCTTGGGTACTTAATCCTGATGTTCCATGCGATTTACTTTCAGAGGTCAAAATATGCCCTATAACAGAACCTGAACCCGAGCCTGGACCCGAACCTATAAAATATTGGTTTATTTTCACACGCCATGGTAAGAAAAAGACTTTAAGTTACAATGTGACTTTCACAGTTGAACACGAAATAAAAACCAAGTTGAATAAAGAAATTGATGTTTTTCTAATTAACATTGAAACAATTGAACCTGTTATCGCTCCTAAATCAGAGACCTCTGATAAAGTAATTCTTGGAGTAATTATTAGCAACTTCAAATCATTTTTAATTTATCTTCAGGAAGAATTCCAAATAGATGACTACCAATTTGTCGTAATTGTTCTCATAGTCCCTAACACTAATACTGAGTATAAATATTACCATGTAACCAAAGTTCTTTCTTCCAAACACTGGTGCAAGCGAAAGCCTAACCATAAACACGGATACAAACATACGGGAAAGCATAATCATAACCAAAACAATCGAAAAAAGAAGGATGAGTGGTGATCAGAGAAGAATTTCCAATATTTTTAACAGAAAACAAATCATTTAATGAGAGACCAGATAATCTATCAAATTTGTGCTCCTAAGCTATTCTCATGCAGTCTTTGCATCAACGATAACCTATCTACCTCCCCTTCCCCTTAGTAATATGCCTGGATGAATAATTGGGATATGTTTATGAGTCCCCTAACACAGAACATAAACCAAAACCATTTACTGAGTCATATTACTATTCTTTTTTTAATTTGTAATATTCTACCTATAAACTCATTCCTACTAACTACGGATTTAAACCAATCAAATGACACCTCTATCGATTTAGAGGAGACATTATCATTAACTAGGTTAATAAAAGATTCAGATCCTCTTTACTCATCTTTATATAAAAATAATACTGATAAGAACTTAAAAGGATTGAACACTCCCTCTTTTTTAATAGGTAACCAAAGAGGTAAAGGAGGGGGAATTTATCAAATCCGTGATTCACTAATTAAAATCAATTCAAGCTCTCTTGAGATACAAAATACAATGCCTCTTACTATACCGAACGGGGGTACCCCCAGTGGACATAATACAACGTTTAAGATTGAAGATTCCCTAGAAAACTTTTCCAAAAACTCCGCAGACTTTCAAATCTTGAATGTTACCGCAAAAGAAGATTGGCGATCCATTGAGAATGAAACTGGAGGTCAGCTGGATCCCCGTGACTCTAGATCCTTTTTAGAAGTAGCGCAAAAAATTGAGATCAAGGAAGATTATGCGAATATTACTCAAGTTAGGGTCTATATTAAATATGTAGATATACCTGAATCTTTAGGTGGGCTGGATGGAGATTACCCCCATGGGAATGTATCGATTTATGATGATAATGGCGTTGGGGGCTTACCAGGCACTCAATTAGGTACACTTACATTGGAGGGAAAATTTGGTCCAACTGATGGTGAAACATTTGGCCCTACCTGGCCTACTTACTCATTTCCTAAACCGATCAATGTGACGAAAGGGCATTACTGGTTGGTGCTTAACGATACAGGAAATGAAAACATAGGTTATTGGTATTGGTATACTCAGAATGATACTTATAATGGGGATACGGGAGATTTTGCTTATAAACCAACTCATGATGCAAGCTGGATTGTTAATCCATTTCCTTCTGGAGATATCCTTTCTGTAATACGAGTTTTACCCACAGATAGTAATGGGGATAATTTAACTTATTCAAATCCAACAGAGATTGCTATGACTTATAACACCTCTGAAGGAAATTATGAACTCTCCTCTTTCAAATTTACTGCAAATGACACAGTATCAAGCCATGATTTTTATACTAATACCTCGGTTTCATTCATTATGCATTACTTAGCTAATTATTCATTTTCCTCTCCAATTCCTACTTATATTACGTATCAAGTCCAAAATAGGTCTTCTTCATTTTGGAATATGTCATTCTCTACAATTCAGATTAACACTACAGATATAATTCGAAACCACACCATAACTATTAGTGGTATCCAAGCTGACTGGAATGGTTCAAAAATCTACTGGAATGATTCTAGTATACCTGAATATACAAACTTAATCGATAATCCAAACGTGACGTGGGATGGTGATCCGGCCCACAAATATACCTATGGTAATACCACAATGGTAATCAATACGAGTACATTAATTTCAAATGTTACTTGGCATGTCTGTTTTAATGCTACTAATTATATACAAAGCTTTAATTTGGAACGTAACAGTGTAATTCTTTCGGTACCTCTTAGAGTAAATGTCACCGATACATTAGAACTAATTTATACAGTAGGAGAAACAAATGGTAATGCTTCATATTGGATTGAGTATAATCCGACTGGTATACAGGTAGTGGTAAATACTAATGTCAGCTATTCTGATAATACTGTGAATGAAATATGGGATATAAATAGCACTTTAGATCAAACAACGAATATAAACGGTACATATGACCTACAAGCCTTCTGGATTAATATGGATAAGACTAAGGTTGGAACTTACGTTCTCACCTTAGATTTGTTTGTAAATACCTCCTTTAATGTTCATGCTGAACACGAAGTGATAATTGGCGAATTATTCAATATCACTGGCTTATACAAATCCATTCATAATCAGACAGATGTTAAAAACGCTAAAATATGGTGTGATGCAAGTTGGCCGTCCGCCACTGATGTATTTATGAATCAAATTGATATAGATTATTCATATAATGCTACTTTTTCAACATATGGGCAAATGCCTGGGACATTAGGTACAATAACTATCACAACACAAATTGAATGGTTTGTCAATTGGACTAGAGTCATTGATGTCAAATTTGTTTATAATTCTTCACTTACTCTTAATCCTACCACTGACGTGTTAGAATGGTATGAAAATACTACTATTCGCATTGATTACCTAAACGCAACAGGTGATCCAATCTTAAATGCTGCTATTCAGGTAAATGGGAATAATGCTGAATATAATGACATCATCTCTGCTTATGTTTATACGTTAAATACAACGGACTTCTTAGGAGTGGGGTCATATATAGATATCCCCATAACCGCTACTCATTCCAAGCATCTCTCTCGTCAAGTGAACTATTCCCTTATAATTACACCAGGGATTACAAACATTTCAGGAACATGTAATGGTAAATCTCATTTAAATAATACGAATATTAATATCCCCTTTGCAGAAAGTTTTGCAGATAGCCTAGTTTTTAACCTCCAATATTATCATATTCTGACTACCGATAACCTTTTAACTTCTGAACCAGAAATAGAATCTTTGATCCCCCATATCAGTTCTGATTTAGAAACCGATTCTTCTTGGACAATTATTCTTGACCCAGACCAAACGGGAATGTTTGTGATTAATGTTACTTTTAGCTTGACAAACTATTATAGCGCCCTCTTTATGATTAATGTGAATGTTCAGGATGCACAAACTAAAATTCAAACAGATTATATGAATAATACAGAGATCTATTACACAGAATACTTTGAATTTTCAGTATTCTTAGAGAATACGGATTGGAATGAGAACATTACTTCTGCTGATTATGGATCAATTGATATAAGTGATGAAATCAAGTTACAATATTTAAATCGTATAGGAGATCATTATTGGTTTAGATTTAATGCAACTCAATTATCTGTTGGGCAACATTCAGTTCAGATATCTTTCTCTCATCCTTATTTTGAAACTAGTGTAATTACCGTTGTTTTTAATATTGTCGAGATGCCTACTTTAACGATCCCTCCATCTGATGTTCATTTAACAAATGATGGTTTAATAATGGTTGAAGATTCTTTAGGAATTACAATTGATAATTATCAAACTTACAAAGAGTTAAGTATTTCCTCACTTGATGAAGTTTTTCTATGGTTAAATGGCACGTCTGTTCCTGAATCATATCTTTTAAATTTAGAATTATCTCAAGCACCATTCTCATTTAATCTATCCACAATTGGTTGGCAATATGGTGTTTATAATTTGACC
>JBHLKC010000272.1:0-4817 GCA_048887065.1 Candidatus Hodarchaeota archaeon
TTCATTTGCACACCACGGAAGAATACTATACAAGTAAATGCTCCTTTCTAGATCTCGAACCAATCCAAAAACATTCCCAATACAAAGGGAAACGGATTAGTCGGGGGTTGTTTCTCTCATCTACTAGTAGCCTTATTAATGCTGATGTGAACGCAGCTTATAATCTAATGCGGAAAGTAGTTCCCAATGCTCTTCCTGCTGAGGGAATAGTGGGTGTGGGGTTACACCCAAAACGAATTGAATTATTCGTCTGAATTTTAATGGTTTCCATGAATCATTAATCATAACCTGATAACCTTAAGAATCGTGAGTATAAGCTCTTCTAATGACCCATTTGGCTTAATGAACAAGTTTATACAAACTATTATAATTATTCACATTGTCAATCGTGGTAAATAAATAGAGATGAGAAGATGGTACGGTTTCAACTTAATTTGGCTGATGAAAAACAGAGTTATAAGAAAGAAATTGATGATGATGCACTAACTAGACACTTTATAGGTAAAAAACTCGGAGATGAATTGGATGGAAATTTAATTGGTTTTGAGGGCTATACTTTTAAAATTACTGGCGGAAGTGACCAGTCTGGTTTTCCTATGGTGTCAGGAGTAGAAGGCGCAATGTCCAAACGGGTACTAATCGGACATAGGGCAACAGGATATAAACCTATGAGAAAAGGTAGAAGAAGACGAAAGCGCGTTAGGGGAGCTATGATTAGTGAAGATATTTATCAAATAAATCTAAAAATTCTAGAACGAGATGAAAGCAGTAAAGCAATAGAAGAGTTACTATAAGTTAAATCCGAGGATTCTTATGCCCGCGAAAAAGAGGAGAGCTTCAGCAAAATCAAAGAAAGCTCCCAAAAAAGAGGAAGAGGCCCCAGTAAAGAAAAAGACGGCCCGTACAAAAAAGAAGACGGACTCAGCTGCAACTGTGCCTAATCAAGCTGAAATCTCAATTGGTATGATAGGACATGTTGATCATGGTAAATCAACTTTAACTGAAGCTCTAACGGGTAAGTTTCCTGATACTCACAGCGAAGAAATTCGCAGAGGGATATCGATTCGATTAGGGTATGCAGAAACAGAATTCCGTGAGTGTCCAAATTGTGAAACACCAGATAAATACACTACTCAAAAAAAATGCCCAATATGTGGAGGAGAAACAATCCTATTAAGACGAGTAGCATTTGTGGATGCTCCAGGGCACGAGGTCTTAATGGCAACAATGCTATCAGGTGCTAGCATCATGGATGGGGCGATATTGGTTGTCGCTGCGAATGAAAAAGTACCGATGCCCCAAACTCGGGAACATATTGCAGCTATGGATATTATCGGGATGGAGAATGTGATAGTCTGCCAGAATAAAATCGAACTAGTCTCAGAAAAAGCAGCTTTAGCAAATTATAAAGATTTGAAAAAATTCATTTCTATAACAACAGCAAAAAATTCCCCTATTATCCCAATTAGTGCCATACACCATACGAATATTGACTTACTTATTCAAAGTATTGAAGAAAATCTACCAACACCTAAAAGAGATGATAAACTCTCGCCACAAATGCTTGTGGCTCGATCATTCGATGTAAATAAACCAGGACAATCTCCGACTAAATTAAAAGGAGGAGTAGTTGGTGGTAGTATTATTCGAGGCAAATTTTCTGTAGATGATGAGATTGAAATTCGGCCAGGCAATCGAAGGGGGACTAAATGGCAAATAATTAGGACAAAAATAGTAAGTTTGCGCTCAGGTTTTGGAAATGTTGAAACAGCATTACCAGGGGGTTTAATTGGTATTGGAACACCTTTAGATTCTGCATTAACAAAAAGTGATTCTCTTGTAGGCCAAGTCGTTGGATATCCCGATGAACTTCCTCCAATCTGGAATAATCTATTGATTACGCAAAATTTAATGGAAAGAGTAGTAGGAAGCGAGGATCAGGCCATGGTTCATAATATCGAAATAAATGAGAACCTAATGCTAAGTGTAGGAACTGCTAAAACTGTGGGAAAAGTTACTAAGGTTAGTAAAAAGGGATTAATATTGGATCTTCGACTCCCTGTATGTGCTGAAATTGGAACACGTATAGCAATCAGTCGTCAAATTGATCGAAGATGGCGTCTTATAGGATGGGGTATTATTGAAGGAGGGGATGAACAACGGCAAAAAAACTAAAATCATCACTACTAGAAGGTTCAAATACTTTAATATTTCTGGATACAAATTTTTTGTTAGCACTGAGTCAAATGGTTAACTTTAATTTATCATACGAACTTGATCGGGTACTTCCTGGAAGACGAACTTTGGTAGTACTTGAACCAGTATTTTTAGAGCTAGAACAATTAAATCTGAAAGGAAATCCGAAAGTAAAGATGGAATCACACATAGCGATTGATTTCGTCCATAAATTCTGTGAAAGGTGGCCAACAGACTACCATCATAAGAACATTGATTTTATCCTCTTACATTATGCTGAATTACACAGGAGTTCTAATGGTATTATTGCGACAAATGACCGCCAACTCAGAAGGTTAGCGAGAAAGAATAAAATTCAAACTCTTTATATCCGTAGTCAGAGATTCTTAGAGCTACAATAGCAAATAAATAATGAAAAAAGTCTTGGATTAGTCTTTAATGAGGGGGAAAAGAATATATTTTATCAGCCACAATGAAACAAATTTAAAAAAAAATAAAAACGGGAGGAATTAGAAGCAAGGTAGTTCGGCATTTTTATAATGCCGCTGTGGCTTAGTTGGTAGAGCGACAGACTTGTAATCTGTTGGTCGTGGGTTCAAGTTGATGAATTCTGCAGAATTCAGTAGGAAAGTCCCACCAGCGGCTATTCCTTGCTCCTATGGAAGGTTTATCTTATCTTAGCAATCAAATGTTGTGTGTCAAGAAATGGTATCATCAGAAATAATCACTGCTTGGAGATATTTAGACAGGGGACATTGTGCTTTCAAATCAGCAGCAACTTCCCCAACTAAAATGCGTTGTAACCATCTTTTTACTGTGACTGGTACACATCAGTTCACAGATTGTCCTCTTATCCAACCAAAATATTTTGCGTTTCAACAACAAGAAAGACTTGTTTATTTGATCGAGAAAAACCCCGAGGCTGCTCCAGCAGCAATGTGGGGTTTTACTGAATTACCTGATGATCGTGAAAAAGCACGAAAGGTAGTGGAGAGAAAAATTAAAGATCTTAATGACAGCCTCAAAGTAGCTATTAGACATAAGTTCGAACAACAGTTTGACCTTGCAGATGTTATTAAAACCTCTGAAGAGCTTGCCGATGAAGTTGATGAAGAAGAAGAGATTTAAATTCAAATCACTAATTATTTTAATAGCGCGTAATGATGAGACCTGACAAGCATGAGCTTTGCAATGAAATATTATAGTTACTCTGAATCGCGCATTATTTTGTTCGTTCTTCCGAAAGAATCGACAATAGTCAAAATATGAGGTTCACTCTCGATTCATGCGATAAAAATGAAGGGCACTTTTACGTCTTCTTTTTCAAGGTATTCGTTTTTAATTGGTAAATGTGTTATTTTAATACGGATAGGGGGAGAACTAGGTATAAAAAGTCGGCGAACCCGTTCTCGTATGTTAATGCACTTAAAACGAAATATTCGTTCTCTTCTAGTCCAAAGCCAAGATTTTAAAATTACCGAGTTTCGAGACCGACTAATTCTTTATTCTAATTCTGATGAACACTTAGAAGAGTTAGCTCATACCATTTCAACTTCGATTAGCGGGGTCTCTTCTGTTAGCCTAGCTCTCGTTGTTAAATCAACTGAAGAAGATATCATCTCTGCAGGGGTATCAAAAGCTAAAGCAGTTATTCAACCTGATACAAGTTTCCGTGTTACGACACGCCGTGAAGGTAATCACCCATTTTCCTCAATGGAGATTGCAGCAAAATTAGGAGAAAAAATCTTAACGACTCCTATAGAAAATATTAGAGTTGATCTTAAAGCACCCGACCATCAAATTTATCTAGACATTCGTGGGCCGTTAACATTCATCTATACTCAGATATATCATGGTATTGATGGTATTCCATCTCAAGCTCAAGGAACTGCAATCGCGTTGGTGCGTCCCAATTTTAATTCAATTTTTGCCTCTTGGTTAATGAAAAAAAGAGGTGTACAAATTCTTCCTGTATTTTTTAAAACAGGAAAACCGACCGAAAATAATTTTCAAGATTGGATTCAACAAGAATTTGGTCACCCTCTTAAAATAATGTCAATTATACCAATTCTGCAGTTATACAGGGATGAACAATCGCTTTGTTTGATCTGTCAGAAAGTTTGCGAACAAATTTGCCAAAACCTAGCAATTCAATCAGATCTACAAGTCATTTCTTCTCCCACTTGTTTCAATTATAACGATGAATTGATGTCATTAGAAGCATTTAAACTTCTTGAGAGGGATACCAAGTTAACTGTAATAAGGCCAATTCAAATGGGGTATTTTAGTGAAGAAGAATTTGAGCTTCCTTTGGATAGAGACCCTTGTTGTATTTTTAGACCTCAAGTTTCCCTTCAGGTCTCAGAGAATTTCAAGAAAATCGACTTTGAAAAAATAGCATTAAAAGTTGATTGTTTCAATTAATTCATACTTTCTTTCTCTATAATGCCATTTGGAGTTTTTTCTGCGTAAATTAAACCTTCAAAACATGATATTTTGGTATCCAAGTCAGTCCATGCGTCAGGTGGGAGACCTGCTTTAAGACAAACATAATTGAGGTATGTTGTGAGATCCCAGTTATTATTAACTGGAACCTGTGGTAAGAGGAGTCCTCTTTGGAA
>JBHLKC010000273.1:0-4809 GCA_048887065.1 Candidatus Hodarchaeota archaeon
AACACTGTATTTAGCATAGAGAGCTCTTGGGTAAAGTCCAACAAGACTTGCTAAATCAGTAGCTGTGAAAGCAAGTAGACCAGAAACATTTATTAATTTTGTACTACTTTGTACAAATGGAATAGGAGTTCCAAAAGGATCTATATCAATGAAATCGAAGATAATATGATTTCCATAGAGTTTTTGAAGAAATTCGTTACACTCAGTATTAAAGAGATGGATTTTCTCTGCAAGATTATTTGGAAGACGTTCGATATTCTTTCGTGCGATTTCAACTGCATTTGAATTGACATCATTGCAATAAATTAGAGACGAGGGAGTTTCTAGGGCATAACGACAGCTGCGTATACCAGAACCGCATAAGGGTTCACAAACTGTTAAATTTGGTCTCTTATTTATCTTTGAATATGCTCTCAGAGTTAAAACAGAAAAATCACGATTTATTTCTTGATGTGGATTGAAAAAAACTTCATCTGATTTTCTTGGTATGTTATCATTAGTCCTAGGAGATGAAATAAGAAAAGTTCCCAGACCTTCTCTGATTTCGTTAGTTTTCATTTATTAACCAACTATATTCCTAGTCATCCAAAACAAGACAAGATTTGTCAAAAGGTTTTTTATCCGTCTTCTTCCTATCTGTTGCTATAATATATGTTTCTGCGCTCTCTTTACGTGATGTAGGAGGTTTAAATATCTTTACACTAAGATAAGAAGTTTTTATTTTTTGTAGAAGTTCATCTAAGAACTCACCTTGAAAAACTTTAGTGATAAATTTGTCAGCTAAAAAGTAGTTTGAAATACTAAATGCTACCTCCGTTAACCAGATCTGGCGAGAGTGATCTGTTGTCCAATGACCAGAAACGTTTGGCGAACAATCAGCGAGGACAATAATTTTCTCTTCCCCTGAACGATTTTTTTCTATACTTTCTTGGAGTTTTATAATAGTTGAGAATTTTGTAATATCTCCTTGAATGATTTCTGCCACTTTGGGGATGGGTTTCACACGTGATAAGTCTACTAAAAAGATTTTTGCTCTTCCTTGGGATCTATCTCGCGCTATTTGTGAAAAACCTCCTGGGGCTCCACATAAATCGATAACTATTTGGTTATCCTTGAAAAGTTTGAACTTCTTATCGATCTGCTGGAGTTTATAAGCAGCACGACTTCTATATCCCTCTCTCTTAGCTTTTTTGCTGTAAAGATCACGTTTTTTTCGCAGATGTTGCACCCATTATAAACTAGTAAGAAGATATTAACAAAGCGATTATATGCAATTATTTAGTTCTCATTAATCGTTTAAAAGGATTTTATACAATCGATATCTAAAATTCATTTTCTATTGTAAGTTATTTTCTCCGCTTTGGTTTGAATTTTTGAGGTTTTCTTTTCACGTCTCTACTTGGAGGTTTCATTGTCTTGCGTTTTTTCGCCTGTTGTACAAGTTCCTTCTCCTTTTTTTCTAATGCTGGGCGAATCCTTAATTTAATTTCAGAGCTGATTTCTCGTAACGTATTTAATTTTGAGGTTCTTTTCTTGATTAAGATAAGACCTTTACTTTCCCACCACTGTCTGGGGTAGCTGGCGTTATCCCGTAGTTCGTAATCATAACCGAGTTTTTCAGCTGCCAATTTTATTTCTAGGAGCCTAGGATTATCTATTGCCTCTGAAAATGCCAAACGGCGCCCTTCTCTTCGTGTGAGTGATTTGTCTAAATATTCTGGGAATACAAAGTAATGGGTCCTGTCGCGCCGCAAAAGTTGTCCAAACTCCTATTGAAGAGAAACATTTTAGAAAAGGCATTTAATCCCTTCATTGGCTTCAAATAAAATTTTTTCTCCATTGGTTTAGTAGACAGAAGTCATTATCAATAAATATAAAATTCCATAGAAATGACAAGAAATTTGATTAAACACTAGGTGATATTTTTTCTATGAGTTTATAGTAAAAATTCACTTTAAAACAGTTTATTAAAAGCTTAGACCAGTTTCTTGGATATAAATTGTAATGAGCTGATTAAGTTAAAATAATTAAAGGTCAAATTCACTTTAAGAAGTTGGCTGAAACTAGAAAAGGGTGGTATGAAAGATTATGACAAAGGTTAAAGAGCCAACCAACCAAAGAGAAGCTTTACGAAGTCCGATTACAGTTATTCTCGGTCATGTAGATTCAGGAAAAACTAGCTTACTTGATAAGGTTCGTGGAACTGCAGTACAAACACGGGAATCAGGAGGAATCACTCAACATATCGGAGCGAGTTTTTTTCCAATTGAAACTGTAACTAAGCTTTGTGAGCATTTGTTAGGATCTTCTAAGAAACAACTGAAAATTCCCGGAATATTAATTATAGATACCCCAGGTCATAGCTCTTTCATGAATTTAAGACAACGCGGAGCTAGTGCTGCTAATTTTGCTATTCTAGTTGTTGATGTTAGGAGAGGGATTCAACCCCAGACTGTTGAATCTTTACGGATAATGGTAAAAAGTAAAGTAC
Source organism: Candidatus Hodarchaeota archaeon (assembly GCA_048887065.1). GTDB lineage: Archaea > Asgardarchaeota > Heimdallarchaeia > Hodarchaeales > Hodarchaeaceae > Hodarchaeum. The sequence continues at coordinate 2,492 of JBHLKC010000273.1, forward strand.
CTTTTCTTATAGCAGCCAATAAGATAGATCGTCTTCCAGGTTGGAAAAGTCACCCAAACCTTCCTTTAACTAAATCACTCTCAAAACAAACCAAAAGTACATTGGAAGCTCTTCAATCAATTATCTATGATATTATGGCCGAATTGAGCCATTTTAAATTAGAAACAGAGAGGTTTGACAAGATAAAAAACTTTGCTAAAACAGTAGCGATAATTCCTACCTCAGCTGTGACTGGTGAGGGAATAGCTGAAATGTTTCTAGTGTTGGCTAGCCTAACAGAACAGTATCTGAAGTCCCAGCTGGAATTACACTTTGATAAAGGGAAAGGAGTTGTTTTAGAAGTCAAAAAAGAGACAGGAATAGGCACTACAGTTGATGTTATCCTCTTTGATGGTTTCATAAAGCAAAACTCTCATATAGTGCTTGCTGGTACAAACGGTCCTATTTCTACTTATGTTAAAGCAATATTAGTACCAAAGGCTTTAGATGAGATTCGGGATCCTCGGAATAAATTTAGTCATGTCAATGAAGCTGTAGCAGCGGTTGGTGTAAAGTTAGTCGCTCCAAACTTGGACGATGCCATAGCTGGTTCTTCATTATACGTTGTTGGAGAGAATGAAATTGAGGGTGCTATGAGACAGATTGAAGAGGAACTAGCTAGTATATTAGTTGAAACTGATGATGCTGGAGTTATTGTAAAAGCTGATACATTAGGATCATTGGAAGCACTCGTAAACTTCTTAAGAGACTCAAATATCCGAATTCGGTTTGCTGCTGTTGGTGCTGTTACTAAAACTGATGTTTATCAAGCATCCTTATCAAAAGAACGTGATAAAACATACGGAATCATCTTGGGATTTCGCACAACAATTCTCCCTGATGCACAAGAGGAAGCAAGCAAATCACAGATTAGTATTATTCAGAATGATATTATTTATAGACTAGGCGAAGAATACGAAGCATTTCAATATGAAGTTAAGCAACGTCTTGAACAAGAAGCACTCAAAGACATAGTTCGTCCAAGTAAAATAAGAGTACTCCCTTACATATTTAGACAATCAAATCCTTGCATTGTTGGAGTAGAAGTAATGTCAGGAGTATTAACTCGGCAAGTTAGCTTGATTAATAGGGATAACAAGCGAATAGGACAATTATTAAAAATTGAAGAGAGTGGGAAGAGCTTATCTGAAGCTAAAGTAACTGACCAAGTTGCTGTAGAGATTCGTGGCCCAACTGCAGGTCGGCAGATAAAAGAAGGCGATGAATTATGGGTTGATGTTCCTGAAAAAGATGCCCATAAAATGATGGCAGAAAAAATGATCTCTGGAACCGAGATGGATGCTTTGACTGAGTTAATCGAGATTAAGCGGCGGACACTGAATAAATACTGGGCTATATGAGAATTAAAAAACGATTCTGACCATCAAAAATTCCATAGCACTTCTTGTATATATATTTAAAGGGATTTCTGTCATTTGAGATTCTTTTTGAATATTATACATTTACTGAAGTATTCTTGCGCTCTTAAAAAAAGAAACTCTTCAAAGTGTTAGTTCTAAGATTTTATAGTCTACTTTTCTCTTTTCCAGCAACCATTCTCAAACAAATAACTATATTTACCATGAATGAATTCTGAAACGCACCTACATCTCCAACATGGTAGATAAAACTCTCCCCAAAGTTTTGGAGTATAAAAGTGAAAGACACAATCCTTTCATAAGAAGCATTAGTTGAATATCAATGAAAGCAAAAGAAGAGAGAAGAAATCATTCGAGGTAAGGATCAGTGGAAATAAGAACTGAAGTAATCTATTTCCATGGAACTCCAAGTATAAGAAAAGCTTGCCATCATAGTAATAGCTTATACAATCAAGGGAATTATCTTATCAGACAGGAATTCTTCACAAGTCGAAAATGGAGACGATATAATGAACTTTATCATCAATTAAAGACCTCTCCTCATTACCAGGCGCTTCCCGCCCAAACAGGGCAACAAATATTACGCTTATTAGACAAAAATTGGCACTCATTCTTTCAAGCTATCAAAGAATGGATGCACCAACCTACCAAATTTTTAGGGAGACCCAAACCCCCTAAATACCTCTTGAAAACTGGAGAACATCTCTTACTTTTCACTCAGCAGCAGGTACGGATCAAAAACGGCAGATTGATTCTCCCGAAAAATCTTGGATCGTTCAAGACACGACTCAAACACCATCTCCAGGGGGCCCGAATTCTGCCTCAAGGGGTCGGATATAAGCTAGAAATTCTTTATCAGAAAGAAACAATGTCTTTGAGAGCTCTGCGGAACCGAATTGC
>JBHLKC010000274.1:0-4807 GCA_048887065.1 Candidatus Hodarchaeota archaeon
AGCAGTCTTAATGAGGGAAAATACGGGACCATATCCACACATTGTCATTGAAACCTCCTTACGAAATTCCTCTGCTTTGCTTAAATCAGGTATTTCTAGATGAGATAACATTGTTTTATCATTTTTTACAGCGAGTTCATAATTATACTCATGAGAGAAATCACTACTGGCAACAATGAGAATTTTTTTCTCAGAATGTGCTTTAATGTAATCCTGCAAAAATAAAGCTAATCCTTTAACAGTAGGAGAATAGGATTGATCCCATAAACAGATGGGCACAAATTTAAAAGGAATTTTTTTATATAAATACTGGAGAAAAGGAAGTTGAATATCAATCGAATGCTCAGATAGATGGGCAGAAGATTCAAATCCAACTCGGTTCTGAATATCACCAAAATCGTATGATTGAGCAAAATCAATTAGATCCGTATCAATACTAACTGCTCCTAACGGATTATGCCACTTTCCTTCTGGATAAAAGGAGACAGCTGCTCCTACGCCACTATGGTTTGGGCCTATGACTACAACTGTGTCTAAGGATTCAAAATTCTTATAAACTTCAGCATACCCATGGGAAGCGATCGGACCACTATATACATATCCAGCATGAGGGGAAACAATTCCGAGAATGTCTTGATTGAAATTTCTTTCCTCAGGAGCTTCCAAGGGGTCTTTTCCATACCCCCAATCACTCAAAAAAAGATTATGGATTTGATTTTGTAACGACTCTTGGGTTCCAGCATACCAACTTCCTGCATGTTGACTATGACGATCCATACAATTACATCCCTTTTTAGTAAAATCACGGAATTAATTAAGGATTTAAACTTTTGTGGCTTACAATTCGGAAATGTTTTCCTTTTTTTATACCATATTTTTGAATTAGATCCTTATTTTTTGCTTTAAATTTGAAATCACCTGTATCTTTCCTCAAATATCCCACATATAATTCTTTTTGATCCTTCAGCAACCATAAGTGTAAGTAATTAATAAATTGTGGATCTTCTGAAGTCTTAATTTGGAAATTTCCTAATTGTCTCCCTTCGTTAGTAATTTCTAGGTTATAATGAACCCTCTCTCTTTCTTCCTTTGGTTTTACTTCGCTTGGTTGTACTTTACCTCGTAATTTTCTCTCTTCCTCGTCTAGGTAAGCTACAGCAAACTGTGTAGCCTCTTGGACAGCCTCTTTCATTAATGAAGGGTCACTAATATCCAATTCGTACTCTATAAAGATTTCTTCTGGTTCAAATTGTCTCACTTGTATTTTTCGACTTCTTCCAATTCGTTTAGGCATCACACGCCATTTATCTTTCATTTTTGCTTCACCTTAAAGATCGAAAATAATCTAAGACCAAGAATTAACAGCATACAATATTTCTTTCTGAGAGACTAATAATAATCTCCTAAAGAAGTTTGTGTATTTTCTCCTAAAAAAATACTGAATAGCGCGAATTTAATAAAAAAAGAGATTTTCATTAGAAACAATTCTAGGAGTGTTTAATCCCTAAATCCTTTTCTAAGATCATTTCATGAATTGCCTTTGCAGCTTTTCGACCTGCTTCCATTGCTAGAATAACAGTTGCAGCTCCTGTTGCTACGTCTCCACCACAATATATTCGGTCTCTAGTGGTTTTTCCAGTATCCTTATCATGAACAAAAGTCCCCCATCGTGTTGTTTCAAGTCCTTCAGTGGTTTGGGCAATTATTGGATTAGGTTTTTGGCCTATTGCAATTATCACGGTATCTACAGGGAAAATAAAATCAGAGTCAGGAATAGGAATAGGTCTTCTTCGTCCAGATTCATCTTTTTCTCCAAGCTTCATTCTAATACATTTTAACCCAATGACATTTCCTTTCTTATCACCAAGCATTTCAATTGGGGAGGTTAATTCGCCGATTACGACTCCTTCTTCCTTAGCATTAATAATTTCCTCCAATCGAGCTGGAATTTCTCCCTCAGACCTCCTATAGATGATATCAACTTCACGAGCTCCTAAACGTAGTGCAGTTCTAGCACAGTCCATTGCTACATTTCCAGCTCCCACGACAGCTACTTTTTCTCCTACTGTAACAGGAGTATCGAAATCAGGAAAATCATAACTCCTTAGAAGATTTACACGCGTTAGAAATTCATTTGCAGAAAAAACACCGTTTAATGTCTCGCCAGGAATACCTAGAAAATTTGGAGCACCTGCGCCTGAAGCGATATAGACAGCATTGTATCCTTCCTCTTCTAAAAGCTCATTTACTGTAATTGTCCTACCAACAATTACATCTTTTTCAAATCCAACTCCTAAGCTTTTTACGTAATCAATTTCTTCATTCACAACTCCTTTAGGCATACGAAATTCAGGAATTCCATATGTTAAAACTCCCCCATATTCATGAAGAGCTTCATAAACATTTACTTCATGTCCTTTTAGAGCTAGTTCCGCTGCACATGTCAAACCTGATGGGCCTGAACCAATAATAGCGACTTTACTACTTAATTTCTCAATCTGTTTAACTTCAGATCGTTTTCCATGATCTGCAACATATCTCTCAAGTGAACCTATTCCAATTGCATTTGGATGAATACAAAATTCCTGACATTGATTTTCCTGAGGACAAACCCGTCCTGTAATTGCAGGAAGACTATTAGTAGACAAAATTATTTCTTTTGCGCCATCAATATCTCTTTCTTTTAGTTTTTCAATAAAATCTGGGATTTGAACATTGACAGGACATCCTTTAATACATCGTGGCTTTTTGCATTGGAGGCACCTTGTAGCTTCAAGTACTGCCTCTTCCTCTGTTAGACCTAATGCAACTTCTTCAAAATTCTTTATTCGTTCTCTTGGATCTTGAACACTCATATGGACTCTTTCTTTCTTTAATCTGGCCCTTCTGTCGCTTTTACTCACTTTATATACCTTCTAACCTTTTCTAGCTAGTTTTTCCATAGAAACTCGCTCTTCATAACGATAAGCTCGCGATCTTTGAGTTAATTCAACAAAATCTACCTTATGACCGTCGAAATTAGGCCCATCAATACAAGCAAACTTCACCTCCCCTCCTACAGTTACTCGGCATGCGCCACACATTCCCGTTCCATCAACCATTATTGGAGCTAAACTAACAGTTGTAGGAATATTATATTCTTTGGTGACTTTACAAACTGCTCTCATCATTGGTATAGGACCAACAGCTACAACATGATCAAATCTGCGTCCTTCCTCTAAAAATCGTTTTAGAATGTCCAATCCAAATCCATGATGACCTAAAGTTCCATCATCTGTTGCTATATAGAGTTCATCACTTGGGCCTTCCATCTCGGCACGACAAATAAGGAGATGAGCCGATCTAGCAGAAATAATACTAACAACATAATTCCCTAATGCCTTTAATGCTTCAGTTTTTGGTAAAACAGGTGCCACTCCGCAACCACCACCTAAGACAGCGACGGTTCCCCATTTTTCAATTTCAACGGGTTTACCTAATGGTCCAACTAGGTTCAAAATGTGATCTCCTGCTTCTAAAGTCCCCATCAGTTTTGTACTTTTCCCGATTTTTTGGAAAATTAGGGTGATCGTGCCTGCTTCTTTATCATGATCAGCTATGGTCAAAGGAATTCGCTCCCCCCTCTCAATGACTCTAAGAATCACAAATTGTCCTGGTTCAGTTTTTTTGGCAATACGGGGAGCTTTTACAATCCATTTTATTATTTCTGGTGAAAGATCCTCTTTTTCCAAAATAATACTCTTTCCTTCTGAAAACCTTGGTTTTAATATTACGTCTTCTTTCTCTTCTTCTGGATATTGTTCTTTTTCAAGCTTTGTAAGATATCTCGAAATTACCAATGCTACTTTTTGTCCTTCTGCTGCGCTTACGCCAACAATTGAATCTCCTCTTGTTGCACTACCTGCTGCAAAAACTCCTGGGATATTGGTATCTTGATCTGCTGAATTTACAATAATTGTACCCCGAGGGGTTAATGCTAATTCAGCATTGAGGAAAAGCTCTGGATTTCTGATCTTACTACTCAGGATTATCACTAAATCTGTTGCAATAGAATACTTCTTTCCCAGCTTATCAATTAATATCGTTTTAGATAATTTTAAGTTTCCTTCAAAGGACTGAACCTCATGAGAATATTTTATTTCGATAAAACTTTCATTCAATCTTCTCATTAATGCTGGATGAACATCTATTGTATCTCGATTCGTAATCAGGGTGACATAAGCACCCATTGCATCATAATGAAGAGCATTACGTACAGCCCAAGAAGTATGTCCAATGATTGCTACATTTTTCTCTGTATAATCTCCATCTGGAAGGCTATAATACACACCTTTCGCTCGGTATTTCTTTTCACCTGGGAGATTTAATCTTCTTGGATGCAATCCTGTCGCAATTAAAACGGTTTTGCCTTCATAGACAAATTCCTCTGTGAAAAATTCCCCACGAGTCACTTGTGTATATACCCGTTTTATCGAATCTTTAAGGTCGAGTTTAGAAACCCGTTCACCATATTTTATTGTAGCGTGGTATTTAGCTTGTTTTGCCATTTTGTCTAATAATTCTTGTCGTGTAATACTAAAAAACCCTGGATAACCATCTACACTCATACTTCCTGCTGTTGCATCTCCAGATCTTGCTTCCAAAATGAGAACATTTAGACCGAACTCTGCTGCTTGAATTGCACAGGAGAGTCCTGCTGGCCCTCCTCCGACACAAATCACGTCCCAAACCTTGGAACTCAATTTTTTTCGTCTCCAATTCCTTCATGAATACATGAGATCTAAATAATTGCTGTTTACGATTTTTA
>JBHLKC010000275.1:0-4775 GCA_048887065.1 Candidatus Hodarchaeota archaeon
TTGATCAGAAATATCTTTTTATTAGGAACCCCGAATTATGGTACAAGACTGGCTCAACATGCTATCAACATTCCAGTGGATATAATACTTACTGGATTGAATCTATTACTTGAACTACCTGATGGAGTTACCTCAGAAGATTTGCAAATTCTTAATTCTCAATTTATACAAATGACTCCAAACTCCTCTTTCTTAAAACAACTCAATCAGCGATCAAGAAATATTGAAAAATCCATCAATTGGGTTACTGTAAGAGGATTAAAGTGGATCCGACAACTCGGATGGTTACCACTTGTGTGGCAACCGTTTTTCTTTAGAAAAATTAGAATAGATAGTCATTTTCCATTCATTCATGTTGGGATAATCCCCAATGATGGATTAGTAGATGCGAGTCGTGTACCTCTTAAATATGCCACTAATCTCACTGTTCCATCAGCAACGCACATGGATCTGCTTCATTGGAAGAGAAAACCATCTGGAAAACAAGTTTTAGATCTATTGAAACAAATAATCCTTGCAGAAAAAGAAAACTGAAAATTCACTTGATAGTAGTAAGAGTGATTGAAATTTTCATTAAATCATTATATATACAATCACGGTACTCTTCTTCTGCTGGATCAAATCCAAATGATAGTTAACCAAGCAAAGAATAATCCCGTGTTTATGACATTTACTTGGAATGCTTTTCCTTCAATTTTTTAAGGACAAGATCATCTATTTCCTTTTGTTTAGCAGATTTAAACAGTGAAGAATCAATTATTGTAGTCCATTCATCGAAACCTTTATCCTGAACAACTGGACGACGGAAGTTTCTTTTATCAAAATCCTCAATAGTGTAAGAAGAGGGTTTAGAGTCTCGTGCTTCTAGTTCCAAACGTCTTTGAAAAGCCTCTTTCGATTTAACACGAGGACAATGATTACGAGAGCACAAAAAAGGGGTAGAATAATAATGACAATGTTTACTAACTTTAAACTGGCACTTTCTGTTAAATTCTTCAAAAATCATCATATCTTGTCACGAAACTTAATACCAGCTGTTATGGGGATGAGTTTCTCATCAGTAGTTAGTTTAGGGCTCTTATAAGGAAATTTTAGTAAAGTTTGCTTTTAACCTTTACTGAACAGTATGCAGATATTTCTCAGCGTGCAGACAGAGAAATTAGACTTTAAATTTTAGTTATGGGCTTGGAAATTGTTACATACGTCCCTTGATCTACATATCTCTGCAGTAATATTTTCAAGCCAACCTTACGGTGAATGTGCCTCATTTGACGGGGAGTAAAGAAAGTTGATCCCATATTCAACAAACGTTCAAGAGACCGAATATAATGGCCAAATCTAGTATTTGGGTCAAAATCAATTAACAGAAAAATACCATTAGGTTTACACACTCGTTTGACTTCTGAAAGTCCTTGAATATGGTTATCCCAATGATGTAAAGAGTCCACAGCTAATACACGGTCGAAAAAGTCATTTGAAAACGGGATTTTTTCAACAAACCCATGAACAACAGTTGCATTTGGATATTTTTTTTGGGTTATCCGAAGCATGCGAACAGAGGGATCCATAAGCCATAATGAATCGCACAAACGACTGAGGTCTTGAACGGTTCGACCAGTTCCTGTTCCGATCTCTAATATTTTTTCATTACAATTAGAACTGAGGTTTAAAAGGCCAACTAAGGCATCAGGCGGAGCTCCCCGAATGACATAATCGTAAATTGGGCTTAAAAAATCGAAAATTTGTTTAGGCATGATAAACCATAACTTCTGAGGATTGGTAAGAACGGGGGGTTACGTTTTAGCGACGTCTTCGTCTGGAGTTGATCATTATATACCATCCAATTTGCAGAAAAATCCCCGTTATTAGAGAACTCCAACCAGAGGTTATCAACGCATCAATATTCACTAATCCTCCAATAAGAACAAGGATAACGCCCCCAATAATCGCAAAAATGGGGGGATTTCGTGCAACTAGATCAAAAACGACCTCAATTTCAGTCTCAGACATACTCTATTCCTCAGAATGCTCGTAACTTGTATTCTATTATTTCTTTAAACGATCAGGGATCGCATCCCAGATTTCCTTGTTTTCCTTGATAAGAAACTCTATCCCATCAGAAAAAGTATAAGCAGGTTGACTACTGATCACTTTTATTTTGCTCAATATCTTATGAGCATCTGGCCTCAAGAGAATGGTTTTAGGTTTAACTGAGGTAGAACTAGCATCTGGCTGATCTTTCGGGGTTTTCGTTTGGATTCGATGGCGGGTTTCATCAAACTGCTCTAAAGTCTTCCTCAGCCGCTTAGACCGATTCTGAATCTTCTCATCCAAGGAAATAATCACATCACTGTAAGACTTCGCATCAAGCTCAATTTTCGCCCAGCGTAATAGTTCCCAGGCTCGACTTGAAATTTTAACGTTCTGGGCATCGGTAGGCACACCATCGACCTCAAGATATGATATGATTAATTCATGCATGAGTTACGTAGGATGAGTATATAAGATTTTCCTTTCCTTAACCAAAGTTCCTCTTTTTTTCGATAATTTCTAAAACAGATCTATCTTAGTACCCCAAAAGTAAAAATGCTTGGATTATTCCTAGGTTAGAAGACCGATCACTTCAAGATTTGCGTTCTTGTAAAAACATCAGAGAGGGAAAAAAAAGATGTAAGCATCTCTGAAATAGGGTGAATTAACGTGAAAATATTTTCCTGTTGCATCAATAATAGATTTTATTATTAACGTCTCAAATAATTCATCTATCATTTATGAATCTTCTAGCTAAAAAATCGAATTCTAGACTTAGATACAGTATAAAATAATCCGATCATGTCTAAATTCGATAAGAAGGTTTTCAAGATTGGATAATACTGATAAAGTTCTTATTTCTGGAATTATTATTTGTTTTACTCTTATTTGTCTCCTTTTAATTTCAGATAATAGTGATATACCCTTTCCACAGAAAACTCCACTCGATGATGTATCAATTATCTATAACTGTTCTGGAGATCAAAGTGTTGGGGAAGAATCAAGTTATTTTTTCACAATCAGAAATGATGGTAATGTGACAATTTCTATTGATGTAGTGATTAAGGTGAATGAAAGTAATTTGGCTAACCAGAAAAATGTTTCAATTGCTGCCTCTCCGTTCAAAAACAGTGTTGAATATGATTTTCATTTATCATTCGACATTGCAGGATATTATATCTTTACAGTTCTGGTAAGTAAGGCAAATTTTACCAAGATTGGTACATTTACTACTAAGATAAATTCTACATAGGAAATAACTCTTAACCCCAAATTATAGAATGGAAAAGAAGATAGAAACTCTATAATGAAAGAAAAAATTGATACAAATATAATATTTTAAAAGGTATAAGCTATACAGATCATAATCGAACTTACTAAAAGAGTCATTAATTATGGAAGACGACATAATAAAGCGATCTGTTAAATCAAGCAAGATATTATCAATTGGTTATGATGTAAAATCAAAGAAATTAGAAATAGCTTTTCGTAGTGGAAGAATATATCAGTATCTTAATGTACCTAAGTCCGAATACGAAAAACTGATGACTGCCAAATCGCATTTTACATATTTTCAACAGAATATTCGAGATCATTATCGCTGGGTTAAAAAAAGGTAAAGATACCAGCATGGGAGTCAAGGATCTATTATCATCGATTTTGTCCTTTAGAAACTCCATATTCATCTCTTTCTACATTTTTAATAATTTCGAATACAGATCTATTATAGTTTCCTAAAAGTAAAAGTGCTTGGAATGTCCCTAGGAGGAGATGACCGATGATATCACTCCACGGTAGGAATGGTATAATAAATAGGACCCACAGTGTTGCTAATAGTAAACCAATCTTAACAAAAATCTCTTTACTAAGAATAAGTACACTCACAATAAATTCAAAGATAACAACCACCAGAATAACCAATTTTTCATTTGGAATAACAATTTGTTCAAGAAATTGTTTATAAAAAGCAAAATGCACATTTTCAAGGCACACCATCCACAAATAGTGAGTATTATTTATTGTATGAAGGAGATTAAACAGAGATGAAACTAAATAAAATACCCCCAAACTTATTCGACCGACATTATATAGGTTCATTTCTTTCTCACCTGTTCAATATGGGTTTTGAGGAAATCAGATTACAAATGTTCTGAATTCCATGTATTTTGTGTACTCAATGACTTTAAATAATTACCGTCTACGTTGTATACATATTAAATAGAAATTTAAGAAGTATTTAGAGCCATTCTATCTATTTGTGATTCTAAAGTCACTTTGTTCTCTTTTTAAGCCCCTTTCCGAAGTTAAATATGTGTTCATCAGTTCCTTTTGTATACTGAAAGGTAATTTTGAGGTCATGGTCTCTCAATTCATGTTCTATCACCTAAACAAAAAGAAAAAAGCTTGAATTTAGATTATTCTCAACGAGTAGACTGGTTAAGATGACTGATACACACTTTTATAAGGAGTTCAGAGACTGGGATTAATTTCTCTTTCGGGGCTTTTTTGAATACAGATTTACCCATTTTCGTATGGTACTCTCATGAATGTAAATAGATTTTGAATTTTTAGGTTTAAATAAAATCATTTTACTCATTATTTCGTCTTTTTCTAGACCATTCTTAATTAAATTATATAATTCCGCTTTAAAATCCTTTAAATGACTTGAAATTTGGGAAACATTCTCTTTATGTAGTATATGTCCATGACCAGGTATAATATAATCAATATCAAAAATAAGATAT
>JBHLKC010000276.1:0-4750 GCA_048887065.1 Candidatus Hodarchaeota archaeon
GTTATGAAATCTCAAAAACCATTGTTAATGTGCTACATCTTTAAAGGTCAAGCGTTTTCAGCCATTCAGAAATTGAATCATTTCAGTCAAATTGCGATAGAAACTACCACTGAATGGAATGCTCTTCTACGTACAAATGAGACAGGAGTAACTCTCAATCCTTCAGAATATGGATCTCTTGAAAAAATAGCTGATCGAGTTTTTCTTTCTAGTTGATATTATATCACGATTTTTAAACGAATATTCAGTTTTCTGTAAGATTTTTAGCGCTCTTTTTCCTTAATGAATAATATATCGCTTTTTCTGGGTGATTTTAAGTGATCGACAAAATTACGATTACAGATCAAGATCAAACCTAAAAAATGAAGAGTGATAAAGAATTGGCTGTTACTGATTTGTCAGTTTTTCAACTGATTGTAATTAGTATTTTTGGATTCATCTTTGGAGGATTTGAAACCACAACAAATATGTTCTATTTAATATCAAGAAATTACAGACTACCAAGAAAACAGCATAGTAGAGAATTACCAGAGAATGCAACACAGGAAGAAGTTTTACACAAAGTTGTACAGATGTTAATATTAGGCGTTTGCCTTTTAATTCTTGCGTTTATTTCAATAGTAATTGCTCCTCAACTTTTTGTTGTCGGGGCAACTGCAATCCTAGTAAGTGGAATGATTGATTATAGTAAATTCAAAAAAAATGAAATGCTAGTTATCTGGATCCTCATAGCAATTTTAATTTCTGTTTGTTTGCTATTACCAACTAAAGTCTAGACATCTATAACAGCAGGAATTATGTATTTTGTTAGGATTGTTCGATAAAAATCTTCATCTGTATCCGCAGTGAAAACAACCACTAAATCTAAACCAGGAATACACGTTATCCACTGCCCTCGATATCCACTTGCAGTAAAAATGAAATAATCCGATACTGTTGGGAGGATCCACCACTGGTAACCATAGTAAACATCACGCCAAAGATGAAAATAATCTCGTATCGACTGTTCAATCCATTGGGACGACACAATTTGTTGAGACAGCCAAGTTCCATTATTCAAGCATAAGTAGCCAATTTTTGCCATATTTCTAGTTGATAAAGATAGACCAGCACCACCAAAAACAACGTTATGAGAACTTTGTGTCCACGTAAGAGAGGTAATATTCAACGGGTCAAAGAGGTACTTTTGCGCGAATGAGAGAGTTGTCATATTAATCGATTGCTGAATAATTGCTGAGAGGAGATGGCTCACCCCTGTGTTATAGGTGAAAGTTGTTCCTGGGTCAGATGCCATTGGTAAGTTTAGTACATACCCAACCCAATCGCTACTTACCATCAATTGACGGACAGGGTTATTAGGATTTGTATAACTTAGACTCCATTCATCCCACGAGATCCCAGATTTCATTTGGAGGAGATGTTTAATAGTAATATTCTTCTTTCTCGAATCGAGATTTTCGAAAGTTCGATTAGGGAAGAAATCTAGAATGTTTTGATCGATATTACTAATGAAGCCTTTGTCAAGAGCAATCCCCATAAGAATAGAAGTGATGCTTTTAGTACAAGAGTATAATGGGTGCTTAAATTCTTGATTCCACCCCTTAAAGTATTGCTCAGCAACGATGTAACCGTTTCGTACAATCAACACACTATGCATGAAATGAACCTGCTCCTCAATGTAAGAAAACATGTCCGTGAGTAGTTGGGGATCCATACCTTGTTGAACAGGTGGGGACGTTTGCCAGTCGTCTGTCGGCCAAGAGGAAGGTTCCTCATTAACCATTATTAAAGTAAAAAGGATAGCTGACGGAATTATTATCAAAAGAACCAATATAAATGCAAATTTGTTAAATCGGAATTGCTTCAAGATTTTCCCTTGGAAAATTCAAAATAGTTTTGTTGAGAAACAATATCCTATTACTTAAGGATATTTTATGAGGCAATGAGAAGAACTAATTGATGTCTAATATTAAAAACTGAAGGATAAAAAAGAGAAAGAGTGAACTCGAAATTCCATTTCTTTCATTGATTTTTAGAAGGAAGGATTATCATTCGTATTCCACTACCAATAGACCCACCAAGAAGCCCAAGAACACCGCCAATTAGAAAGATGAATAATAGAATAGGCCCTCCCATTCCTGAAGACCCAATAATAAGACTTCCAAGTTGATCAGCTAATTTAGTTATAGGATTTAATAAGAAATAAATAAACCATGCGAAACAGATCCCAATTAGCCCACTAAAAGCTCCCCATTTCATTTCTATGCAAAAATTACCACCGATTATAGCAGCTAGCAAAGTTAGAGGCCATAATGGTACCATTAAGAAGATTAATTCAAGTGCACACGTTACTATAATTGCAAAGAATGGTAAATTGCCTTCGGTGCGTTTTGAGTCCAATTTATGAACCTCCTGATTTGAAAATAATTGTCGATTCGATTTGAGTCCATACTCGGAACTTCACAGGTGTATCAGCGTTATAATACTGTTTGTGATATTCTCCGACGAGGAAGAGTTGTTCTAATTGATCTGTATAGTGTCTTGAGGTTGAGATCCCACGTTGTCCAGACGGGATAACGGAGAGAGAATGATTGAAATTTGAGAAATCAATTAAGATCCTCTCCGATGCACCACCTCCAGCTGATTTTGAACGAACTTCTCCATTTACATAATTAATTGTCCCAGAAGGACTGACGGTGACCCCTGTTCCATCACCAGGGAAGGGGCCTTTACTTAATGCATCTATCCCTGAAAAGTGAGTAAAAGAATATTGATGAATATCACCCCATTTCCAGTCAGAAATGTTTGTCCCAAAATATCTTTCTAATGCGTTAATTGCATTTCTAAATGCTAATACAATGATTTCGTCTCTTGTTTCGGTGATAGAAGTCGTTATATTATCAAACCACTTGGAATTTCCATCTTCTTTTGTTAACTTTTCTAGTACAGCCCATGAGGGATATCGTGTTAGTCCATAATGATCCATCTCATCTTGAAAAGTCGCTGTGTGATAAGCTTCGAACCATATATTGAAAATTGTAGGAGCAACCTCATCTTTATCCATAATGAAATCCCAATCTTGAAGTTCTTGAATAGCAGCATGTTGTAATGATGTCCTGAAAGATATGGAATCTAATGCTGATAAGAAATAGGGAGTGAAATTTCCAGCACGTACACTATAGACATCTAGTTGAAAGTTTATCATGTCCTCAACTGTAATCTGATTATTAGTTGTTAAAAGATAATTAAGACGTCTAGCACGATAACCTTCATCTGTTCCAGCCATGTTAATGACAGACACATTAGGATAATCAGGGCCAGCAATCACCTGGTTAGCGGAGACTAAATACCCTTGTGCTGGATTTATAGAATGAGGAAGATTCTCAAATGGTAGATACCCAATCCACTCACCTTCACCAGCGGAACCATTATAAGGCATTTTACCTCCTCCCAAATGCCATTCAGGAATACCAGTATCATTTCTTATAGGGACTTTCGCTGTTGGTCTCATGCCAATGTTACCATGAATATCTGCAAAAGCGATATTGACTGGGAGCATCTCAAAATACTCATTTGCTGCATCGAACTCATAAACATCCTTGGCTCTCATTGCTTCAAAAATCCAAAAATAGTCTTTAGTAATATTTTGAGCAACCCATTTGCAAGCGATTACAAGGTCTGAAAACTCCTCAACCTCGATTAAATCTGTAACAACAGGCCCATGAACCGTGGAATTAATAATTAAATTAACACGCTCTTTTCCTTTTACAGGAATGGAAACCTCCATTGTTTCATACTTCATGGCTTGACCCTTATAGTAATAATGTGTATCATTAATACTATTATAGTAATACCAATCTATAAGGTCATACAAGGCAATTGTATGAGCCCATCCGACATAACGAGTATTACCATTAATTGGAAAAGGAATACCTGGAAGACTTAATCCATACATGTTCAAATCAGAAGAAGTATCGACAATATGGGCTTCATACCACAATCCTGGAAGTGTCCATCCCAAATGCATATCTGTTGCTAGCATCGGTTTTCCAGTTGAGGTTTTATCCCCTGAGATAACCCAATTATTAGATCCAGGGTATCCAAAATTCCATTCAAGACGCTTTTTTTCCTGTGGAAAATGCTTAATTTCTGACATAAATCGATTTATCGCCTTTGATAGTCTATAATCTGGAGGAGAAGAAGCAAATTCGGTTTTTATATCAAGAGTATTTCTAGCGCTGGATGGATGTGCTATATCATCGTATTGACCATAGTTTGGAGTTACTGGAATTTGATAAGGAAAGGGAAATCCATACAACTCTTGAAAGTCAGCTTTACTCAAAGAAGTCGCAATACGATAAGCGTCGAAGTCGTAATATCCCCAAGTGAAATATTCTGACAAATACTTTACACAACTAAATGAATCAATCAATTCCCATTCTCTAATATCTGCATCAAGAAGATGATATTCCAATGGTTTCTCAGGATGAGTCCTAAGATAAGTATTTACTCCTTCTGTATACATTTGGTAATTTTGGTACATTTCTTGAAGTCTAGGATCAGAACTAGATTCTATTAATTTTAAGGTTTCATTAGCCCAATACTCTTCAAGTTTAATCTTTTGGATTTTGTCATCTTCAAGTGCACTAGGTCCTAAAATCTCTGAAAGTAATCCTCTTGCACTTCTACGCATCATATCCATTTGAAACCAACGATCTTGAGCATGGCAATA
The DNA here is from genome assembly GCA_048887065.1 of Candidatus Hodarchaeota archaeon. GTDB lineage: Archaea > Asgardarchaeota > Heimdallarchaeia > Hodarchaeales > Hodarchaeaceae > Hodarchaeum. Next base: position 4,733 of record JBHLKC010000276.1, read on the forward strand.
TCCAAATGCAAATAATAT
>JBHLKC010000277.1:0-4718 GCA_048887065.1 Candidatus Hodarchaeota archaeon
GGCAACGGAGTCGCTAAATATCTCGTCAAACTTGAAATATGTAATACCCATGCATTATGTGTATCCTTTTACGTTTGTCGAGGGCAATATAACAGTGGGTAGTCTTGACCAGGTAGAGATCTTTAGTGAGTTAACAAACTTTACAGTAGAGGTCATTAAACCAGTATCCTATTGAACACGTCATTAACTACTTTTTGAATAGTTTTTCGAGAGGCGAAAGGAACACCGTAAAGTAGTTAGTGACTGATCAATGGAAATTTATCGAACATATGAAAAAGTTGATAAGTCAAGAAAAAATTAAGTAATCAAAAAAATTCTTGGTAGGGGAATTCTAAGGTACAATACTGATAGTTAGGTCACCTAGCACCTTAAAGATAGCTTTTAACAGTGTTTTACCACAAAGTTTTAAAAGGAAGAGAGAAAACTCTGGTTATTCCAAGGTAAATCATCTTAGAGATTGATATCCGTGAGGTGTCGACCATTCAAGATATATTAGCAGAAATTATATCATTTGGGAAACAATTGGGAGCAACCTTTGTAGAAATACGCTCACAATCAGTTGAAAGAACTGCAATTGAACTTTTAGATGGGAAGGGAAATATTATCTATGGATTAGATCAAGGCACAGCTATTCGTTTGTTGGCGGATGGTGCGTGGGGATTTGTATCCGTTGCATCGAGTGATCCTCTAATATTGAAAAAACGGGTTAAAGATGCTTATAGTTTAGCTAAATTAGGAGCTAAAAATAAACGCGATCCAGTAGAACTATATCCAATACAACCTTTTTCTGACATAATTAGAAAAAAGTGGGATATTGATCCGCGAGAAATTTCCTCTATCGAGAAGAAGAATCGATTAGTTCAAATGCATAAGAGAATCATCAACTCTGATGAAAAGTGTCGTATTCTTGGATCAACCATTGCTTATTCAGACATTACTGGAACTCAATACTACCAAAATTCCGACGATATAGAAGTTACAATGGATAAATGCATAACTTGGGCTAAAATAAATGCAAATGGAAAAGATGGAATCACACGAGCTGGGTCTCGAGAGGAGATGGGTAGTAGTGGTGGATATTCACCTTTTAACCAAGAAAATCTAGATAAAATGGCGGAAATTGTGGCACAACGAATTATCACGAATCTTGAAGCAAAAAATACTAAGGGAGGAGTTTTTCCCGCAGTATTAGGCCCACCTATTGCAGGAGTGCTTGCTCATGAAGCCTGTGGACATCTCTTTGAGGCAGATATTACAGAAAATGGGATTATTGGTACAACTCTTGGGAAAAAAATCGCATCAGAGCATGCTACGATTATTGATGATGGAACAATTCCTAACGCGATTGGCACGTTCGCTTATGATGACGAGGGGACTGCTGCACAGAAAACAGTCATCTTGGATCAAGGTAGGGTGAGTGCACTCTTAACTAATAGGGAATATGCCCATAAATTCACTAAACTCACAGAAAAGACTAACACTGATATTACAGTTTCACCCTCAGGGAATGCACGAGCGTTTGACTTTCGAGTAGAACCACTTATTCGGATGAGAAACACATATTTCGCCCCAGGTGATTTTACAATGGAGGAGCTTTTCGAGGATATCGATCTCGGTTATTATTTTGTAGCATTCTTGGGTGGTGAAGCATCATTGGAAGGTACATTCACAGTTGGAGTAAATGAAGCGTTTGAGGTTGTTAATGGAGAATTAGGTCAATCTGTTAAAGGAGCATCAATAAGTGGAAATACTTTGGAAACTTTACTAGGAATATCGGGAGCAGGAAAAAAAGACTCATTTCACCTGACTGCAGGTAGGTGTGGAAAGTTCCAAACTGCATTTACAGGAGATGGAGGGCCCCTGATTCGTGTCGATAAAATAAACGTAGTAGGAGAAGAGTAGGAGGAATAAATGTGGATTTAAATGATTTAAAATACTTTGCTTCATTAGCAATGGACGTAGGGGAAAAACAAAAACCAGATGAGTTTGAAGTGTACCTGCAGTATTCAGACATTGTTGAGGTGCAAATAGAAAACGGACGATTAGGACAATTAAGTCAAACGATTGACAATGGGATGGGATTCCGAATTGCGTATGGAAAACAGACTGGAATGGGTTTTACAAGTAGATTAGAAAAAGAAGCCATAATCGAGACTATTCAGAACGCAGCTACCACTGCTCAAAAGAGTAAAGATAACGAAGAATGGGTGGGACTACCGAAAAAATCAGGACAACCCACAAATAAGGCATTTTCTAATCAAAAATTATTGAATACACCTCTTGAAGATCTGATAGAGATATCATCGGACATTATGACTAGCTGTAAAGTTGACGGAGTTCAAGATCCCATTATCCCTGTTCTTGGATCGGTAAGTCTGATAGGGAGGAAAACTATCATCATGAACTCACTTGGAATAGACGCAAGTAATGAAATCTCAATTTTTTTATGTTATCTTGGAGCACTTTCAGTTAAGGAAGGGAAACCTGGTCCATTACATTTAGATTATAGGATATCACGTGAAGAGATCCTTGCGGATGCAAATAGTTTCTCTGCAGATATAGCAAAAGAAGCATACAAGTTGGCTGCAGCAAAAAAAAGAAAAGTCTCAAAGATGTTACCAGTAGTACTTGCTCCTTTAGCATTGAGTTTAATCGGATCGTTTGTGTTTTTACCCTCAGTGAGAGCTGATAAAAAACGACAAGGAAATTCGTTCTTGGCCGATCGGTTGGGGGAAGAATTTCTACCTAAAGATCTAGAAATGTATGATGACGGAACTAGACCCGAGAGTCTGAATTCCAGTCATTTTGATGCGGAAGGAATAGCAAAACAAAAAACAGTAATTTTTAAAGATGGAATATTTCAGAATTTTCTCTATGATTCCACTAATGCTATTAAAGATAATACTCAGAGTACGGGAAATGCCCAGCGGTATGATACAAGTGGAGTAAATCCAGGAGCATATGCAAACAGCCCCTCGGTCGGGATAAACAATTGGGTGATCAACCCAGGGACAACTGAGCTAGAAACTATGATTGAAGACATAAAATTTGGAATATTAATCAATAATATACAGGGGGCTCACCAAGGAGCTCCTGAAACAGGAGACTACACAGGAGTAATTAATCCTGGTTATATCATTGAAAAAGGTGAGATTACGAATCCAGTTCTCGGATTAGGGATCGCAGGAAATATATTAGATCTCTTTAGCAATTTTGAAGGCGCAACCCGTACTGTAAAATCCGGTTTAGCATTGCTTGTTGATAATGACTCTCTTCTTCCTCATACTCGTTTCAAAGAAATGCGAATAGTCTCGTAATTAATTCCTTTCTTCATGATTTAAAGCCCCTAAGATTCCCAACCATCATTAAAACTAAGTGCAATTACAGGCAATGTGGGTATAATTTTAGCTGCCTTTCGGGTTTTCCTCCTTCATAAAGATTATCAACCTAGGGTTCAGCATTTTCCCTTGGGAATTTAAACTCTAAGTAAAGATTCTTTTAGTAGTTACGATCCATAGGATAAAAAAGATCCTTGATGCTGTCTTTAATAAAACAATCAGTTCCACGATAATTAATTATTTAAATTGACAACCCTCCAAAATATTCAACATTATCAGGATTTAACTTAATTAAGCAATATTCGATCACATTTGAAATGAATGATGTGTAATGTCTTGCCTTTTCATGATAGGATTATCCCACCTAAAAAAGAAAGAATAACCCTGGAATCACAAAGTCGAGAACCAGAAAGATGTCGTGTCTGTGGAAGTAAAGAAATCAGTCGCTATTGGAGTGCAAGAGTCGGCCCGCTTGCGTATTGTTCATTTCGCTGTAATGCTATAGGACAACGCTACGTTGGCGTTATACTAACTCTGTTACTATTCTTATTTATGGTGACAACAGAAAACGATGCAGTTTTCCTCGTCACTATATTTTTTGAACTTCTTATACTACCTATTACTATATATGGGTTCGTAGAAAAAAGAAGAGATTAGGAAGCATTTATTTAAGGACGTTTCAACTGCTAACATTTAAAAGCATTTTTTAAAAATTAATTCAAATCATTCACGAAAAAAAGACCAAAAATGATTAATTATTAAAATAAAGATAAGTAAAAAGAGCCACTGTCGCGATATTCCTGAAAACTCTCATAAAAGCACCTCTAGTACAAGTTTTGGCACATGTTTACTGTCTTGATATATCCATACTTTTTTTCAGTAGTTTATTGACCCAATTCTCAAGAACTATGTATTATATATCAAAAAGTTCGGATTTTTTCTTATTGTCCTTCATTCTTTTAATCTAAGTTCTTTTATTAGGTTGAATGAATGATTTCATTTGTAGATTTTAGAATGATATCCAGATTCTTCAATTTGTTGTGCTTTTTTTCAATGATTTCTGGAGTAGGTTTAGTATAAGTACTATGAGCATCACTGACCAAAATTACGATATAACCTAATTCCTTACCACCAATACAAGTTGCACTGACACAATTATCTGTTAATGTTCCTACTATAACCAATTGCTTTACATTTCTCGCCTCAAGTTCCTGTTTAAAATTCGTTTCTTTGAATGTGTTTGGATGGCGTTTATGAATGAGAAGGTCGTTATATTCTTTTTGTAATCGGGGGTGGAGTTGCCATTCATCTGATCCCTCTACTAGTGTACTCTTATTTGCGTGTTGAATGTAAATTACAGGGATATTGATCGAATGGGCA
>JBHLKC010000278.1:0-4702 GCA_048887065.1 Candidatus Hodarchaeota archaeon
ACTAGGGTAGCCCTTTCTTTGATTAATTCTCCTTCTTCATCTAATGTCCCTAATCCAGGTGTTAAGAACATATTCGCGCTGTATATTGTTGCACCAAGACCTACACCCATTTCTTCTAATGCAATAACCATTGGATTTGTATTTGCAAACAAGTCATCCATATTAAATATTGGGATCCCAAATTCCCCTTCATCCCAAGTTTGTTCGTAATTAAGTTCAGTACCTCCTATGGTGTAGCTTTTAACAAGGATTAACTTGTCTCTGTATCTACTTGGTTCAAATGTCTTAAATTCATTCACAATGATGTCATGGTATTGATCTATGGGTCGTTTGATTTTTTCGGGATTATCACGAAGCATTTTAAGGACAGCAGTTAACCCAATGACTGAATCCCTTCCTGGATCCATCATTGAATAACGTGCCTTACCATGTGAAGATACTTCACCCCATCTTTGCCCACCTAGCCCTAATCCTTTCCGAATTGGAATCATAACCTCTTCTTTCCCAACTATTAAACCAGAAATAGGAGCACGAGCAGCTTTGTCCATACTCCACATCATTATATCCCCATCTACATCTTGTGGGCCAAGTCCGATCACTGGCATCCCTCCACCCCCATCTAGTAAGTAAGGTAGATCAAATTCCTGTGCAAGTCTTCCTATGCCCTTTTTTAGAATTGAAATACCATTTTGATCCTTTTTACTGTACCCATAGCCAGGAGTATCATAACCTAGGGTAGAAAATCCTGTCAATCGTTCAATATGACGTTCCGCCATTCTTTCAATTCTTTCGACTGACTTTTCAGCATTTGTTCTAGTCATTAAAGGAACAACTTGTTGTTTGATGCCATGGACTTCATATTTTGTACCAACTAGTTTAATAATCAATGAATCAAGGTTTGGAAGGCATTTAGCTTCAACTGCAAGCTCCCCTGCTGTAACTGATCGTTCTACAAACATATTCTTATAACGTGGGGGAAAAGGTCTTCCATATCCTGCGATATACTCTGGATCTTCTCCATAAGGAGTAATAAAACACCCTCTGTAAGATTCTCCTACTCGCAAAATAGGAGGGGTCATCAAAGTTTCAAATGACATTCGAAGTGCTGCTTCACAAGTATTGGTAACAGCTCCATCATAACTGTCACTATAAATATCTTTAATGACATTTCGTAGATCATCTTCAACTTTTCGCATCGGAATAACTTTTTTATTGGCTTGTACAATCTCATCTATGACATAATTTGGTAGTGGGCCTGGACATGAGGAACTACCAGGGTAGGTTCCAAAAAGATCATCTTTAACCTTATCTAATCCTATTTCTCGAGCAATTTGACGTGCTTCTTCCCGAACTTGAGGAAAATATTCATAAATTTCCTGATACCACTGAAATCTATGTTTTTTTTTCATAAAATCTCTCCAAAAGAATAAATCAGAGACTTATATGATTAATATAAAAATAGAAGTGATTACTCCTTCCCCCCTTTTCTCTTATGATTTAAGAGGAAAAGGGTGTATTTTCACCTTAATGATAAATTAAAATACATTGGCACAAATCGTGAATTACAGAGGGTTTTATACCAAAATAGGTTTGTTTCTTATTGAAACATATATTCTTTTGACATAACATCAGAAATTTTTATACGTATTTGACCAGAATTCACATCTACTGGCAAATAACTTGGCCAACAGCCACCTTGGAGATTTTCTGTACCAATACCAGTAATAAGAAATTTATTACCGCAATTATTACAGACCATTACAGTATCATCCTGAGTGTATCCTTTTTTATCTGAATAACAGACATCACATGCATCAAAGGCGATATGAACATTATTATCAGAGCCGATAACAGCGAAAAATTTGATGAGTGTGCTTTCGGAGTTATAACCATAAAATTTGACTTTACTATTCAAACTTGATACTTGAATAAGCAACTCATCACCTTCTTGCGTTGGTGTGAGAACTTTTTCATTATTTGGACTCTGCAAAAGGACAATACTAGCAAAACTAACGATTGAGATTATGATTATTACCTTAATAAAACTCCAATTCTCTTTTTTGTGGCTTTTTTCAAGAATTCGAGCCTCTGCACGTGTCATTTTTTCTTCATTCACATTTTCAAGTTCTATTAAATTTTCCTTCATTATTACATCCACAGTCGATTATTCATTATGCATCATGGTTCCATTTGACACCTTCCCGTCAATAATTTGTAAAACTCTGTCACCCATATCCGCTATTTTCGCATTATGAGTAACTAAAAGAATCGTATGACCTACATTATGTAGATCATCAATTAGATTGAGGACAACTTTTCCATTTTTCTGATCGAGGTTCCCAGTTGGTTCATCTGCTACAAGTATCTTAGGATCATTAATCAAAGCTCTCGCAATGCAAACCCTTTGTTGTTCTCCTCCTGATAATTTCGATGGTTTGTGATCCAGACGATGCTTTAAACCAACCCTCTTTAAAGCTTCATAAGCATCCCTCTCATCTACATAACTATGATAGTACATTGCAATCATAACATTCTCCAACGCTGTTAAATAGGGAATAAGGTAGTGGTGCTGAAAGATTAAACCAATATTCTCCCTCCTGAAGCGAGTTAGCTGTTTTTGATCTAGTTCTGTTACAGTAATCCCATCAATTATAACAGAACCTTCAGTGGGTTTGTCTAAACACCCGATCATGTTCAGAAGGGTCGTCTTTCCAGAACCAGATGGGCCGATAAGTGAGGTCCATTCACCCTCTTCTATCTTGACATTTACATGTCTTAATGCTCTAGTGATACCATCATAAACCTTTGACAGGTTTCTCACTTGTATAAATCTAGTATTCATTATTCTCCCCTTAAAACTACTATTGGTTCGATCTCCATCGCTCTTCTCACTGGTACTAACGATGCTACTAGACAAACACAAAGAGATAATCCTACTATTACTGGTAGTACTATCAACTGTGGAGAGACAAATGAATTAAAGATCATTAAACCAATAAATTGTGAAACCACAATTCCTATTATGTATCCTATCAATCCACCAATAAGACCAATAATAGCAGCCTCGGATAAGAAAAGTGAAGCTACTTTTTTATTCTCAGCACCAATGCTCTTCATTAGTCCTATTTCTGTACGTCGTTCAAGTACTGCTGTTGTTAAGGTAGTACTCACCCCCAATATAGTTGCTAAAAGGGCAATGATAGTAACAAGAGTCATCATCGATTCAATTTTGTTTAAAACATTCATCTCTGCGTTAGTGACCTGTAATATCGATTTTGCTTCCGTATAAGTAATCTTTGCTTCTATTTCCTCAGCAATAGTTTCTATCGGGCAGCCTGTACATAGTGCGCTAACTTGTATAGTATGAACCTTATTTGTCCGAAGTGTTAAATTCTGGGCAACAGGGAGCGAAACGAAGATTTGGTTGTCTTCAGAAGCACCTGTCGTAATTATTCCTGATATTTTAAGACTTACATTGTTCAAATTTTTATCATCCTGAGCGTTTTCTTTGTAAGCTACTGTAATTGTATCACCTAATTTCAATCCCATTTTTTCTGCTACTGTTCGGCCAACCATGCACATTGTTTCATTATTATCATAAACGTTAAGATCTTCTATCCAATTGCCTTCTATACCCCACCACCAGCCATTTATTGATCTAACACCAGTTCTAAATGTCTCCCCGTTTTCAAGAACTGTGTTTTTATCAAACCATGTTCCTACAAGAACAACCCTTTGTTCCTGTCCAGAATTTCCTACATCAACTCCTTGATACAAAAAGGGGGCGTAACCCAAAATATTCTTAGACCAGTTTATTGTTTTAATTTGATTTATATCCGTTTCATTGATAAATCTTTGATCCATTACTGAACTAAGGCTAACATCTCCAATACCGACGCTAATTTCTTCCGATTTTGGAACTACAAGAAGATTTGCACCGAATTTTCTGAATTCATAATTAATTTTTTCATTGATATCTAAGGAAACAGCAAACATAGCAGCTGGTATACTAACGCCCATAATAACAGCTATTATAGCGATAGTGACTTTACCTTTACGCTTAAGTAAAGACTTTTTCAGAATTCGGAAAAACATTGAAATTTCCTGCCAACAAGGAAAAGAACTCTTAGATAGAAACTGAACAAAGGAAGATAGTGATCAATATTTATGAATTTCTTCCATTTTAAAATTGAATTAATGTATATATTTTGTAATATTTGAACAACTGCTCAACCTATATTCTACTGAAAGAATTCATCTCACTAATGAGTTTCAATGAATTTGAAAAGTAGTTGAAAGCCATATTCGATTAGGTGTTTCTCTGTACTTGCATAAGAAAAACGAATATAGTTTCTATAGCTGTTCCCGAAGACATTGCCAGGAAGAACAACAATATAACATTTTGAAGCCAATTTATACGCAAAATCCTTTCCATCGAAAGGAACTTTAACAAAAAAATAAAATGCGCCCGTTGTTTTAACTACATCGAAATATGGACTCTCATCAAGAAGTTTTAGCATCAATTGTCTAGATTCAAGTAGTTTATAACCGAATTGAGAAATAAAATCGACTTTCTCTTTGAGGAGAAATTCAACTAGTAATTGAGACAAAGATGGTGGTGCAATTGTTATTGTATCTTGAATTTTCATAAAATTTGAAATGAATGCTTCTGGGAGCACAATGTAACCAATCCGCCACCCTG
>JBHLKC010000279.1:0-4685 GCA_048887065.1 Candidatus Hodarchaeota archaeon
GCTAAAATGGTTATGGCTGTAAGTAATACTCAAGTGCCGAAAATAACAGTTATAATTGGTGGAAGTTTTGGAGCAGGCAACTATGGAATGGCAGGACGGGCTTATTCCCCTCGATTTCTCTTTATGTGGCCTAGTGCACGTATATCTGTTATGGGTGGCGAACAAGCAGCAAACGTCTTAGCAACTGTTAAAGAGGCTCAGTACGAAGCTCAAGGCAAAACTCTTTCTCAAGAAGAGCGGGAGAAAATAATGGAACCTATACTTGCCAAATATGAACGAGAAGGTTCAGCTTATTATTCCACTGCTCGGTTATGGGATGATGGAATAATCGATCCAGCTGATACAAGAATTGTATTAGCTCTTTGTATTTCAGCAACATTAAACGCCCCAATACCTGATACGAATTTTGGCGTTTTTAGAATGTAATCAACGAGAAAAGAGGGATTTTCTTTGGATAAATATGAAACAATTCATACAGAGACTATTAATCATACAACAATCGTGAAATTAAATCGTCCAGAAGTCCATAACGCTTTTAATCCAACTATGATTGAGGAATTAACTACAATATTCAAGTATTTAGGTAATGATCCAGCTGTTAGAGCTATTGTACTAACTGGTGAAGGAAAATCGTTTTCAGCTGGAGCAGATATAAAATACATGCAGACAAGCAAAGATTTCAGCTATGAAGAAAACCATGAAGATGCTTTTCGCTTGGAACAATTGTTCAATACAATATATCTTACTCCAAAACCTGTATTAGGCCGAATTAATGGTGCTGCTTTTGGAGGAGGTATTGGCTTAATTTCAGTCTGTGATATCGTAATAGCAGTGAAATCAGCGAAAATGGCCTTTTCTGAAGTGAATCTTGGTATTCTACCTGCGGTGATCAGTCCCTACGTGATCCAAAAAATTGGTTTTTCAAACGCGACTCGATTTTTCTTAAGTGGTGAGCGTTTCGATGCGACTAAAGCTTATGAAATTGGTTTAATTCATGAATTGTCAAATGATATCCCTGAGTTAAATCAAAAAATTGCTGATATCCTTGATCAATTATTAGCAAGTAGTCCCAATGCAATGGCGAGTATTAAAAGTTTAATAGCAAGAAATCGTGATACTGAGTTTCAGGAATTACGAAAATATTGTATTAACCAGATCGCTGAACTTCGAACATCTGAAGAGGGAAAAGAGGGATTAAATGCTTTCTTAGAAAAACGACTAGCAAATTGGAATCTCTCGCCTTGGAAAGGGAGAGATGAAACAGGAAATTCTAAGTAATTAAACGGTTTGAATTCAAAAATGAGTAGCAAATTAGATTTTGACTTTTCTTCTCCCAAAGAACCTAAAGCTCCAAACTTAGTGTTTATTCATGGCGCAGGTGGAGATAAAACTCAATGGGAAATGCAAAAGCCTTACTTTCAAAAACATGGATGGGGAGTAATAAACCTTAGCCTTCCAAGCCATGGACAGAGTCCTCCCTCTACATCGTTGTCTATGGACATTTATGTAGAGACAATTCACAAATTGATAGTCGATAAAGAGCTTGAAAATGTCGTTTTAATTGGCCATTCAATGGGTGGAGCAATAGCACTTCAATTTGTATTAAGGTACAATAATTCAATGATTGACAAGTTAGTGTTGATTGGGACTGGAGCTAAACTGAGAGTTTCTCCATTATTCTTTGAAGCGTTAGAAACGGATTTTGATTACTTTTTAGAGCTTCTTACACGAGTATCATTTCATGAAAACACTGCTTCTTCCATAAAGGATAACAATGAAGAAGTACTAAGAAGAAATGGAGGAGTCATCTTTTTTCAAGATTTTAAAATTTGTGATCTTTTTGATATTCGTTCAGAGTTACATAGAATTACGAATCAGACATTAATTATTGTAGGACAACACGATCAGATGACGCCTGTAAAATACTCATCTTACTTACATGAGAATATTGCGAATTCTAAAATCGTTATAATACCAGAAGCTGGGCACAATGTATTTCAGGAAAAAATTTTAGCTGTGAATAAACAGATATACAATTTTATTAAAACAACAGGCGAATAAACATGGATGATCAATCTTTCATAGAAAAATTAGGGTTCTCTTCAACTGATAAGGTTGTAATCCTTCATATTGATGACATGGGCTTCTCACATTCCTCTAATAAAGCCTCATTTGAATGTTTGGATTTTGGAGCTGCTACATGTGGTTCCGTTATTGTTCCGTCTCCATGGTTTTTAGAGACGGCGTCAATTTGTAGAAATAATCCAAAATATGATGTAGGAGTCCATCTTACACTTACCTGTGAATACGAACTCTATCGTTGGCGAGCATTAAGCACCATTGATCTCAAAACAGGTTTATTAGATAATGAAGGTTGTTTATGGAGGACTAGTGAAGAAGCTGTTAAATACGTAAACCCTGAAGCAGCAGAGAAAGAAATGCGTACACAAATTCAAGTAGCTATAGCTAATGGTATTGATGTGACACATATCGATACGCATATGGGCACGGTGATATATCCTAAGTTCATCCAATCTTATCTCAAGCTTGCAAAAGAGTTTAACATTCCAGCTTTTCTTCCAAGGTTGTCTCGGGAAGAAATTGAAGAAAAGGGTTACGGTGAGTATGCTGAGGCTTTTCTTAATTTTTTACCTCAATTAGAGGCAAGTGGAATCCCATTGTTAGATCAGATCATAATAGATACAGGTGGGGAACGACCAGATAAAACAAAATATTATTGCGATTGTTTATCCGAAATAAAACCTGGCCTTACACATCTCCTATTTCATCCTGCTAGAATGAGTACAGAATTGAAAGCAATTACTCCTGATTCTGCAGTGTGGCGGGATCAGGATTATAAAGCGTTTACTGATCAAAAAATAAAAGAGTGTATTAAAAAATATGATTTAAAGCTTATTGGATACAGAGAAATAAGGAATTATCTCCGACAACGTACTTCAAGGGAATCAACGAATGCTTAATCAGATTTTTTGCAAATATGAGGCTTTTTGAAATGTTTAATATGCTTGAAATTAGATTTGTCGACATTCATGGTATTTTAAGGGCGATGAACACTCCGATTGCAGCTGGAGATCTTTCAGAAGCATTAAAAGATCCAGTTTTTTCAGAAGGAGTTAATATTGATGGTAGTTCTGTTGCAGGTTTTACAGAACTCTCAAATTCTGATTTACATTTACTTCCTGAGAAAGAAACCCTCTTTGAGCTTCCTTATACTGATGAACCAAAATTAGCTGTAATGTGTGAGATTCGACAGAATAATCGAATTTTTGAGGGTGATACTCGATCTCGATTAAAACAGATTGTTGAAAAATACTTAAGATCAAGAGGGTGGTCTTTGAAAATTGGACCTGAACCTGAATTCTATTTGCTAAAAGAAAATGACCCTGTTGACAAAGGTGAATATGCGGATACTTATCCTAATTCTATTGCCGAAGGGGTAATTAAACGTTTTTCACAGAACTTATCAAAGTCTACTCTTAAACCAAAAGTTCATCATCATGAAGTCGGACCAGGTCAATATGAAATTGAGATAGGACATGATTTTTCACTCCGAACAGCAGATGCTATAGTCACTTATAAAGCAATTATTAGAGCCATGGCTGTAAAAAATGGTTACACAGCCACTTTTATGCCTAAACCTTTTTATGGAGAAGCTGGTAATGGTATGCACTTTCATACCTCTTTATGGGAGGGTTCTACAAATCTATTTGGAACTAACAAAAAGAATGAAATCTCAACCCTTGCCATGCAATTTATGGCGGGGATTCTTAAGCATGCACAGGCAATAACCGCCATTGTGGCACCCACAGTCAATTCTTACAAAAGATTAGTACCTGGATATGAAGCACCTGTATACCTAGCTTGGGGTCCATTAAATCGTTCTGCTCTTCTCAGAGTACCTATGTTTCAGAACCCAAATACAGCCCGTTTTGAATATAGATGTCCTGATCCTAGTTCTAATCCATATTTAGCTTTCATTGCTGTAATTGCAGCAGGTATGGATGGAATAGAACGAGAACTTGAACTTCAACCACCAACAAATAGGAATATTTTTAGTCTATCCTCAGAAGAAAGGAAAGATCTTGGCATAAAAACACTTCCAGGAAATCTATTTGAAGCACTTTCCTATTTAAAAAGAGATACAATACTTTGTAATGCACTTGGAAATCATATCTACAAACAATTTATGAAAATAAAGAAAGAAGAATGGCTTCAATATTCAACCCAAGTAACTGACTGGGATTGGAAGAATTTCTTAAATGTATGAAAAAAGGAGTAATTTTATTGAAATTTCGAATTATAGCAGCGCAAATCAAGTCACAACAAGCTGACCCACATCAGAATCTAGAAACGATATCAAAAATATGTCAAAAAAGCGAAATCTCAGAAGATCCGAATACAATTGTAATTTTCCCAGAATTATCTGTAACTGGGTATCTGATGTATGATGATGTCTTTAATTTAGCAGAAAAAGTGCCTGCTGGTCCTTTATGTACCAGATTGGCAGAAATTGCCAAGGATAATAATTGTTATCTCATAGCTGGATTGCCTGAGGCCTCTATTCCAGGGTTGATTTATAATTCTGCTGTATTCTTTGGTCCTAAAGGATTTTTAGGAAAAGCACGGAAAATTTTACTCCCTGATCATTCGGTTTTTGATGAAAG
>JBHLKC010000280.1:0-4681 GCA_048887065.1 Candidatus Hodarchaeota archaeon
GATTCAGAAAGTGTACAACAGCTCGAGGCTATTAATAAAAGTGAATTTCCTGTTTTGATTCCCTATCTTCATCAAGTAGAAGGGGGAAAGCAAGATAGAACTATATTTGAACCTATAATCATTCCAATCGGATTTGATGAAACAAACCCCTTACCTATACCTGCCCGTTGTATTGAACAATCTCGCTGGAGGTATTCCAGTTCTCGTGGACAAGCAACTACAGCTAAATTTCAATCGATTATGGGTAAAATGTCACCACAGATGGCAAACATTTCAACAAAAGCTGGAGATCAGTCTTCTATTTGGAATGCGGTTGGAGCTTCCGCAGAGGCGTTGGATTTTGGTGCAGAGGAGGCTCCAACAAGTTCTTATAGAGAAATCCAAGAAAAATCCTATGAAAAAGATAAGAATTTGAGTGAACTTCTAGAAAAGCTGGCGGATGGCTTAAATTATGAAAACCAAGTTGGCATAGTCTGTGCTTATGGCGATCACCTTCTTGGGGTAGAAATTTTCGGTTCTTCTACATTATGGAATCAGTTTAATAAAGCCGTACTTAAGGGATTTCTATCTGATCGGGTTTTTATGCAGAAATTAAAAACTGGTGATAAATTACAAGGCGAGTTAGCTGATATCATGCAGAAGGAGTTTTTTGATGTTAAAATATCAAAAGAGAAAGCCACTGGTTCTGGTAAATTATACAAATTTTCTCATAAAAACTGGGAGGGCATTTGTGTCCAATATCAAGGTATTCCTGCTCATTTCTATGCTTCTAAGAAGCATGTAGACATTCTCAAGGGTAGAACTCTTTCTCCATACCAAAATATTGTACAATCGACCCAAGATTTTTTGGTAAATGAAATACCTAGGCGTGCCGCTCCTGAACAAATTGTCCAAGAACGAAGACAAAGGTAAGTGATAAGTGTAATGTTAGATATGCTAGCTGCTCGGGGTACCAAGAAAATTCTAGAATTTTTGGAGAAAAACCCAAGACAAAAAATTAGTGAGATTCATAATTATCTCTTGACACTCCCGAATGATGACGAGTCTAAATTGACAACAGCTACACTTTATCGTCGAATAAAGGAATTAGAGGTTGCAGGATTCATTGTTAGGGATCCTCCAGACTCTAAAACCTTTATACTTTCTTCAAAGGCTAAAACTATACTCGAAGAACGTGAACGTCTACGACCCGTATTAACACAGTTAAAACGGCCTTATCGTGCCCTACTTCACCAATTGAAGCAAAAAGAAGCACTTAATGTTCAGCAATTATATAAAAAGTCTCAACTTTCCCCTAACACTACAATTCAAGGATTGGACGAACTACAAGATCTTGGGCTGGTAGAACAGGTTTATATTCATTCACCTACTTCTGAAAAGGAAGTAAGATCAAAAAAAGTTGGTCGACCTGCTAAAATACATCGTATGACAGAAAAGGGGAAGAAAGTGTATAAAACATTAAGAAAACTTGAGGAAGAACAAACAAAGTAGGAAGAAACGTTATAAAGGGCATCTACAATTTTGTTTATTTACAATTAGTAGAATTTAGCCCATTTGAGAAAAATAATATACTTATCAAAATTAAATCTTTTTAGGAAATGAAGATGGCATCCGAACTGTATCCCATTGTTAAAGCTGATAAGACTCATTTATCAGGAATTATTCATCTTTTAAGTCAGGTTAATTTACCTAAAGAAGGAATTGAAGCACATATATCGGATTTTATTGTTTCTCTTGATGAGGGTACAGTTATCGGGTGTGCTGGGATTGAAATTTATGAAACCGTCGGTCTTCTTCGATCTGTTGCTGTACATCCAGATTATCAGGGAAGAGCCATTGGAAATGCTCTTATCCATAGGATGCTTTCCCATGCTCAAAAACGTAGCGTTGAAGAGATTTTTTTATTAACTGAAACGGCAGAGGAATATTTCTTACGATTAGGATTCAAAATGATCAATAGAGACGACATAGATTATAGAATAAAAGAAACACAAGAGTTTAAGACTTTATGTCCAGCCTCTGCGATTAGTATGCATTATAGCATGCCTTTTTTTTAATAATACAAACAAATATGAATAGTTATTCTTGCCTATCTTTTAATAGTCCTTTGTTTTAAGGCATCATATTTACAATAAAATTAATTCTACAAATTTAGAGGTGAAAGTATGTCATCAGATAAAGAAAAATCCTTTTTAAAATATGAAATTACAGGTGGTCCAGCCTTTTCTATTGTACGAATCCATCTAGATCAACCTGGTCAACAGGTACGAGCTGAGGGTGGAGCCATGGTTTATATGGATGGTCATATTAACATGGAAACCAAATCGGCTGGGGGTATTATGCGGGGATTAAAACGGAAATTCAGTGGAGAATCAATGTTCCAGAACTTCTTTTCTCTCCCTGATGGTGCACCACCAGGGATGGTTGCTTTTGCACATGGCGCTCCAGGTGATATTATTCATCTTCACCTTGAAAAAGGTGAAGAATGGACGTTAAGTAGAGACGCATATATTTGTGGAACTCCAAGTATCGCTGTAACGTCTAAATTGGGAGGGTTTAAGAGCGTATTAGGTGGAGAAGGTCTTGTATTGACAAAAATCATGGCAGAAGGAGAGGGCGATGTGTGGATGGGCGGGTATGGATTTGTAGAGCGTCATGAACTAGCCGAGGGTCAAGAGTTTGTCTGCGACAATGGAGTTATGATGGCTTTCCAGTCCCACATACAGCACAGAGTTTCAAAAGTAGGAGGCACAAAAAGCTTCTTTCTGGGTGGTGAGGGGATAGTAATTCGTTATACTGGGCCTGGGATTGTCTATACCCAAAATCGTGAGATTGGTCTGTTAGCTTCCCTACTCGTACCATATTTACCAGTCACTAGAGGTTAAGGAAAATAAACCTTTATTTTTCTTCCTTTTCCTTTTTTTGGAGTACAGTTTGATTTTGTATCATTTTTATGTCATGACCAACTGAGAAATTAAAAACATTCGAGCTGACATAAAATCATTAATGTAATTAATACTATTATTTATTCTCGATTCTAGACTGTCTCCATAAAATCTATAATCCTACAAATATATTTGGAAAGCGGGTGCATCTATGCCATCAAAAGTATTAGACAGATTCTTACGTTATGTAAAAGTGCAAACTACTAGCAAAGAAGGCGTCGTTGAAATTCCTAGTACAAAAAATCAGTTCGATTTAGCAAACTTATTAGCGAAAGAATTAAAAGAGTTAGGATTGAAAGATGTTTCTGTGACCGAGCACTGTTATGTTATAGCTACAATCCCTTCAAGTCTTTCAGAAGAAATTGCTGAAAAAATCCCTGTATTGTGCTTTTTAGCCCATATGGACACATCTCCAGAAGAACCAGGAGAAAATGTGAAACCTCAAGTCATTAAGAATTATGACGGAGGAAGAATCACTCTGCCTGGAAATCCCGATCTTATTTTATCACCTGAAGACACACCAAGCTTAAAGAAATTTATTGGTAGTGATATCGTAACCTCGGATGGTACTACTCTACTTGGGGGTGATGATAAAGCAGGTGTTGCTGTTATTATGACTATTGCTGCCACTTTAGTTACCAATCCTAAGATTAGACATGGTACTATTAAGATTGTATTTACACCCGATGAGGAGGTAGGTCATGGAGTTGACGCTTTAGATGTAAAATCATTAAACGCTGACGTAGGGTACACAATTGATGGTGATGAAATGGGAGTTTTGGAATCAGAAACTTTCAATGCTGCTGGAGGTACTATTACGGTGAAGGGTTTCAACTTCCATCCTGGTTATGCAAAAGATAAATTAGTCAATGCTGTCCGAATATTGGGAGAAATCATAAATCAATTTCCAAAAAATCAGGCACCAGAGACAACAGAGAAGATGGAAGGATATTATCACGTATATAAGGTACAAGGATCGGTTAATGAAGCAAGTATAAGCTTTATCTTGCGAGACTTTGATTCTAATGAGTTAAAACGAAAAATGCAATCTATGAAAGAAATTGTAAAAGATATTCAAGATCAAAATCCGAAGGCTGAAATTATTCTAGATTTAAAAGAACAGTATAAGAACATGAAATATAAGCTTGAGGAGGTCCCATTCACTATTGAATATGCCGAAGAGGCTATTCGTCGAGCAGGTATAGATGTTATTCGTAAAGCTGTCCGTGGCGGCACTGATGGAGCACGATTGAGTTATATGGGCCTTCCCACTCCTAATATTTTTGCTGGTTCAATTAATTTCCACAGTAAGAAAGAATTTGTACCTGTAATCGCTTTGGAGAAATCAATTGAAACGATAATGAACTTAATCCAAATATATGTCGAAAAAACACTTAATAACCAATCTTATTAATTTACAAAAGTATAAAATTGCTCTAACTCTAAAAATCTGAGTAAATATATTGTTTAGAAAGTTTTACAAAAAATAACTTCGTCTTATTGTCAGGTTTCATGTTTTGAAGACATATCATTAAATTGGGAAATCTTATAGAGGGAGAAAATTATGTTTAACTAAGCATAAACAGATAGTACTAGTGTGATAGTACTTTTTTTATTGTTCAATTAATATTGTTCATATTGACACCATTTCAATTCTATGGGATATTAGATGGCAACTCGTGAAGAAAAACAGATTCGAATAGATCTACCTTCCACATCGGGCGTTGAATGTGAAA
>JBHLKC010000281.1:0-4655 GCA_048887065.1 Candidatus Hodarchaeota archaeon
CGAAGCTTCTCTTCAGAGAGTTGTAGCGCTTCCTCTGCTCTTTTACGATCCGTGATATCAATTGAACTGTTACATAAGGCGTAAACATCCCCTTCGGGATTACGAAGCATAAATTTAGTCGCAAGATAAACCTGATTAGTATTCTTACTAATTTCCTCAAATTGAGTGTATTCCTCACTTCTCAATACTTGTTTTTCATTTTCCTGCCAGATTTCATCACAATACTGTGGGAAAAGGTCAAGATCGGTCTTGCCAACCACCTCTTGATCCAGAATTCCCGACTGTTCACGCCACTGCTTGTTGACCATCATATAACGGCCTTCTACGTCCTTAACATATACTAATGCAGGTGTATTATCCAGCATATCTTGGAGTTGTTGCTGTGTCCTCTGCACAGCTTTTTCACTCAGCTTTTGATCTGTAATGTCTCTCATGATACTGCATAACATGATACCATTTTGTGTCTTTATAGAGAAAGGTAATTGTTGCATGTATCGATAGGTTCCATCAGGGCGTTCAATTGTATAATCGGTCAAACGATTTAACCATAGAGAGTCTCCAGTTTCAAAACAATTTAAAATAGATGATTTTAACTGTTTATAATACCTTTCTGTTCTAATATCATTAGGAGCCAACTTGTATTGCACATCCCAGACTTTTTGTCCAATTGCTTCAGAAACAGGTATTTGTGTTAATTGAGCTTGAGCATCGTTCCATTCAATAATCTCACCTGCTTCATTTGTAAGAGTCATACCATCCTGGGATTGTGTGACTATAGCCCTAAACTTTTTTTCGCTTTCATACAATCTCTCCTCAGAACGCTTACGTGATGCCTCTTTGATAATAGCTTGAGCCAATATCCCAAATTGTGACTTTGGATCACCCCCCTTCTGAATATAACTATCCGCGCCAAGATTGAGGGCTTTAATTGCCACCTCTTCTCTTCCACGGCCTGTAAATATAATGAAGGGAATATTATTACCTTGGCTTCTAAGTGCTTCTAAAAACTCTAATCCATCCATCCCAGGCATTTGATAATCTGAAACAACGACCGTATATCTATTGTTTTCCAGCATCTTCAAAGCGTCTTCTACAAAAGTGCAAGTGTCAATTTTCAGACTAGGATTTTCCATTTCTAAGTAAAGCTTAGACAATTCCAGAAAGTCAGGTTCATCATCAACTAGCAAGACGACAATTTTATCTGATGAAGACCTAGTCTTAACCTCAGGACTGATCACATTATGTGCCTCGTACAGATGATGTGCTAGTTATATATAAAATTAGAGAAATTACATTGTGAAACTATTTCTAAACATTATTCTAACAATAAAATGAATATGTACTTCTCTTTTAATATCTCAATAGGAGAATATTAGTACTCCTCCACAAAATCGATCATACGAATAATGAAGAATTATGAAAAAAAGTCCGGAATAATTTTATTCAGTGAGTTTTAAACTTGAACTATATTTTGTCAAAAGTGAAATACTTCTGAAAGTATATTCATCATAATTGTTGACCTTAAAATTTTAAATTTTTGTTTCGATTTGGTACATTCAATCAAATACTTCCAAATCGAGAATGTATTCCTAACTTGGAAAACGAAATTTTCTAGTCTGTTAACTGCCGTCACTTGTGATTTTCCTTTGAATACATAACAAAAAGTGAATGAATCTACCAGTCTCATCATTAATGTATAATCTTGACATACTATATGATCAATAACACCTGATCCTTTGAAAATTTCATTTCCAAACGCATTAATTGCTGTTAGGAGACCACCGATCAATTGGTCATTAATCTGATCGAAAGCCTGGAATCTACAAGAAAAAAGGGTTAAACCACTTTCTTCCATGATTAAAATCATCACAGGCTCTTCTTCTTCCATATCTGAAGCTTCTTTAATACTTAATGAATTCTGCATGAAAATCACTTCAATTTGAGGCATTAAACTATGGTAAAATTCTACCCCTTAAGAGGAGGGCTAAATAGTTGTAATAACATTTTCGATTAAGATAGAATGAGAAAGGATTTCTCCTTCTTGACGAGTAATTATTAGGCTGGTACTCAGGGGAATCCTTCAAGAATTAATTAAGACCACATGATATGGAGTACAAAATAAAATGAATAAAATGAATTTCGTTTTGTACTCGTCAATATTTTTCCAGCCTTGAAATGAAAAAGATTTCAATATAATAAAAATCTTACTGAATATGTAATGAATTTAGTAACTATTCTAGGTATTTTTAGCAATAATTTGTAAAATCACTGCTTCCTTGTAAAACGCAAATTTAAAAGAACTATTTAGGTTTTTTCTTTGTTTCAAATGATTTATTTGCATGATAAAACATTTTTCAAAAGAAATGGGATCTATAAAACTCTTATCCTCTTTGGGTTGCTTCTTCTAAGTTCACTAAGAATTAAATGTCATAATGAGATGATTTGCTTATCAGAAATCGACTTCCTTCCCCTCATAAGCATACTCGAAGAGTTTCACGAAATCATTATAATCTGCATCTCTCGGATTTGAGAGGCTCCCTGAATCATTTTCTGCATAATTGACTAGACTTTCGCGATTAGCCTCATACTGTTCTCTTGATATATTCATATCTTTAAGAGAGAGTGGCATTTCTAGCTGGATAAGGAGTTCTTTAAATGAATTAACTAAGTTTATTGCCAATTCAGCGGAGGAGGATCCATCTAAACCAGCCAAACGAGCAAGTTCTGCAATTCGTTGCATCTCGGCATCCCTGTTATACATGAGAGAATACCAACACATTGCTCCGATACACAATGAGTGAGGGATGTTGAAAATTGCGCCAACACTGTGCGCTAAGCAATGAGATAATATAATTTGGGCATTACTCTGTGCCATCCCAGCCATTGTAGCTGCATTATGAATTTTTTCCCGTAATTCAACGTTTATGGTTCCAGAACTCTTAGCTTGTTTAAATGCAACTGGTAGATTTTGCCAGAGGAGTAAAAATGCGTGTCGAGCAACAGCATCAGAAAAATCATTTCGCCAACTAGAAAGATAAGCATCAATTGAATGGCATAACGCGTCGAGGCCTGTTCCAGTCATCAATTTTATGGGCATAGTTTCAGTAAAAATTGGATCTAGAATTGTTATATCTGGAATGAGTTCTCGGTGCGCTACTGAGTGTTTTCGAGGAACAGTTTCGGAAAGGTCCGTCAGGACTGCAGACCATGTTACATCTGATCCAGTACCGGAAGTAGTTGGGATTGAAATCATGGTACATTTTGTTTTTTCTCTAATCTGCATCCTTTTAAAAGGATCAAGAGCCTCAATATCTAATTCAGGGTCAGCCCACATTGCTCTTAATCCTTTAGCTGTATCCATTACACTGCCTCCTCCTAAAGCAATCATAGCGTCTGGTGAAGGCTTAAGATTCGCTACTATCTTAGCCCCTTTACGTACATTATCAAGAGTGGGTTCACCAGGTATTTCATCAAATATTGTAATTCTTGTTCCTTTTAATTGATCAGCAATTTTTGAAAAATGAAGTTCTTTCATTGTAGGATCTGTTACTAAAAATACGTGTTGAAATTTCTGGTAAGATAAATATTCTAATGCTTCTTCTCCAAAAATAACTTTTTGAGGACTAGTAAAATCCCACATTTGTGACAACACCCATTACAAATACTCAACTTCATAGTCTTCTTCCACTAATGTTGCTGATCTGACAAGTTCCTTAGCTGCTTTAACGGCTTTTAATATTTTAGCCATATTTCCTTTCAATTTAAATTTTCGTTGCATAAGAGCTTTTACAGGATCTTTTGCTTCTCCTTTGAGAAGTAGTAACCAGTTAGAATATTTACCAGACCATTCATATTCAACCTTCTCTGGGGCGGGATTATCTGGTGTAACTAGGTATGATTTGCGACATTTGCCATGCCATAAATCCATATACATCACAATGGGTTCATCAAAACCCTTTGGACCAGATTCATCTGGCTCAATAACAAAGAGAAAATCTCCTTCCCAGGTCACGGCGGCTGTCGCATATGCCTCATTTGAGTTTATCTTTTTTACATTTGCCTGTGCCCATTCTTCGGAGGGAAAAACTAATTTTTTTTTCTCAGACATTTTATTACATTCCTATACATTATTTATGTTAAATCTCAATGTTTCTAGTGATTCGGACCTGAAGGCTTACTATAAATATCATTTTACGATTTTTATTGAAGTATTCCTTTTGAACCAATAGTGAAATGTCCTTTTATCTCAGTATCTTAAATGTTAATGTTGTTTCTAATAAGGATTAATGTCCTACAAAACTTACAATATTCAAATAAAGTGATTTTAAAGAAGAAGACAAAATCTTTCTTTAGTAAGCACTATTTGAAGAGCTGCTATCCTGGA
The DNA here is from genome assembly GCA_048887065.1 of Candidatus Hodarchaeota archaeon. Lineage (GTDB taxonomy): Archaea > Asgardarchaeota > Heimdallarchaeia > Hodarchaeales > Hodarchaeaceae > Hodarchaeum. The sequence continues at coordinate 4,385 of JBHLKC010000281.1, forward strand.
GCATTTCTAAGATGTTTGGCTATATGGGTAAAATAATACGGATAAATTTAACGACTGGGCAAATAACAGAGGAATTTCCTGATGAAAAAACGCTTAAAATGTATCTCGGAGGAGCGGGACTAGCAACGAAATATTTATATGATGAGGTTCAAGAGGGAACAGACCCATTAGGTATTGAAAACAAATTGATCTTCATGACAGGGCCAATGACGGGAACCTCATCCCCTAGTACTGGTAGGTACTCTGTTGTGACCAGATCACCTCTCACTGG
>JBHLKC010000282.1:0-4611 GCA_048887065.1 Candidatus Hodarchaeota archaeon
GCGCTGCAACATAAACCTGTTTCCAGCAAAGAAGAGAAAATGGCTCAAGAAGCTGCTTTCGATGTTGATGAGATAGCTAAGACCATTAGAGCTTACGAACTAGCTTATGAGGGTAACATCATCGATGGGGCTGTTCTTCTTGGACAAAGCATTGGTTTAATTGACAAAATTGAGAGTGTATCAGATATCATTGAGAATACAGTTAAAAATGCTGAAGTAGCGCTAAGAAATGCTTCTAATTTGATAAAATAAGCCGAATCACAATGATTTCGGATAAAAAGATTATTCATAGAGAAAATAAACTGGAAACGTGGTCGTGAACATCTAAGTTATATCTGTCTCAATTGTCATTATTATTCTCTTTTGATAAATCCTATAAAAGATAAGTACAATTAGAAAAGCATAATTTGCTTTCTTAACCTTTTTTTTTACTTTTTTAAGATTAGATTTGTCATTATTGTTGAATTGGTTTTATCCATTCTATGAAATACATTATAACTTTTTGAAAAAGAGAATTCTAGCCATAGATATGAAATGTGGACTCCGTGGTGATTGAAAAAAAGAATCCTTGAGGCGAGTGAAGAGTTTGAAGAGAAATGTTCAATATGAGTATTGAATAACTTAAGAGTAAGAATTTGTTAATAAAGAAAAGAGGTGAGGAGAAAATATACTAAAAATAGATTAATATCGGTTTCCAGAGTTGGATTGATCCCGATCGTATGATGAATACCCTTGGGAACGACGGGGTCTTCTCCTTCCTCGACGTCTTCGATCTTCGTGAATTTCTTCAGATCTATCGTTGTCCATATTGACCTTATCTAATTCAATCGTTTTTTCACTTTCTTCGAGAGTACCCCATTTTCCGAGAGCTAATCTCATATGTTGTTGAAAAACATTAATGTAACCATTTTTTACAACATATGTAGAACCTTCAGAAACTTGATCGATCGTAGCATCCCACAGAGTTAAAATTATTGTGCCTGTATCATCACCGACTTTTATGTCGGCTAGTGTATGTTCTTCATTCGTTTTTTTACTCGTTATTGTTCGTGATTCCCCTTTTTCAATAACAACGAAAGTTACTTGAAGTCTACGGTCAAAAGGGGATAATTCACTAATTTTTACTTCTTTCAATTCAATGTCTTCTTTTTCTTGAGATTCTGACATTTTTTTCCACGTTACTTTTTTATTACGATGCAATGCTCAATTTATTACCACATAAAAATAAGGTTAATGAAATTCAGCTAAATTACTGCCTCTTTAAGCCTTATGATGTGAAAACAAGCATATATCGTGTGAATTTCCTTATTAGAAAAAGTGAATATTAATTTTTTTTCTTTCCTGAGATCATGACTTTTATTAATTTGAAGCGTTATTAAGAAAACAATGCTTACTAGGTTAAGCAAAATTAATCTCTGTTATCATTATCCAACATTCCTAATTTAAGAAATCTGAAAATTATAAAAATCATAAAAAATTTTGAATCCTTTAGGCTTTTAATAATAAGAAGATATATTATACTTACGAGATAAACTTGGGAATTGAGATGGTTCTATATGATAAGTTTGACAATCAAATTATTTATTATAAAAGCTCTGAGAACATGTCTGAAATTAAGAATAACACAATTGATGTAATTATAACCTCTCCTCCCTATAATAGGAACAAGAAATATTCTGATGATTCAGGTCTAGTATATAATGACAAAAAACCACAGGATGAATATTTTGAGTTTTTATCTACAGTTTGGAGAGAATGTTATAGAGTTCTTAATCCACGGGGGATTTTCTTCTTAAATATTGGAGATGCAGCCTCAGATCAAGGATTAAGTGAACAGGTTGTTAAGCTTGCATGTAATGTGGGTTTTATTCGTCTTCAAACAATCATTTGGATAAAGTCTTTGCTAGGAAAAGGGCATTACACACCAACAGGAGGAAATAAGCGATTAAACAATCTCTGGGAGAACATATATGTACTGATCAAAGACCGAATGAAATATAGAATGTATCCAAAGGCAATTGGTATTCCATATGCAGATAAATCTAATATTGGCCGGTATGGAGATGAAGATCTAAGAGATGCTGGAAATGTCTGGTTAATAAATTATTCTAAAACGACGGGAGCAACGATCAAAAAAGGTCATGAAGCACCTTTTCCAATCGAATTACCTTATAGATGTATAAAACTAGCAGGTGGGGAAAGAGTACTTGATCCTTTCGCGGGAACTGGAACCACACTAGCTGCAGCACATGTTTTGAATAAAGTAGGAATTGGTTATGAAAAATTCCCTAGAAAATCAGTAATAAAGAGCAAAATTCTTGAAAGCACTTTTCAACCAAGCCCTATAACATTAATACCTCATCTTGAACTTTCAGCTGATTTACTAACAAGTTTTTCTAGAGATCTAAATTTCAACAATCTTCAAGATAAGGGGATGTTCAAGTTTTCTAAAAAGGAAAACATTCAAATGACAATTCTAAGAGATGTTTTAGCAAACCAAGGCCTATCACTACCTTTTCTAGATGAATATTTTGATGCTTATAATAAAAAAATCAAAATTCCATCCGAGAGTCAAACCTCTCTACAACAATTTTTGGATCCTAAAGTAAAAAAGTCTTAATTCCCCTTATTAACCAAATAAATAATTCCTGGAGAATGCAAAACCTGAAAATATCCATTCCTATAACAAATTTTGCTTTCAAAAGGACATTGAGTAATCAAATCCCTCCAGTGAATTATCTGACTCATAATCTATATTCATATCCTGCTAAGTTCATTCCCCATGTTCCTTTTTACATAATTTCTAAATACTTGAAAAAGAAAAACCGAGTCATTTTAGATCCTTTTGCGGGTAGTAGTTCCACAGTAGTTGAAGCGCTCCACATGGGTCATAATAGTATTTGCATTGATATAAATCCTATAACGAACTTTCTCACAAAAGTTAAAACGCAAATTTTAGATTTCAAATTGACACAAACAAATTCAATACCATTAGATTTATTTTTAAAAGAGGGTAAAGCTAAAACACAATCTTTTGTTGAAGTAGATTTGAATAATTTTATCGAATCAATGAAAGCTTCTAATGAATTTTTTTATCCAAACTGGAATAATATTAATCATTGGTACACTCAAGATTTCAAAAACATTCTAGTAAAAATCTGGGGTTTCATCTATTCAGTTGAAAACATCTATCCAGACAGTTTCATAAACTTAGCGAAATTAGCAGCCTTATATATCGCACGATATTTATCTTATGGAGCGAGAGATATTCCTAAATTATTTCGATCAAAGAGAAGGATAAAAGAAGTTGAAAAGCTACAAGAGAGATATAGGAGAGACTCCAATTTTCCCTATGAAGTATTTCAAAGAAAACTTCTTGATTATTATAAGCAGATGTTAGATTTAACACAGATCCTCGAGAAACACAATATCATCCCTGCGTATGAATATGAACTCACAAGGGATAATATTCGAAGCCAAGATGAGAGTAAAAAGAAAATAATATGTTTAGGAAACACAGATATATCAACTTTCACATCACCTATTGAAGGAGAGTTTATAGACTTAATTATAACTTCTCCTCCTTACATATACGCTCAGGAATATATGAGATCAACAAAATTAGATTTATACTGGTTGAATTTAATCAATGATACAGATGTAAAAGAATTAACAAAAAAGGAGTTGGGTACTAAAAAAGATACTGATTCAGTTATTATCAAAGAGAAATTAAAAAATATTGATTCATTCATAACTATTACTGAAATCCTTGACAATAAGGAAAAAGAGAAGTATGGAAAACCTAGTAGGTATCCATTAATGACATACAACTATTTTTATGATATGTATTCTATTATCTCAAAGCTATATGGTTACCTTAAGCGAGACGGTATATTTGCACTGTTCATTGGTAACCCAACAGTTTTAGGATATCAAATTCCTTGTCATGCAATTTTCTCTGAATTTTTCCTAGATTTAGGAATGAAAATTGAAGAATTTGGTTATGACGAAATCCTCTCGCCACGTCTCTTAAAAGGTCGACAAAATGAGTCACCCAATGGCATGAATGTGGAATGGTTGATAGTCGCACGAAAAAAATAGGAATGATACTGGATAAAATGAATTAAAAAAACAGAAAGTATCTTGGGATTTCATTCATATAGTCTTGGTATGCTTGTCCGTATTCCTGTAAACATGCCTGTTCTTGTGCAAGAATCTGAAAATGATTGAACATTCTAGAAATTGCAAATACAATGATTGTAATTATCGATCCCACAGCAAAGCAAGCACCTAATATAGCAAGAGTAAGCATTGTTTCCTGAGGGTTTCGAGAAATTCTATAAAGGCCTTGGGTCACAGGTTCGTCTAGGGGGGTCATCTTAAAGTTATATACTGCTATCATTTCTCCTATCATCCCTAAAGAAAATAGAATGATTCCAGCAATTAATTCTATTGACCCAATAGCTAAAGGAGTTAATACAATTAAAACTATGGTTATTAAGGAGAAGAATTTGCCAATTGTGGTTAAAATCCATTGAGATTTCGTAAATTTGGAACGATCTAATAATCGTGATCGAACTTCTTTAGGAACGGTGGTAAGAATGATTAAAT
>JBHLKC010000283.1:0-4586 GCA_048887065.1 Candidatus Hodarchaeota archaeon
CTTAAGTGAAAGTGGGAATAACTGGTGGATCAGGTTTCATTGGATCACATATTGTAGATAAATTAATTGAAGAAGGCAATGAGACCCGAGTAATCGATACCATTCCTCCTCATCGCAATGATGTAAAATATTTCAATGCAAATATTTGTCAGTTTGAGGAATTACATGAAGCTTTAAAAAACCTTAATGTATTGTATCATCTTGCTGCAGTTTCAAACGTGAACCATTATGCAGCAAAGCCTATTTATTCTACTGAAGTCAACATCATAGGTACAATGAATCTACTTGAAGCTTGTCGACAGTATGATGTAGATAGATTTATTTTTGCTAGTACTGTATGGGTATATGGTGCGTCTCCAAATTCATTTATCACTGAAGATTCGCTAATATCTCTTAGGGGGGCTGGTCATCCCTATACCTCTTCTAAAATAGCTTCTGAGCTCCTAATCCAAGACTTTGCTTCATTATATGGTCAAAAATTTACCATTTTGAGGTATGGAATTCCATATGGTCCACGGGCTAGAAAAGGAACCGTTATACCTATTTTTGTTAAGAAAGCTTTAGCAGGAGAACCCCTAACCATTTTTGGTGATGGAAATTCAGGAAGGAATTTCATCTATGTCGAGGATCTAGCAGAAGGAAATGTTTGTGCCCTCTCTGAAAAAGCAGAGAATCAGGTATACAATATAGATGGTCTAGAAGAAATCACTCTCAACCGAATAGCAGAGACAATAATCGATATACTTGGTGATAACAATACGATTGAGTACCAACCAGCACGACAAGGAGACTATATTAATCGTAATGTGTCTATAGACAAGGCAAAAACAGATCTTAATTGGGAACCAAGGACAACGTTTGAAGAAGGAATGAAACGTTATATTGAATGGTTTAGAAAGCAGTAAAAGGATTTTTCTGAGCAAAAATAAGGTCAAAAGAATGAAAATTTGTTTTGTACAAAGTAACTGCGGTTCTCACACTGAGCGTTTCCTTCGGAAGATGGAGGTAAAGCACGAAGTCCACTTTGTCTCTCTTAAAGATATTCCAGTTGATTTTTGTAAGCAGCATCCTTTAGTTTCATTTTATGCTTTTAATCTTTCGCTTCCAGGTTTCTTTAGTATAAAATCTTTTCTTACATTAATAAGAGGTACCATTTTACTGAAACAGATTATAAAAAAAATTAAACCTGACATTCTCTTTGGTGGATGGATACAAACAGATGGATTCATCTGTGCTTTAGCAAATTATCACCCCTTTTTACTGATGCCATGGGGATCAGATGTCTTAATATACCCCTTTATGAACATTTTTTTGAAGAAAGGTAGTAACTGGGTTATTAACCGAGCAGATAAAATAACATGTGACGCTGAACATGTTAAAAAGACAATAGCTGATTTATCAAAGAGGAATTTGGAGGATATTTCTGTTATACCTTGGGGAGTTGAATTAGATATATTCAATTCAACAATCCAAGGATTCAATTTAAGAGCGCAGTTAGGATGGAGAGACAACATTATTCTCATTATGACACGAAGTTTTGAACCTGTTTATAATGTATCTACATTTTTGAATGTATTACCAAGTTTATGTAAGGAATTTTCTGATCTACGTGTAATTTTATGTGGTACTGGTTCACTTAACAATGATTTTCGTAATTTCATCCGATCACATGGCCTTGAAGAAGTAGTCCATTTTCCTGGGTTTGTACCTCGAGATTCTCTTCCTTTCTATTATGCTGCTGCAGATATTTACATATCAAGTTCTATTAGTGATGGAACATCGCTTTCTCTTCTTGAAGCAATGGCCATGGGACTTCCTGTTATAGTGTCTGAAATACCTGCGATACTGGAATGGGTTAAACATGATTATAATGGGTATGTTTTTCCTTCTCAAAATGAAGAGGCGCTTAAAAGTTGTATTAAGCAGCTGATAGTGGATTTGAAGCTAAGAAAAAAGTTTTCGAGGATGAATAAGCAAATTACATTAAGACGAGCAAATTGGGATGATAACTATAAGAAATTAGAGAGTTTATTTCAGGAATTAGTTTAATTTCAAATTTAAATATATTTGTAAAGAACTCCCTAGCAATCATGGACGTTTTCATTTTAAACTATTGAAAAAGGAAAAAAAGATTAAAATAAGACTTCATACAAATCAAAATCAGAGTTGTTATATAAACGATTGAAGATAGTATTATTAACATCCAAAGACTGAAAAAGAATTGAACCCACCTTTATATCATTATTATAAATGTTATAATAAAGGTTTGCTGACGCTGGAACAACAATGAATTTAATGGGAACAGGTATATCGAGTTCAAAGTCTGTTTGAATAGTGTAATTCAAGGGATTTCGAAGGATATCAACTATTTCAGTTAAATTATTATTAGTAAAAAATGGATTTCCTAGAAAAAGATCTCTTTGATAATAAATATCAATTACTGGCTGCTTCGCAAAAAATTGAAATCCAGGAGTTCTAACAGTTAATATCGCTGTAAGTGGTTGATTCTGTTGTTGGAGTACTATTATAATGTCCTGATATTCTTTTCTGTACTCATATTCATGTATAGCATGAAATTCAGCAAAATCTCCTTGTGTATATAGAAGTAAATACGATTGTACCAATATAGGTATTATTATGATGACAAAAAGAAATACTGCTTGAATCCACCGTAATTTGAATCCTTTCATCAGATTTGATACTTTATCTAAGAAAGCATGAACCCATTGGGTTTTTACTAGGTCTGAATTGACAAAAATAAGGATTAGGAGAGTAAATCCAACTGCTTGAATAACAAGAATCTCTGGATGCGAATAATAGCTTAATGCAGCCTGATTATAGACACGGCCAATATACTCCTGAGTTTGATTTGAAATAATAAGGGATTCTAAAGGTATTAAGTAATAAAAATTCAAACATCCAAGAAAATAGAATAAGATTTCAAGGAATTGTTGCTTCGCCTTACTTTTAATTTTTCTTGTTAATTGAAAGAATCCCCAAGAAGTGCATAATATTATTGGAGTCACAATGGGAGCTAAATATCGAATAGAGCTATTTAAGTAATATCCCGACCAAACTGCAAAAAATATTAGGATCCAAATGAGAGGAGCTATTATGGAGGAGTAATCCTTAAGAGCATATAGTTTGAGGATGATCCAAGGTAATACAAAACATGTCCCTAGGAAAAGAATTGCTGCTGCTGAAATGAAATTTACTCGGTGAACAGTTTCAAGAGTATGTAATAGTGGCTCTTGTGGTTGTTGGGGATAAACCCATTTTAGTGTAAAAGTTATCTGAAGAAACTGTTGATAAATTTCATCCCAGACAGATTTTGATAAAGAAATGCGATTAATCAACCAGAAACTTCCAAAAAGTACACCGAGAGCAATTGGTATAAATTGAGTAATTTTCCTGGTTGAAGGACTTGAAGATTTTTCTTTTAAGATTAGATAAGCTGCTAAAAGGAATGAGATAAAGATAGGTAAAGAAACACCAATAAATATTCGCGTTGCTGCCTGAAAACTTAAGAATAAACCTAAAATTATCAATATACCCAATCTTATAATTCTCCCTCTTAATTCTGTTGGAAGCCATAGAATGAGTATTATTGGAAGTATCCATCCTGTAATTTTAGTAAATAGTGAAAGAATCACGCCCATCGAGATGTATAATCCTAGATTAGAATTTGCTGGCGATTTATACCACTTTAAACTAAAATAACAGGTCAGCGAAAAAAAATAGCAAAGGTATAGATCTTGATAGAAAGCCCAATAATTCATCATCCAATAAATGAAGGGAAGAACTAATGTAAAAATCGCAGCACTGTAAGCAATGGCTTTATTATTGAATAATTCTAAAGAGAAATCATAATTTAACAAAACTAATCCAAGTAGGAAGAGAAATGGAATAAGATGAAATGAATAATTATCTGTGGCATAAATGGAGTACACAAACAAAAGAACTTGGAGGGGGCTTTTTACGACAGGCAAAAATGATAGATAGTTAAATTCTGTTATTCTTCCTGCTCGGGAAAACACTTCAGCTTCAGGGAAGTAATAATATAAAGCATCAAAACCGCGAAGTGGTAGGATCAATTCAAGTACGAAGTAGTCCAGAAGAAGAAATCCGATCAAAAGAATTCTATAATCTTTAATAATAGTCAAGTCGGGCGAAAAATGTTCCAAATTTTTCAGAGTTTTTCGTAAAAAGAAGTAACCTGCTATTATGGCTATTATCAAACCAAGCACAAGGTAGAAAAAACACCATCCTCCGAAATCAAACAAGTCAATTGAATAATTCCATAAAGAGAAATTTAATACTCCATTTGGTTGAATACCAATCCAAGTAAGGGGGATTACAAGAAAAAAAGAGCCAATTAATAGAAAAATATTGAAATATTCCGTTTTCCGGAATGTACAAGGTTTAAATTTATTTAAAAGCCAGTAGAGACCACCTCCTACGCTGAGGATAGTGATAATCGGGAAAAAATCTAATGTTGATCCCATCTAGCCAACCTTGTATCATTTCTATGATTATTAAGAAAACACATAAAGATATTATTGAAGGTTTTAAAAGCTCAATTAAAC
>JBHLKC010000284.1:0-4545 GCA_048887065.1 Candidatus Hodarchaeota archaeon
GACATCTCTAACAGGTGTATTTTCCCCAACAGAGAGTTTTTCAGTGCGCTCAGGCCCTACAGTAGACTTAAAAAAAACATTCTTCTTAGGACCTACAGAAACCCCAGACGCCGGAGTTTTGGATTGCGTAGGAGTTTTGGATTTGATAGTCGTTTTTTCTTCTAAATCGAAGTCTAAATCTTCAAAATCTGACATTTTAAATCACTTTTTTTTCTTTTTGTTGAATTAGGTGAGTTTGATTGATTCGTGAAACTCATTCGTAACCTACGTACCCTACGTATTTAAGGCTTACGAAATACCCGTAACACCCGAAATACTTTCTCTCCTTAGAAGTGTGTATTTGTCCTCCATACCACTTTATCTACTTATTTCTATGATTTGATTACTAATTAACCGTTTTATTTGAGAACTAAGTGATAACATCTATTATTTCACGAGTTAGGGCTGTTTATAGCCATTAAAAGTCTTAGCCCCCCCCAGTCATGTGTGGTAATACTGAGCCCCCTACTTTACTGAACGAGAGATCATTAGCACAATGACCGCACATTTCACCTGTGGAAGGAGTTTCAAAATAATCAGAATTTTTGTCTCCTATCTTCTTGCTAAATTGCTAGATTCCTGATTAAAAGAGGTTTAATCATCTTAAATATCATAAAAGAATATCATTGGAAACCTATCAAATTTCAGCAAGAGGGTACTATCCCTCTGTCCTAAGGAGAATTTTACCAATGTTATTTCTTGATTCAATCATTCGATGCGCCTTTGAAACCTCTTCAAAGGGAAAAATTCTACCAATAACGGGGGAAATCTTATGTTGTTGTATAAAATCCACTAAATCCACAAATATTTTTCTTATTTCCGTGTAATTGTCATCAAGCAATCGACCTACATGAAAAGCTAGGATTCCTTGAGATTTGCCTAACATGTCTAGTAAGTTAACTCTAGGAATTAATCTGTATGTTGGCCACCATGTTAGAGGGTTAAATTTGCTAAATCGAACACTACTAAGACCAACAAATATTAATCTACCCATTGGAGACAGACATTGAAGAGAATCGCTAAATATTTTTCCTCCAACACTTTCTAAGACTACATGGACTCCTTTATTATCAGTCCATTCCATTATATATTCTTTAAAGTTCTCTTTAGAGTAATTTATGGCTAAATCTATACCTAATTTGTGTAGTGTAGTGAGTTTTTCCGTACTACTAGCAGTTCCAGCAACTTTTAACCCTAGAGCTTTTGCTAGCATTACGGTTGCTGTTCCCAGAGCTCCAGCTGCTGCCTGTACTAGAATCGTCTCACCTGATTCAACACGGGCCATTTTCACTAGAGCGATATATGCAGTCATGAATGACCCTGGAAAGGCTGCATTCTGTTCTAAAGAAAATCTTGGTATTGCAGGAAAAATGTATTTCTCTTCTAGAGCAACATATTCAGCATGGCACCCAAACCCTCTTGCCACAATTACTGGATCTCCTACTTTAAATTGGGTGACCTCTTTTCCAACTTCTTCTATAATACCAGATCCTTCCATCCCTAGGATAAATCCTTTTTTTGATGGAACCCATTTATAAAGTCCTCTTCGAGCAAGAATCTCGGCGAAATTTAAACCAGAAAACTTAATTTTGACCAAAACATCATTTGGAGTGTTTATAACTGGTTTTGGAATATTCTGAACTCTTAAAACATCAGGCCCACCTAATTTCGTTAATACAATCGCTTTCATTATTCTATTCATCCTTGCTGGTATTTTTATCCGTTCTTTCCTAAATTTTCACAATCCTTGTTCTCGTAGAACTTATAGAGTGAATAGTCCCCCGCTATTGGAGTTCCTGTAGCTAAGAATATTTCCTTCCGACCTAGTTCTGTTTATCAAGACCAAATGGTTACGAATGAAAAACGGGTTAGGATAAACTAAACTTTTTTCATACGGTTCAAAGAGGCTGTAAAACATTTTAAACAAGCTGTTGAGATAAATCCAAACTATCCCGTTGCTATTACACATATAATGCGTAATATACATATTATGTTTACAAATTTTTAATATTCTGAGAGTTTTAATACTCAGCTCAACATAAAAGAAAAATTAGGAGGAAGTTATTATGAAATTTAAAATAAACTTTGCTACCATTTTAATTTTATTGATATCTATTAGTGCAGCCCTCTCAGGTGTGTTATACAACTATTTTTCTTCGGAAGCTGCAAAACTACAACAAGAAGTAGAAAACCTTTCGATTACACTTAGTCGTATGCAATCTGAATCTGAAACTCGTTATCAATTTGAAAGAGATATATTAGAGACCTATAAAATGTATGGATATAAGGCCATTCAAATAGATACAGAATTAGCTGTAATCAATAGTACTTTGACACCTCTTGAAAAAATGGCATATGTAAGCCGAATTCTGTTTGCTTTAAACAAATCAACGGAATACGCCAAAACTCTTTTTTCTTGGAGATTATTTTCCCATTTTAATACGAGCTCGGAGCCATATGTTATAGCTACACAAGAGAAACAGGGATATAACCATTCCTTAGAATTAAATCTTTGGGAAAGTCTGGATGAGATCCCTATCCAAATTTTAACACATCAAGAAATGTATATGTTATTCGAGAATAGTGCTTTAATTCAATCTTATCCCTATCATCAAACATTTTACATTCAAGCACAGTATTGGCCAACAAAATTATTATATTCATCTATCTGGGAACTTCAAAACAATATAAACGAAATCGTAAATGATGCGAATGATCATGATCAAAATGCTGATCGTTTTGCGATCGGAGTAGCTATCCACACAATCGCAGCTCTTCTTATTTCAGCGGTACAAAAAAGAACAAGAAAAGAGGATGAGGAAGAACGAACATATTCTAAATGGTCAGTGTTAGGTTTAGTGATGGCAGTACTCTTAGCACTTTTCGGACTGGTTTTTCCTTTAATTTATGTTCTTTGAAAATTTAATCCCCTGATCTCTAATCTAATGGCAAAATTAACCCTGGTCTCTATTTATATCTAATGCTTGAATAAATTACGAAATAGGTTCAAATTTAGTTAGAAATCAATTGTATTTATTCATATGCCCTTATTATGGACCTGTTTCGTTTAGATTAACTTCAGTACATTCAATTTAAGGACTAAAGTATGACTATACTAAGAGTATGGGATTGAAGTTGATAGAATTCCAAATAAAACTTCACTCAATTTTTTTCGCACAATGAGGACAAATATTTAATCTACTGCCTATATCTTTTATTTCTTTGACCACTAACGCAGCCATTTTTCTTATATCCTTGCTTTGACTTTGAGCAATAGTATTTAATTTCTGTTCTATCAGATCAGGCATACTGTTGATTGCTGTTGTTGTGAGCTTCCCTGTCTCTACAAGATTATGATAGTTCTTCTCTAGGTCAATTCTTTGTTCTACTACTACTGTTTTCAGTTCTTTTAAACTAGTTTCCAAATGTATTCCTACTCGATCCCTCAATGCAGTTAATTCGACTTGAATGATTGCATTGGTACTGTCTCTTAGCTGAGAAAGTGTGTTCAGCTGATCAGCTTGATTTTCAACCAGTACATCCAAGTTATTCCCAATTTTTTGGAGTTCTTCATTAATCATTATAAAATTGGCAATGTTTGATTCGAATTGATCTTTCGTTTTTTCAGCTGAGTCAGCTACGATATTTTTCAGTTCTAAAGACAAATTATTCATTTTTCCAATTACATCTTCTACATAACTAGCCTTTATAAGATTAATATTTTGGTTTAGTTTTTTAGTTGTGGTCAAAATAGTGTCAGAAAGCATTTCTATTGTTTTTTTCAGTTCTTGTATATCAGTTTCCAAAAATTATCCCCTCTTCTTTCGTTTCATTTCTTTGAGCAAATGTGAGTTGAATCAGCTACGCGGCGTTTCGAGTATTTAAGCATTGTACGGGGATCCTTAGTGAAGACTTACTTACCCTCTGAAGGTTAGAGTAGTCATATAAGATCTGGTTTTGAGCTCGTGAAATAAGTCTTCTCTTCCCTCCCTACAGGCCTCAGTGAGTTATTATCACGGATTCGACCTATTAAACAATAAAATTGGAAGTCCTTGAGTTTAGAAAATGTTGAGGAGTTCAATAGAGGATTCTAAACATTCTTGGAAAAGAATCCTTGATAATACTGCATTGAAGATGAACGAAGGGTTCTAATAATCGTATAAAGATCCTAATAGTTTCAGATAGTCATTGAACTCTCCCGTCTCTTTTATAACTGCAGTATCAAGTCGTTTAAACTGATTTAACATCCATTTTTTTGCTTTGTTATAATTGCCTTGATTTATATAGCCTTTAACCTGTTTTATCGTCTTCCTGATATTTTTTTTTCCGTCTTCTGCTTGTACTTGCGCGAAAGATTGACTAATCTCTTGATAATTGTACCTACAGAGTTGTGCTAATTCCGTCTCTTCTAACTTATCAAAGATTGTACCTAGGAAGCTATAGATGTAGGCAATGTCGCGCATCTTTTCCCTTTCTTGTATTTCAGGTTTCATCATAGCCTCACGT
>JBHLKC010000285.1:0-4544 GCA_048887065.1 Candidatus Hodarchaeota archaeon
AGACGGAAGTTAAAAAACTCGACAATCATTTTCTCATGAAAATAAAGAAGGTAAAAAGGAGCACAGTGAGATCATAGAATTTATTCTCTGTATTATTTCCAGTAATTATCTGGTTAAGAATCTGATGAAAATATTTTTATATTAGTCTAATGTTGGAACCTGTTACCTTCACAAAAGAGGAGCAAAAGAGAACATGAAAAAGACAAAGATAATCTATTCTATTATTTGTATAGTTCTTATTTGGAGTTGTGGTTCGATTTTTTCTGTGGATTCATCCCTTCCTCAAGGTAATGGGGTTCAAAAGATTAATCCCCATATCCATGAAGATTTGAGTATCCCTCCGTACCCTCCGTATGCCCGAGGGTATTATTATGTCCCTTTATTGCCTGATCTCTTTTCTGGTACTATCCCCACTGGTACATGGCTTACAATAGGTTTTGGGTGGGGATACAAATACGTTTTCCCTGAAGATATCGATGCGAGGAAAGCAGAGTTAGTCTCTACTGCTGAAGAATTTGAAATATATCTGAGCTTTGATGGAATAAACATAGACAAGAGCGACTGTTGGCGTTATGATGATATTGTTATTAGAGAGATGGAGGATCTACCAGGTACCTTCCTTGTTTATCTACCTTTCAGATATTATCTTCCTCCCCAGTCTATTGGATATTACCCAATCATTATTACTTATGGAGATTTAACCTTTTCAGGTTGGGTTGAATGGGTTCCAGTATCATAAGTTTAGAAGAAAAGCCCTGAATAAAATTACTTTCCCTTTCTCCTTTTTTTTTTGACTATTTCTTTTCTATTTTCAGTATTAAGTTCCTAAGATATTCAACGGTATGAAGATTAATTTTTCTTCTAACTTAAGTCTTCTGCGAGTTGAATAATTTGTAAGAATGAATTTGCTATCAAAGACGCGCCACCAATAAGACCACCATCTATATGTTCTAATTCCAGAAGCTTTTTTGCATTTGATGGGTTCATTGACCCTCCATAAATAATTGGAATGTTTTCTGCGAGTTCATACTCAAAATTTGAACTGATCCAATCTCGTATAAATTTATGGGCTTCAGAGGCCTGTTCTGGTGTCGCAGGCTTGATTTCTGTATCTGGGTTTAAGAATTTATTGTTTATAGCCCAGACAGGTTCATAAGCAATGATTACATTGGACAATTGTTGTGCTGTAAGTCCTCTAAGCCCTCTTTCCAGCTGAATCTGAATAATCTCCGTTGTTTGCCCCTCTTCACGCTCTTTTGCCGATTCCCCAATGCACAAAACTGGCTTAATTCCTTTCTCAACTGCTTTTAAGACTTTTAAGTTGATTAACTTATCAGTTTCTCCAAATATTCGTCGTGGTTCTGAATGTCCAAGTAAAACGAAAGAACAACCAGCATCAATCAAGGAGAGAATGGAAATTTGGCCTGTAAAAGCTCCCTCCTCAAAGTAATGGATATTCTGCCCAGCTAAGCTTAATTTTGAATTTGAAATCACTTTACCAACTGAGTAAAGAGCATTGGCGGAAGGAGCTATGAAGACATCCACATGTGTTTGTTTTAATCCCTTTAAGATGTCCTTGGCAATTCTAACAGCATTTTGTACTTGGGTTATTTGCATTTTCCAGTTTCCCCCTATCACAAATCGTCTCAACGCTTCTCACCTTTGAACGAGTCACATAAGACGTAAATCATCCAATAATAAAAACATAATTGGTCAATCTTGTGTAAAAAATGAAGATTATGAGAAATAGTTCAACTGTTTTGTGATGCTTTGTTCGTACATCTCAATTAAGTGACCTAAGAATTTGATATTTGCTTCAAGAAGTGTTATCGAATGATTGAAAATGCCCCAGATATGGATAGCTAATTCTCCTGGATATTCAGATTTTACTTTCTTGTATCTGGGTCTCAATTGGTCTTCTAACCAATTAATTAATATCGATCTATACTCTATTAAGCAGGGAACCAGTTCTTCATGGTTTAATGCTTGACTAACTGCGAGAACAATCATAAATTCCTTATATTCTAGTCTTTCACTCAAGTACTCTTTGATTGACTTTCTTAAAACTTCTTTTCCTTTGTCAGTAATAAAATACGGTTTGGCGGGAGCACCTCTTTTAGCGTGACCCATTTTATCAGATCGAGACACTAGAAGTTTCTTCCTTTCAAGCTGGTCTAATATATAATATATACTGGAGAAACCGATATTAGTCCACCGTCTGACGTCTCTTTCCTCAATAAGGATTTCCATATCTTTCCCTGTGATTCCTTTTTCTTCAAATGGAAATGTCATACCAAGGATTAAAAGCTCGTTTTCAGTCAGTTCTTTTTTCTTCTGTTCCTTTTTAGTAGGATTCATAAGCTAACCTGAATAATTTTGTAATTTAAGTGCATTTTGAAGCTCTAGTGATTTTATCTCATTCAATTCGTGCTGGATAGTCTCTATAGTTTGGGTCATCTCTTCTTTAGAAATTTGAGGTATATTTCGTAATTTTTTCGATATTTCCTCCCATCTATCACCGAGTTCTTTATATGATTGTCCTAATTCTTTCAACAAATCATCCTCTAGGATAACGGCTGCTTCCTGTAAAAAGCGAGCATAAAGATAACGGAATAACCCACCACCAGTACCATAATCAGAGATGAATCCTGCTGTATCCCGACTTCGATTTTCTAATTCTTTTGCCATTAAATTGCTCCAAGATGCAAGGGATTTTGAAAATTTTGAAATTGCATCAATACCACTTGTTATCCCAAATATCTGCATCAGTCTACTCCTTTTTTGAATATTCTTACCATTTAACCGAATAGCTGAAGGTATAACTTCTTTCAAATCTGGTAGTTTATCAGGAAAGTCAAATTCGTAAATAAAATTTCTCGGATCCATATATCGATCATAATTGGAGTTTCTAGCAGCCTCTAAATCATTAAGTGCAACTTCTTTAATATCTGGAAATTGTGTATCAGCTATAAGAACAGTAGAATTTGTAGGATTATAACCACAGACCACAACTGCGTGTTGTCCAAAATGAAATCCCTCTGGTAACTCTTGATAATGTAAATATGCCATATCCAAGTTTACAGCAGCAGGAATGTTTTTTTCTAACATTGATTTAAGCTGTTGCCACCCTTTTTCTGGATTCGTTGTCTGAAACGTAGTAAGTTGGATATTTAGAGATTTGCACAGATTCTCTTCAAAGTTATACTGTCGTCCTCCAATTGATGCTCCTATGCCCTTAAACCTCATGAATCCCAATCCCAGACCACTTCCGAGCCCAAAAATCATTGCTTCACTAATTGGAAAACCATGAAACTCAAAAATATTCCTAATGGCTGAGGATGTGCAATGAACCCCTGGTGCATGTTTAAATCCTTCAATTATGTGATTATTCAAATTATCTTCACCCTTAATATCCTATATATTATTATTCAGCTTATTAATATTAAATGGAATTATTCTAATATTAGAAAAAATCCTTTTATAAGCTTTGCTTTTCTGGCTAAGCGAAAACTGAATAAAATAGTAATACGAATTCCAAGTTCAAATCAGAATACTTTAAGGGATATTTTATCAGGTAAATAATTTTTGAATATTCTTGGTTGTTTTAATAGTAAAATTAACTCTTTTCGATGATTTCAGGATTTAGAGAAAAGGTTGATAGTCAAACTATTTTTCAAGACTTTAATTATAATATAATAACATAATTGGTTAGGATTGGTATGATGTAAACCATTTCAGCGCTTGCTAGATACCTAAAGTATAAAATTTCGCTATTTTAACGAATCAGCTTAATTTATCATCACTAAACCATAAAATATTTATCTTCTTTACTAATTCTTGATTTCTAAGACTTTCTTCAGGTGAATGAAATGGTACTGAAATTAATTATTGGAACTGCTTTTTTTAGACGGTCGTCAGTCGAAGAAATTGAACAAACTGAAGCATTTAACAAGTACGCATGGTTTTTCTTAATTATTGAAGCACTTATTATTTTTCTCTCGGCATACTTTGGGCCAGGAACAGGATTGAATCCCCCCTTAAATGAGGTCATTCAAGAAACTTTTTGGGCATTTACAACTACAATACTTCTTTACTTTAGTATCGCAATCATTGGTAACCTCCTTGGAGGTGAAACATCATTTGGTGAAATTTTACGGGTTATGGGTTTTACAGTCCCAATCACATGGATTATTGCCTTAATATTTTATTTACTACCAGATTTGTTTATCATATGGTTTATAATTATTTTATACCTTATTGCTGTTTCAATTTATGTTTTAATGGTCGCAATTGGGAAAGGTGCTTTTACAGCAATAATTTGTGTTATTGTGGGAGTAATTATTACAATAATTCTAAGTTCATTACTTTTTTATGGCCTCACATTAGTTTTGACATAAAGGTGGACATTGAAGAAAATATTAACCAATTATTCAGAATTTGTAGCTTGTGTAACTCTAGCAAATCTTGCATCCAAATCTAATAAAGCTTTTTTTCCTCGTATTGTTAAATCACTAACAAATCGGAATTGATCACGAGCATCAATA